>NZ_AGIK01000001.1:944404-1259206 GCF_000230675.1 Synechococcus sp. WH 8016 | reverse complement strand
GAGTGTCGATCGACGTGGCGCTCAAGAGATTGCCTACCGAAGGACGGAACTCGCCGTTGGGTGAAAAAACTGTTGGAGCAGGGGCCAAGTGGTCAGGCTGCTTCTGTGATCTGCTCAGGTGGAGTTTCGGCCGTCATGGCTCCTCCGATTTCGATACACAAAGTGTGGCTTAGACGGGTGGATAGCGCATCGGTGCAATCGCGCATTGCCATCAGAAACAAAACCGACGAGATTGGAAGTGGCGTGCTTGTTGGTCTTACCTGAATGGTCTGGTGCCATTCACTACTTAACTGCCATGGGAGACATGGGCAAAAGTGGATCGGTTTGTGCGTGCCAATGGGCCAGGTCTGCTGGAACTAAGCATCATTTGATCGGGCTTGATTGTCTTTTTCTCTCTTCTGTTGGATTTTTTTGGCACGCTGCTGCACTTCGTAATTGGAATTTCGCGTAAAGGAATAAAATAAGACCACCACAATTGCTGCAAGTCCGAGTGCTAAGAAAACAATATAGTAGCCGGGTAAAATATCTAGCATAATGATTATTTTTCTTGAATATAGCATGAAATGCATTCAGGACCTGGTGTGCCATCTGTTGTTGCTGTGGAACCGCATCTCGCAATCAAGCTATTGCAGGCATAGGTAGTGTGATTTGTTTCCTCGATCTTTACTGCATGGGATGATCCTGTGGAGATTGAATCTTTTTGCATGCTCAGCTTGTGGAGGTCATCCTTTTGAGTGAAGGGCTTGTCATCAAGCTTCGGCCATTACACCCGTCGGACGACATAGCGTTGGCCAAAGTGATTCGGTCGGCACTTGTTGAATTTGGTGCTAATCGCCCTGGTTTTGCTTGGCAAGATCCAGAACTCGATGCAATGAGCAAGACCTACGACGCCTCTGGATGTGTTTATTTCGTTGCAGTGGAGGGCACCAATCTTCTTGGCGGAGCCGGAATAGGACCCCTAAGGGGTGTGGAGGCTACTTGCGAATTGCAGAAGATGTATTTAGCTCCGTCAGCGAGAGGCAAGGGTGTTGGTTGGCGCCTGATGGGGAGCTTGTTGGAACAGGCTCGTGTGATGGGCTATCGCTGGATTTATCTCGAAACGCTTTCGGGAATGGTTGCTGCTCAACAGCTTTATCGGGCCTGGGGATTCCTCCAGATGGAACACCCTCTTGGCCAAACAGGGCACGGTGGTTGTGACTGTTGGTTTCTCAAGTCACTGCACGGGGCTGGGGGGTTGGAGCGTCGAGACTGACGCATAGAAACCAGGAATCACGAGGGCAAGACCAAGGCGGAATCCATGATCCTGATCGTTGGTTTCCCTAGAGGCCTTTTATTCGTTGTTTTTTTGTCCTCTTTCAGATCGATTCCAAGTTCTTTCATGGATGAAATCGTATCGCTCACGGCTGGGACGTAGGCAATCCTTCGTCTGATTTTGTCGATCAGATTGCTTAGCTTAGGCGGTATTCGTTGTCTTATTTTCATGGGTCTCTCCAATGTGAATAGATTGTGCGTTGAGCTCATAGCAAGTTTAGTGGTCTCAATTGCCTGCTCCTGATGCCCTTTATGGAATTTCATCGCGATGGGCGATGCCGTGCTGGGCGCATCCAACCTTCTGTCTCCCCTGAATAGGTGATTCATTCGATGTCTACGATCACCCATTTGGGGGAGTTCTTTTGAATGTGTGTGGGCGATAGTGATCTCATCACTCGGAACCAACTTTGATGCCTGAATTGCCAGTATTTGCTATGAAGAAAGAGCGGAGAGAGCTTGTTGAATTAATGTCTTCTCCGTTTAAATGTGAACCTAACTATTGTCAGACGAAGATCTCTTTCTCGAAGTTCGTATCTGAGATGCCTGCACGAACTTTGCTTCACTCCCTTTCGATTATCAGGGGGTAATGGGCATTGGATCAAAAACAACGAGCAGCTGCATATCGACTACTTGCAGCAATAGAGGCCAATGAAATCACGAAGGAGGATGCTGTTGCGTATGGTAACTGGTACTCCTATTTGCTCGAACATTTGAAAGCGGATGAGAAGGAGTGTAGTGAATGAGCAAGCTTTGCCATCAGCTGAAGCCATTCAATAGGCTTCTTCACTTGATGTTTATATTGTAGGCGAGTGCTTCTTTTTCACTTTGCATCGTCAGCATTTTATGGATGCGGAGGCAGGCTCACCCTGCTACTGATTGTTCTGGGGATCGATGAGAACTGTGGTTGGCACATCTTTCTCTCCCGCATAAAATACAATCAGATCTACATCGGTTGCTCCTAATGCTTTACCTTCGTGAATCGTGTTGACAACTTCTATGAGAGCATCGCCTTGTTGGTAAGTCTTTCTGGTGCCATCTTTTAATTTGAGTTCTAGTGTTCCCTGGAGAATGACGGCGGCATTGATCACAGGATGGTAGTGCCAAGGTAATGTCACGCCACTTGGCACTTGGATCCGAAGTATTTTGATATTGGGCTGTCCCTTGGGATAGCTGGGTAGCACGCTGCCATTCCACATTTTAGTGGAGTTTGCTAACACCTCAACCTTGACTCCATGGCTTGCTGAGTGCCCGTCATCGCTATTCGCGAATGATGGCCACAAGATTGATGTTGTAAAGATGAAAGATAAGGAAATGAAAAGATTTTTGATGGCCTTGTTTCGTAAGAATGTTGTTGATAGGTTCGCGCTCATCCCTAATCCTTTTTTGCCAATATGTCTCGATAGGCTAGAGAATTTTTTTGTACTGGCCCGCATTTGTGGATTGGCTCAGTGGCTGTGCTCTTCTTGATGGATGTGTTCAGAGTTTGTATTGGATGGCATTCCAATCATGCGAACCCTGTCAAGAGGTGGCGCTTCGGAAGGAATGGAAGCCACACAACAAAAATCTTGCTGGTGGCGAGAGTTCCTTCCTCCGGTTGAAATCAGCTGTAAACCTTGGCCATGAAGGGACCTGCCTGATCGTCCGTAAGAACAGGGGTCACTTCCCAATCCAAGCACTCGGCCCATTCGGCAGCGTGTTCGTAGCAGGCATCAGCATTATCTGCTTCCACCAAAATCCAACCTTCTACTGAGCCAGGACCGTGAAACCGCTTCCATGATTTGCATTCAGGGAATGGAGCCCCTGTAGATAAAAACTTTTTAGCAGCAATGGCGTGATAACCAGTTTTAAATGACCAATGCATTAAAAATGTCATGAACATCTTGTTAATTGACTACTCTGCACGACTGCTCAAAAAGTCATGTAGCTTTTGATACATAAAGAATTGGCATTTTTGCTGCATTTTGCACCTGATGATCCAGTCTTCTTTCGCTATGTTTTGTTATATGATGCGCTTAATGACAGCAATCCGGCGCAATTGATGGCTTGCTGAAAATGATATGAAGATCGCTATTGCTGTCGATCCTAATCCAAGCAACCAGATGTTTCTTACCCCTAGTGAATAGGAGGTAATCATGGTTCCGGCAAGGAGTGGTATGTGGATTAAATAGGCGCCAAAACTATCCTTGCCTGCCTTGACCAGCCAATGCTGTTCTGGCTGTTGGTGGTCTTGACTCCAAGCTAAAATTGCAGCCATATATCCCCAGCCAATGAGTGGTGATAAAAATTCCATGATTGGCGTAACCGTTTGCGAGTCGGTCTCGTTAAGGGGAACTTGAAATGGTGCGTGGTTTGTAGCCACAAGTACCAGTGTGATCAGTGATGAAAGTTGTAGCCATCGCAATGCGTGCCGCTTGTTAATACGTTCTAACCATTGATGCGATGCGGCTTTGCATCCCACAAAGAATAAAAAACAATAGGTCCAAAGGTGCATTCCCTGATAGCCAAGACCATCTAAATGGGAGTTTTTTAAGTTTGACCAGAATCCTGTGAAATGTCCCATTGCGATCTCTAGTATCCCAAGAATTGCAGCGCTCATCAGCCAGGAACGCCAGCCTGGCAACGGTTGGGTGTTCTCAACTGAAAATCGGCTTTTTCGAATGAAGGCCCAGCAGCAGTATATTGTATTCAATAAAATGAGTATTACAAGAAACCATTGAGGTCCAATTCTATTCAGTGGAAGAGTGTTGATTTCTTGAGCAAATACGGTGCTGTTGGGGATGGCTAGACCGGCTAAAGGTGTTATATTGTTAAGTATCAAAATTGCAATGATCAAAGGGATCCCAAGACGAAGAAGGCGGTGCTTGGCAAAGTATCCGACCCCTCGTTTATGCACTGAATTTGGTAATAAGTAGCCTGAGATCAGGAATAGGATGTTCATGTAAAAAGTGTTGCAGATCCATCCAAACCAATTACTCGATGCCTCGTAAATAGGTGATGACACGATCATTTGTCTCGTGTCTGTTGTGAACAGTATGCCTACAAATATCGTATGACTGGCGATGACGAGGGCTACCATGATTGCTTTAATTTGATCTAAAAAGATCAGCCGTTCTGGTGCTTTTGAGGGGCTGGAGAGCAAGATTGTCCTTCGCTTTGGTTTTGTTGTTGTCTAATGAGATTGTCTTGTAGGTGGCCTTTGAAGCCTGTGTTGCGTTTGAAGATTGCCACTCAATTTCTGCTTGATGAAAACTGTGGTCTCATCTCAAGCAGATTGTGATGGAGGCTGCCTTTGTTTGCATCTCGATGGGCTCTGATCGATGTCTGGTGCTGACATGCCCCTGTCCGTTGCGATTGGAGCCGACCACTTGAAACTCAGGGATAAGGCCATGGGGTTATGAAGGCCCATGGTTCATTTTTCAGTTTGAATGGTTAATGAAATGGCTGTCGCTCTGGGTGATCCTTTCTCCATAACGACAACAACAGCATGGCGATAAGGATGATCGTCAAAGGTATATTGATGATGGCTCCTGGGGCATCACCCATCGTCTCAATGGGTTTGTAGTGGCCAATATAAAAAGCTCTTACTCCGTATTCAATGCTGCCAAGGGCATATAAGAGAGGTATGAGTGCTTTGTATCTCAAGCATGCCGCAAGACAGATCATTCCTATAACTAATTGCGATAGACCCCAAAGTGCAAATATCCCCATAACGGTTCCTGATGCTTCTGCTGAATAGGTGTCAAGCGGGATGGTGGCTATCGATTGTGCCCCTCCATCGGGCGCAAGCAAGTGGTGTTGGCTGCGCCAAAGTGTTATGGCCGTCAACACATAAAAGAACCATAGTGAGGCTTTTCTTCCTGAAAAGGTATTATCTATGGCTGTGGGTAAAAGTAAGCTTGCGTCAAGCATTGATTTGAGTTTCGTTGCCTGTGTTGCTTCAAATATTAGGCCGCTCGTGCTTTTTTGAGGATTTGTTTGTGAATTCGTCACGTTGTTTGGATTTCGATGTCGCTGCAAGCGGATCGACTGATTGCTTGGCGTGCGAAGGGGGCGATGGAATCGTGCCGCTCAACAGCTTGCTATCACCTCGATGGCTTTAAGATTGTGATTCTTTGTTGAAAGGGGTCGTGGCAAAGCTTGGTGAGATAAAGCTCAAGCAAATTCAGCAGCTGAATACGGCGGATAGTCCCCTTTTGATTCGCAAGCACAAAGAGCTTCTCAATTGGATGATGAGGACATTCCAGATCGACACCTATGGGTTGACGTGGGCTCAGTTCTTTAAGGGTGTAGGAATCGGTGGTCTTGCTGTCTGGCTTTTGATGCGTTGAGGCTTGGATTACGTGCCTGGGTTGTGAATATATTTTAGTTGCTGGATTTATTTTGGATATTTAAGCTGGAAAAGATTAATGCTTGTTTTATTGGATTTTGCTGCTGATGATCGAGTGATTCGCAACTTGTAAGCGGTTTAAGAAATAGGGCTGAAAATACACTTCAGCATTGCTCCATTGGTCTGAACTGCCACTCTTTTTTCAACGGCGTCCGCAGATAAAGCCATCGCGCCGTGCATCGTTGAGATTGGCTTCCCCTAGGACCGGGATCGATTCACCGGTGCGAAAGCTGCGGAAGGGCCAACCCGGTCTGGTGTTGCAACTCGCACGGTCACAGGCGCAGATGTAGGTGTTGGCGTTATTGCCGTTTTGGCGCCACTCACTGAAGATCAAGGAAAGCGGTATGTTCCTTTGCTCAAAGGCTTTTGTGGCAGGTTCCTGTGCCTGGCTAGTTGGCACGATGAGCCATGGCAGTAACAACAACCGTGCAAGGGGCATGAGGCGAAAAGAACGAGGCATGACTCCAGGGCAGGCGAGCGCTGTCTTGCAACATGGCATGGATCAGCGGCCATGGGGAAAGATGGCCTTAGCAATTAGCAATTGATCTCAGGGGAAGAGTCGCTAGCCCAACAGCAATGGACAGAAGAATATCGAAGTTCGACTGTTTGTGGGCTATTCGTAAGCCCTTATCTTGGCTGAAAGCATTGGCTACAACTCATTGCTTCGGTGAAGCGGCAGGCAGGGAACATTGCCTGTCGAGAGGGTCCTAGTAACAAAATTCTGATTGAGTCAACATTCTGCAGGAGGATTCAATCTTTTCTGCAAAAAGTAAGAAAATCTTGCCAACTTCAGTTTTTTAATGGATGGGTTCAATCCTTCGGTGATGATCAGAATCTCAACCTAGATGACGTCAGCGGAATGAGTCTTGTGCAAGATTGGTGATGACAGTGAATGAAACCAGTATTCATGACCTTGCTTTGATTCTTGCCGTTGCCCAACCATCCATATTGAGGAGTTTGAATCGTGACCCCAACAACAGGAACCAGCGCGGATTTACGGGCGTTGTTGTCACAAGACGCTTGTCATGTCATGCCCTGCTGTTTTGATGCCTTATCGGCAAGAATTGTGGAGCAATCGGGCTGTCCGCTCACCTTCATGAGTGGATTCTCGGTGGCTGCAGCGCGTGCGGGGTTGCCTGATACAGGATTGCTTACGGTGACAGAAATGCTGGATCAGGGTCGTGCTCTTTGCGATGCCGTTTCGATTCCAGTGATCGGTGATGGTGATACAGGTCATGGCAATGCGGCCAATGTGCAGCGCACCATGCATCAGTTCAAGCAGGCAGGTTTTGCTGGGATCATGCTTGAAGATCAGGTCTCTCCTAAACGCTGTGGACACACCGGGGTCAAACAGGTTGTGGAGCGTGATGTTGCGATTGAGCGTATCACTGCTGCGGTTGAAGCCCGCCGTCAGGGCGCAGATCTGGTGATCGTGGCGCGAACCGATGCGCGATCGGCATTTGCGGAACGCTATGGGCAGCAGCGTGCACTCGATGAAGCGCTTTGGAGATTAAAAGCGTTTGCCGATCTTGGTGCTGACGTGCTTTTTTTTGAGGCGCCACGTTCAGAAGAAGAGATGCTTCGCTTTTGCAGCGAGGTACCGGGAAAGCGCATGGCGAACATGTTGGAGGGAGGGGTGACTCCCTTGCTATTGCCCGAACAACTCGGCGCCATGGGGTTTCATTTAGTGGCCTATCCCCTCACCCTGCTTGCCTCTGCCGCGTACGCCATGCGGCAAGCGGTGACGGATCTTCAGAACGGAAAAACACCAGACAACATGCTCAGTTTTTCCGAACTGAAGGGTTTGGTGAGATTTGATGCCTATGACGAGGTTGTGAGTAAAAAAGACACCTAATGTTTCTTCAATGCTGAGAAATAAGAATGGGCCTATTGGTTAAGGGGTATTGGTCGTTGGGGTAGTGCTGGCTTTTGGAGCTGGCTTTTGGGCTGGCTTTTGGTAGTTGTGAGATCCTGTGACCAAGATCACGGGTCGAGATGATTTAGCTCGTGACCGCAGCCATGGATCGGTGGGATGGTGTGTGCATCGGAGAGGTATCACCCTCTTCGCCTCACTCAACCAATTCAAATCAATGAATAACGCTGAACTGAGCCTCGATCAGCTGCAAATAATGGCAGGTGGAGGTGTTGAAAACAAACTTGCAAAAATTCTCAAGCCGAAACCGAAAGTGAAAGACATCAAGATCCCTAAGCCTTTTGTCTACGATCTCGATAGTGCTGTGAAATGGGGAGCTTCTTCAGGACCATTTGTGCCTAAGCCAAATTATGTCTCCCAAAATATGTATCGAGGCTTCTGATTAAATCTTGATGGCCCTCATACCCTGCGCTCATGCGTGGGGTTATGGAATTGCCTGGCGCTCATTCATCCATGCTTCTGTAGGGGCTGGAGGCCATCAAAAAACGAAATGACTGTCTTGCTGCGTCAATGTTCAGTGAATTCGGCAGTCCCAAGATTGGTGCTCACGCTGCAGACATCATCCAGGGCCTCTAAGGCTTCTTGTAAACGTTGGCACGTTTCTGCAAGGTGTTGGTCTTGGATCTCCACAAGCGCCAAGGGGTGCCAGCAGTGCTCCCAATCGATCACGGACCAGCCACGATCCTGGAGCCCCTGTTGAAGTTGTTCGAGGGCTTCGAAGCCACCATGAACCATGGTGTTGCCATCGCTTTGCCACACATATCCCTCTGCATCGAGTTCGAGAAGGGCTTCTAGCAGGGGCTCTTCTTCGCAATGTCCCTCCAGTCGCACCTCGCTGCGATGCTGAAAGAGATAACTCACGCATCCCGTCTCTCCGAGTTTTCCGCCGTGTTTGCTGAAGGCCAGACGAACCTCGGCCGCCGTGCGGTTTCGGTTGTCGCTGAGTGCTTCCACAAGGACAGCCATGCCTTCAGGGCCATACCCCTCGTAGCGAATCAATTCCAGGCTGGAACCGGCCTCTCCTTGGCCCGATCCTTTGGCAATCGCGCGTTCAATGTTGCCTGCTGGTAAACCCGCCGAGCGCGCTTTGGTGATCGCCGTGCGCAATTGAAAATTGCCGTTTGGATCGGCTCCGTTACGCGCCGCCACGGTGATCTCGCGTCCAAGCCTGGTGAATAGGGCACCTCGCTTCCCATCCACCACCGCCTTGGTGCGTTTGATCTGGGACCATTTGCTGTGGCCGGCCATACGGAGCAGGGGAGGAATCAGCCGCGCGCTTCAAACACGACCTTGGGTCTGAGCTGGTCTTCGCTGTTGGCGAGTCCGATTCCCAGCATGATGTCGTCTGAACTAAGAACAACGGTGGGCCCGGTTCCATTTTGATGGGGAATCGCGCGTCCGCAGCTCCAGTCGTCCCGCTCGCCTTCGGAGAGCGTTCGTGTGGGTAGGTGCGTTAAGGCGAGTTGGGGAGGAATGAGGGTGAGCGGCTCCATCCCTGAAGTGTTCTGTTCATTGGGATGCACTGGGAGTGCGATGGCATGGGCTTCTACGAATCCCAGGGCTTGGGTGCGCCTCAGCCAGTCGAGGCAGCCGCCACATCCGAGCGACTGGCCGAGATCTCTCGCCAATGAACGGATGTAGGTGCCAGCGGAGCAGTGCACCTCAATAGTGAGCTTTCCTTGCTCTGAATCCCAATTCTCAAGTGAGAGTGTGTGGATGGTCACAGGGCGGGCAGGTAGGTCCATCACCTCACCGCGGCGGGCTCTTGCATGGGCGCGTTCACCGTTCACGTGAACCGCTGAAACCTGGGGAGGGCACTGCTCGATGCTGCCGCGGAATGGATCGAGCGCCTGATCGATGTCCTCCAGGCTCAATTGCGGCCAGTCCTGAACCGCAACGACCTCTCCCTGAAGATCATCGGTGTTCGTGCTGGTCCCCAGCTGGATCACACCCCGATAAGTTTTCTCTCCTGGCAGGTAGGGAAGCAGTCGGGTGGCCTGGCCCACGGCAATCGGCAGCACGCCAGTCACGGCCGGGTCAAGCGTGCCTCCATGCCCCACTCTTTTGGTTTTGAGCACGCGACGCATCCGGCTCACGCAGGCATGGGAGGTGAGACCTGATGGCTTGTCGATCACCACGAAGCCAAGTGGTGCATCCAAGGGGTTTCAACAGCAGTTGTTCTGAATGTGGCATCCGGCCTGCACGTAAATTGACGCTGTCTGACCGGCAGAAGATGCAACGTCTCAGCAATTCTCCCCGCGTGGACATCGAGACCTTCTTGGAGAGTGGCTTTTCTGTTCGTGCCCATTTGGCTGAACACCTTCAGCTCACGCTGGAGCAGGTGGATCAGCGCTTACCCGATGGCAAGGATGATTTAGCCGCACTCCATCCGGGCGCTTTTCAAGCGGATCAAGCCACGGAGTTTTATGAAAGCACCGTAGGGACGGGCCATCTCTTTGAGTTGGCGGCTTGGCATCTCAGCAGTTCTGATTACATCGCGGACACGCTGCGTTTGCAGGAGGATTTTGCTCGAGGCACCGTTCTTGATTTTGGAGGAGGGATCGGCACCCACGCTCTGGCTGCAGCGGCATTGGACGCTGTTGATCGAGTTCATTTCGTTGATCTGAATCCACAGAACAGAGCGTTCGTTTGGTCCAGGGCTGTGGCTCTTGGACTGGAACACAAGATGTCGATGCATCGTGATCTATCAGATCTCACTAGCCAACGTTTTGATACGGTCGTTTGCCTTGATGTCTTGGAGCACCTCCCTGATCCGTCGGATCAGCTCATGCAATTTCATGCACTCATGAATGAGGATGGACGAGCTTTATTAAACTGGTACTTCTTTAAAGGTCATAGCGGCGAATATCCTTTTCACTTTGATGCCCCTGATCTTGTTGATTGCTTCTTTCGAACGTTGCAATCGCATTTCCTTGAGGTCTTTCACCCATTATTAATCACCACAAGGGTCTATCGACCACTAGGCATTACCCCTTAGTCGTGAGGACGTTGATCATTGCTTGAATGAAAGCTTTTGAAGATGTCTCTTGAGTGAAACTTAAGTGGAACGATCACATGCTTGATAATGGTTGCCTTGAGATGCGTGAATGGATTTTGATGTTAAGGGTTGAGTTCAGAGCGATGATCGTTTTTTCTTGCCTATTTGTTGGCAAAGATTCAATTGATGACCAAAAGCTTGATCATCAATTGGTAAGTCTATCTTCTTGCTGATTTAATCCTGTCGCGCCTCAGCGGGCTGTCTTAAATGCATTCTTTCCGAGATCAGGATGACGGAAAAATCATAAGTTGAAGCCTTGGAGTTGGCGCAAGTTTTTAAAATTAATAGATGCCACCTGATCTAAAATCATGTTCTTCCTCCTTGAGATTTGAAGCGCTGCATGTAGACTGAGAATAGTGAAGAAGGTTTTTATAGCCAGCTAGCACTAATCCTGGACATAGGATTCCAACTTCAATAGCTTGAGGGCAAAAATATACTCCTTTCCATCGATTAACAAATCTTCCTTTGATTTCATCTGAGAAATCAAAGCCACTCTCTGCGGCAAATTCTATAATCTGATTTGGATGCATTGATGAAAGGTGAGCGCGAAATTGCTCGTCATTATGTGCTCGATCAATGAATGCATGTAATTGAGAATGAGACATAGCATGATTATCGCTACTCGATATATGCACTGCATGAACCCTTTTTTGGGTGAAAATATACTTGCTGCGTTTAATATTGAGTGCAATGCGGAAATAGTGAATGTGACTTTTCGGTTTTATGCATCCTGGGAACGTGCATTGCTTCGAAAATGAGTAAATCTTTGCTAAGGAGGTCTATTCGCCTGAGCCCTGTGCTCCATAGGCCTCTCGGATTGTCTTTTAAATATTAAAAGAGTCTTGTAATGTCTGATCGGAAAGCGAATAGTTGTTATTCTGAATCAGATTTTACAGAGATTGCTCTAAGGCAGTATTTAGATGAAGGCAAGGAAGGCAAAAGAATATGTTTTCAGTAACTTGCTTGGAATGGAAACGTATTGCAAGAATCACTACAATGAATATTACTCCACTTCAAATTTTTCTTGCAATATCACCCAGCTAAGCAAGGGTGAACTGCAAACGAGTTCAATCTGCGCGCCGATTAATAATGTTCACCTTGAAATTTTTAAGTCAAATCAAACATTGCTTTACGAAGAAGAGGCAAATCAAAATTCAATTGCATTTTGTTGGGTAAACAATCAAGGGAAAAAGCCAGGGAGTAATACTATTATTGGTGGTCATAAAATGAAAGATTTAAGAATCGCTGGATTTAATCGCTTAAATAAAACTGGTGGCAATACATGAGATATTGTCGGGGCCAATACTCTCCTTTGCTGTATGAGCTTGAAGTGGAAATTAATGAAAGAAAAAATTGATGAGATGAATGCTTACAATGCCTATGCGAGGATAGAAGAATGTATTGGTATTGATTCAAATAGTGATGCCAGTTTTCAGCTCAAGAAATTGTTTCAATATCATTTTACCAAGGGTGTAGCCAAAGCAAATGGATTTTACGATTTAGCTATTGCGACTTTGGAGGATTCTTGTGAGCTTCCTAATTACATCACAGAGAGATCTGAATCGACCGAGTTAATAGAGGATCTTGTTAAGTTATTGCATGAAGATAGACCAGGCTTGCCACCCTTGACAATAGGAGAAATATCCAAATACTTGAACTCTGAGCAAGAATCTCTCGGCCAAGCTTGTAGATCGACCTTTAATATGAATACTCTCGATTTGATTAAGAGTATCCGTCTAGAACAAGTCAAAAAATCTTATTTAAATCCCCATGTTCCTCGAGGCCTGAAGCAATTTACTAAGCAGCATAACGCTTTGTATTATGGATTTAAAAATTGGAATTCTTTTCAACGTCTTTATTTTAAGACGTTTGAAGAGAGTCCTGAAGAGACAATTGATAAAGCAAGCAAAATGAGTGTTCTTGTCTCTGATTTGCATAGAGGAAGCATGTCATGAAAGTCAAGTTTTCCTATACAGATCCATTGCAATTGTCTGAGACTCTTCAGAAATATGATCAATTTACAAGAATTACTCAGCTTGAAACTGGTGAAGGTAGTTATTCAATGGCACATGAAAGATCTTCTGGCATGGCCATAGCCGAGATCAGTGCATCAAAACCTCTTTTATATGAGGGATGGGGTACAGGTTGGTCCGTCGATTTTAACTGGATAACACCAATACAGAAAGCAAGTTATCCGCATGGATATTGCGATGGTTTTGATATGAGCGATAATAGTCTTGGTGGTCTTACTACTTTTCGTTCAAATCCAGGGGACTCATGGGGGAAATATTCTGAATCATGCTCTGCAACTGCATGTATGTTAGACAGGAAAATATTACTCGATAAACTTGAAGAATGCCAGGCAAATCGTGCTCTTGAGATTTTACACCAATCTATTGGCTTAGTGATTGATCATGAAGCCTTTTCCCAATTACGCAGGCTTACTCGAAGGGATCTTGTTCAGGGAATTTCGAATCCCTCTAAATACTATGATTTAATGACTATATGCCTTGAAGAAGGAGGACACAGGTTATATAAAAAGAAACAAGCGAAGAATCAGGGATTGCTTGGTGAGATTGTTAATCTTTCTCATGATCCTGATAAAATGAGTTCACCGATGTCTTTATCAGATGTTTGTCGGCACTTAAATGTAGCCCAAGCTTCATTGTATAGAGTATGTCAAGACTATTTTGGCATGGGAATTATAGAGATGATGACACAGGTAAGACTTGAAGAGGCTAGAAGATCATTGCTTGATTGCTCTGCCGATTGCAATACGAAGACTATTCGTGAAATAGCTATTCGTTTTGGATTTAAGCATCAAGGCAGGTTTTCTAGGAGATATTTCACAAGTTTCGGAGAATTGCCTAGTCATACGGTTAAACATTCCGAGTCCCTTTGAACAGCTAGAGACATGATCAACCTCCAGGAGCAGCTCAACTCAAGCGAGGACTGGTTGGGGGATCGGCGCAAGGCTTGAAGCTAAGGAAAAAATTAAGATTTTTATAGGCCTATCCGTTTCTTATCAAAAATAGTACAATTCAGTTTTTTAGCTCTCATTCTTTTTCCATATTGCTGAACAATGCACATGCACTCTGCTGAAAAATGAAACGTATCACCTTTGAGCTGCATGATGATCTTCATAAAAAGCTCAAGCTTCTTTGCTATACAGAGTCTTTGTCGATTGGCCATATTTTGAGGCAATGTGTTTCTGATTTTTGTGATAAGCATGATGCTCATTTGATTGAATTGATGATAAGCGATCAAAGTAGCTGGTTGACTCTTGGTGTGGTGTTAATAGCCCGCTAAGGCTGATTAGGCTTGTTTCCCTGATGTCGGATTCTGTGAGTCGTTGGGGGCATATCAGCCTCAAAAGGAAAAATTGGAAAATGACTTGTGTGAAGCTATGCCCCTTTGTTGGCTGAGATGACCGCTCTCTAGGCCTATGACGATTCGATGGATGTAAAGACATTCGTCCAGGTCTCAGTATGTTTAATCAAGCCAATTTGGGTGGTTGTCTGATTGGTTATGGTTTGATAAAACTATGATTTAATCTCTCTTTGAGGTCTTCCTGTCAATCGGAAACTGTTCTTGCTTTCCTTTATTCCTTTAGCCAACGTTTTGGCTCGGATAGAGATCCTGCTTGATGTTGCCCTTGGGTCTTGGCCTCAAGGTTGGAGCTCTTTCTGCAGGTATCAGCAAGAGATGCGGGATGCGAACTGAATTTCCTTTGATGAGCTCAGCAGCAATCATTCAGAAGCTATTTGCGTCTTTGAATTTTACGCCATGGTTGATATGAATATCTTGGCGTTAATGATGAGTTTTGCCGCAGCTGTAGATCGGAAATTATTGTTTGGATGATTGCAATAAAAAAAGAGCAATGACCTCAGAAAAGATCACTGCTCTTCTATAAACCTGCTTCGATTGTTGAAGAGGCTGCTTGGTCCTTTTGTTCTACTGAGCTGCTGCGGCAACGGTGATGCGCTTGCGATTGCGGAGTCCGCGGCGGATCGACTCAAACTTGACAATCCCGTCGGTCAACGCAAACAAGGTGTCATCCTTGCCACGACCAACGTTGACGCCTGGCATGACAGAGGTGCCGCGTTGGCGGATCAGAATCGAGCCAGCCGTTACGCTCTCGCCGCCGTAGGCCTTCACGCCGAGGCGCTTGGAATTGGAGTCGCGTCCGTTACGGGTTGAGCCTGTGCCTTTCTTGTGGGCCATGGGAAATCAAAGAGATGGTGAGGGGGGAAGCTGGTTGAAGCAATCAGCTGATGGCTTTGCCGCCAACGGAAATGGATTCGACCATCACTCGTGTGAGCTCCTGTCTATGACCATTCTTACGGCGTGTCTTCTTTTTGGGGCGCATTTTATAAACGATCACTTTCTGACCGCGACGGTGGGCCATCACCTTGAGCTCCACGCTGGCGCCCTGGACGTACGGCTTGCCAACGGTGGCGACGTCACCGTTCTTGACGAGGAGCACCTTGTCGAGGGTGATCTTGGCGTCGACGTCTGCATGCAGACGATCGAGATCGTAATAACGGTTGGGTTGCACCCAAAATTGCTGCCCAGAGGCTTCGACAATGGCGTATGAGCCTGTCTCTGGAGTGGTTTGTGAGCTGGTGCTACTGGTTTCTGCCATGGGCTACAGGACGCGAACAGGCTCGGAGACTTGAAAGCCACCGATTTGGCCTGTGCCGCAATCGAAAGACAAACAAAGATCTTCGACCTTCGTGCTCTCTTTCGTCAAGATTCAATTGATCACTTTTCGTTTTGGATGAGCAGGCCGGCACTCACGATCGCGTTCTTGTTGAGGTCGCCTGAGCTTGAATCGGCTTGCTGTCAGTGGTTGCCTGGCAATCGCTACACCAGGGTTGACCTTGGCCTTGAGGATTCTGCCGTCGATGTCGTTTCCGCTTTGGAGCGACAACGGGAGGCTGTTGATGCCGTTGTGATTGAACAATCTCTTCTGGAAGAGCAGACACGAGAGGACTTATTGGCTCGTGGGCTGCTCTTTCCAGCCGTTGTGGTGGGCGAATTGATGGGGCGTGTCGATTACCACCCCGAAGAAGTCCACCTGCCAGGCGACCAGCTCGAGCAGCTGGGCTACAACGTGGACGCAGCAATTTCACGGTTTCTGCGTCACGGGCAGAAAGATATTCGCCCTGAAGATGGATCCGCTGAATCGGATCAGGTTGGCGGTCAGCCCGAGGGCAGTGCCTGGAAGTTGTCTAGTCGTTTGCAGGAAAGGCTGGGCTACCTCGGGGTCTTTTACAAGCGCGATCCCTCTCGATTCTTGGCCAATCTTCCGCCCCATGAACAGCGGGAGTTGCTGCAGTCGCTGCAGCGAACCTACCGAGATTTGCTGATTGGTTATTTCCGTGACCCCGCGGCGGCCAACCAGGCTTTAGAGAGTTTTGTGAATACCGCTTTTTTTGGCGACTTGCCCATTACCCAAACCGTTGAGATCCATATGAATCTGATTGACGACTTTTGGAAACAACTCAGACTTGAAGGACATAAAGACGACTTCCTTCAGGATTACCGCCTTGCACTGCTGGACGTCATGGCTCACCTTTGCGAAATGTACCGACGTTCGGTTCCTGGAGATATTCCCTTGGTTCCCTCTGGATCTCAGCGTCGCCAGCTTCAGGATTCGGAGGTGACCTTGTGAGCCCCCGGAAGACTTACATCCTCAAGCTCTATGTAGCTGGGAACACGCCGAATTCGATGCGTGCACTCAAAACGCTTCGAAATATCCTTGAAACTGAATTCAAAGGTGTTTACGCCTTGAAGGTCATTGATGTCTTGAAAAATCCTCAGCTTGCGGAAGAGGACAAAATTCTGGCTACACCCACGTTGTCTAAAATTCTTCCGCCCCCTGTGCGTCGGATTATTGGTGACCTTTCTGATCGCGAACGGGTGCTGATCGGACTCGATCTTCTTTACGACGAGCTTGTTGACAACAGCCATGGCTCTTCGCTGATGGACGCGTTGGAAGACCCGGACATCGCCGAAGCAGATTCTTAAGTCACAGGGTGATCTAGCGGATGCGAAGGATTTTCCTTATTAACGTTGGAGAGCAAGGTCGCGGTTATGCAGATTTCTAGCTCAAGTGGTTCTTCTCAGATGCAGGTCCAGAAGCTTCCGACTGGAATCGAGGGCTTTGATAATGTGTGTCATGGCGGCTTGCCAGTTGGACGCAGCACCCTGATTAGCGGAACGTCCGGAACGGGTAAAACTGTTTTTTCCTTGCATTTCCTCCATAACGGAATTGCTCATTACGATGAGCCGGGGATTTTTGTCACGTTTGAGGAGTCGCCGCTCGATATTTTGCGTAACGCAGCAAGTTTTGGCTGGAACTTGCAGGAGATGGTCGAGCAAGACAAGCTCTTTATTCTTGATGCTTCACCGGATCCAGATGGTCAGGATGTGGCGGGCAGTTTCGATCTGTCTGGCCTGATTGAAAGAATTAATTACGCCATCCGAAAGTACAAAGCCAAAAGGGTGGCAATCGATTCGATTACGGCGGTTTTTCAGCAGTACGACGCCGTGTTTGTTGTGCGCCGGGAGATCTTCCGTCTCATCGCTCGGCTGAAGGAGATCGGTGTCACCACCGTGATGACCACGGAGCGCATTGACGAATATGGGCCCATCGCGCGCTATGGCGTTGAAGAGTTTGTGTCTGACAATGTTGTGATCCTGCGCAATGTGTTGGAGGGCGAGCGCCGACGGCGCACCGTTGAGATCCTCAAGTTGCGAGGCACTACCCATATGAAGGGGGAGTTCCCGTTCACGATGGGTGCTCATGGGATCAGCATCTTCCCTCTTGGTGCGATGAGGCTGACGCAACGTTCATCCAATGTGCGTGTGAGTTCGGGCGTGCCGCGGCTTGATGAGATGTGTGGTGGCGGCTATTTCAAGGATTCGATCATTCTTGCGACCGGAGCAACTGGTACCGGTAAAACGCTATTGGTCTCCAAATTCATTGAAGATGCATGCAGTAACAAAGAGCGTGCGATTTTATTTGCCTACGAAGAATCGCGTGCTCAGTTGCTACGCAATGGCACGAGTTGGGGCATTGATTTTGAGCAGATGGAGCAAGATGGATTGCTGAAGATCATCTGCGCTTACCCAGAGTCGACTGGTCTGGAAGATCACCTCCAGATTATTAAAACTGAGATCAGTCAATTCAAGCCCACGCGCATGGCGATTGACTCCCTATCAGCGCTCGCACGTGGTGTTAGCCATAACGCATTTAGGCAGTTTGTGATCGGGGTGACTGGATATGCCAAACAGGAGGAAATCGCGGGATTCTTTACGAATACGTCGGAAGAATTTATGGGAAGTCATTCAATTACGGACTCGCATATTTCTACTATCACTGACACGATTCTGTTGCTGCAATATGTAGAAATTCGTGGTGAGATGGCTCGCGCTCTTAATGTCTTCAAAATGCGTGGATCCTGGCATGATCGCGGAATACGTGAATTCTTGATCACTGGTAATGGTCCTCAGATTAAGGATTCATTCTCAAACTTTGAACGAATTATTAGTGGCGTTCCGCATCGCGTGACGATGGATGAGCGAAGTGAATTGTCGCGTATCGCTCGTGGAGTGGCTCCAGAGTAAATTTCAATCATTCTGGATTAAATGAGCCTTGTTGATGCTGAGTTAATGCAGAAATGCATTAACTCAGTTCTGTTTCGTCTTGTTCGTAGCGACTTTGCCGCTCAGCTTGCAGTTTGATTTCGTCTTGGTCGGATTGGGCTAGCGGTAGGTCAAACCAAAATGTTGTGCCCACATCTGGTTCGCTTGCCATGCGAATCACGCTGCTGTGTTTCTCTAAAATTCCCCTCACGATAGAGAGGCCAAGCCCTGTCCCTACCTCCGTATGGACGGCATTTTCTACGCGGTAAAACCGTTCGAAAATTCGTTGTTGTTTGTCTTCGCTGATCCCATAACCCGTGTCACTCACTTCCACCCGCAATTTTGGAAGAGGTGAAACCATTTCACATTGCGGTGCTTCAAGCGAATCTTCAGGAAGCGGTCCCATCACGCAACTATCAGGCCAGGTGTAGGCCCTCAACACGATGCGGCTGCCGCTCCGGCTGAACTTGAGAGCATTGCCAACGAGATTATCCAGGACCTGAAGAAGTAAGTCCCAATTGCCAAGAATGTCTGGCAGATCGATCGATGCCTCGAGATCTAGCTCGACCTGTTTGTCGGATGCATTGAGTTGATAGCTGCGTAGGGTTTGCTCCAGACCAGGCCTGAGATCGAGTTCAGAAAACTGAACGCTGGGATGGGATTCGAGCCTTGAAAGATCGAGGACATCGTTGACGAGCCGCGTCAGTCGATCTGTTTCTGCATTGGCAACGCCGAGAAATTCTTGCTTGTCTGTTTCGCTGAGTTGATCCCCCATTTCGTAGAGGGTTTCGACGTAGCTCTTGATGTTGAACAGTGGCGTGCGCAGCTCATGGGAGACGTTGCTGATGAAGCGGCTTTGGGCTGCGTTGAGCTCCACTTCTCGGGTGAGGTCCTGCATGGTCACCGCGATCCCTTTCAGGTTTTCTCCACTGGGTTCGCGTACGGCTTGGAGGACGAAACGGAGGGTGCGCGGTGGTTCCCCGATGCTGCTTCTTAATTCATTGCTGTCACGGCCTTGATTCAGGACTCCATCGAGAGGCTCATGCAGCTCAATGGCCAACAGGTCAGGCATGGCATTGAGAAAGTCCTGGCCTTCAAGATTTCGCCCTTCCCAGCGAAATAAGCGTCGAGCCGTTGGATTGGCCAAAACAATTTGACCTTTTTCATCCAGCAAAACCGCGCCATCCGCCATCGTTGCGATCAGCGAGGCCTGCTTCACCTGGGCAGCCTGTAACTCCTCGATGTTGGCCGCGTCATAGTCCTGGAGCTGGGAGGCCATCGCATTAAATCCATCCAGCAACTCCCCAAGTTCGCCACCAACAGGGAGGCCGATCCGGGCTTGGAAATCTCCCGCTGCAATCGAGCGAACCCCGCGTAGGAGTTCTTTGACTGGTCGGGTGATGGTCAGCGCATTGAAGACAGCACCAAGAATCACAAGCACCCAGATCGAGATGAACACGGCCACGGTGACCTCTCGGGTGAGCGAGGCACTCGCCAGGGCCGAGTCATTGGGATTCACTCCAAGGGCGAGGACGCCGAGATAGCGACCCTCCTGAATCAAGGGCACAAAAACATCGGTGACCTGACCATCAGGGGTGAGATGTTGACGAACAAGCGGATTTTTAGGTCTCGATTTCAGTTCGCTGGGGAGTTCCAAGCGTCGATTGAGACGGAGGTCCCCTCTGGTGTCAGCGTCATTCCCACTGATGGGAATCCCTAGATAAACAACGCCTTCTGGATCTGCAAAAAAGATGTAGCGAAGGCTGCGGCTTGACCGCCAAAACTGTTCGGCCACATTGGCCAGTTCTCGGTCGTGTCCGTCGGCCACCAGCTCGGTGACGTTGCCCGCCAACAGCAGCCCCAAATCGCGGGCGTAGCGGGTGTCATTCATCACCGCATCACGCTGGATGCCGTTGAGCGCAAAAAAGGTGATGCTGGTCATCATCAGGCTCACCACCAGCGTGGCGATGGCCAGAAGTTTGGTCTGAAGGCTGAATTCGGCCCACCAGAGGCGGATGCCACTCCAAAGGCCATCCTGCTCTGGGGCCGTATCCGAAGAGACTGACCCTGCCCATGAGGACGCAGTGGAGTTCGCAGAAGCTGGTGCCGAACCGCTACTCATGGCGCATCAATGCTTAATAAAGCTTAGGTGCGCGCACTTGATGGCCAATATCTTTTCGGAATTGCATTCCGTCGTATCGAACCTGCGTTAATCCCTCGTAGGCCTTCGCGAAGGCCTGATCAAAATCTAGCGCTTGCGCCACCATCGCCAGAACGCGGCCGCCGGAGGTCTCCAGCACCCCCTCCGTGCTGTGATGCGTTCCCGCATGGAACAACTGAAGTTGGTCCGTGCTGCTTGATTCGGGATCGAGCGCAACGGTAATGGGATCGCCTTTGCGGGGGCTGTCGGGATAGCCAGCGGCTGCCGCCACCACGCAGGCACTGCATAGCTCTGTGAGCGTGAGTGTTGGAGCATCCGCTAAACGTCCGAGGGCACAGGCCTGCAGCACGCGAGCCAGTTCAGGCCCCATGAGAGGCATCAGGGTTTGGCATTCAGGATCGCCAAAGCGGCAATTGAATTCGATGACCTGGGGCCCATCGGGCGTCAGCATCAGACCCGCATAAATCACCCCTCGATAGAGGATTCCTCGCTTGCGCAAGGCCGCAAGGGTTGGTTCCAGGATCCGTTCGCGCACCTGCTCTAGTTGCGCTTGATCGAGCAGGGGGGCCGGTGCATAAGCCCCCATCCCCCCCGTGTTCGGTCCTTGATCCCCCTCCAGGAGTCGTTTGTGATCCTGTGCAGGCGGAAGCAAAACCATGTTCTCGCCATCGCAAAGGGCAAACACGGAGACTTCTGGCCCCGTTAGGCGTTCTTCCAAGACGAGCTGCTCACCGGCCTGTCCGAACCGTCCTTGAAAAGCCTCTTGAATGGCGGTGGCCGTCTCCTCCACGCTGTTCGCCACCGTTACCCCCTTCCCTGCCGCGAGCCCATCCGCCTTCACCACCAGGGGGCGCTGCAGTTGTTGGAGGAGGGCAAGACCCTCCTGTTCGTTGGACACGGTCCAGTACCCAGCCGTGGGGATGCCTGCTTCTTGCATTAGTTGCTTCGCCCAGGCTTTGCTCGCCTCGAGCTGAGCACCCTCCGCGCTCGGACCGAAGACAGCGATGCCTTGCCCGCAAAGCGTGTCTGCGAGCCCAGCGGCCAAGGGGGCTTCTGGACCGATCACCACCAGATCGATGCGGTGGTCTCTGCATGCCGCAACCATGCCGTCGTGATCGGCTTCTGCAATGGCCAGTGGAGTGCAGCCGTCTAAATCGCTGGTGCCAGCGTTGCCTGGGCTGATCCAAATGCCTTCAATCTCTGGGCAGCGCCTGAACGCCCAGGCCAACGCCTGCTCTCGTCCGCCACCTCCCACCACGAGCACATTGCGCAACGGTGGGAGCGAGAGGGGACGGGTGGTGGAGATGGACATGGGCGAGTGCGGAACGGGGGGTGACCCCTAGGTTTGGAGTTCAGGCGCAATGCTCGGCGCGTTGTCCTGACCTGTCCATCTTTGTTGAGCGACTGTCAGCCCATGGGGCTTTCCTCCCTGCCACTGTTGTTTTTGTTGGCGGCAGCACCGCCGTTGGCCCCGGCCCCTGTGGAGCCTGTCGTTCTGCCGATGTCCAAAGAGGCCTTTGAAACGGTCCTCGAAGACGGTGGCATTCCCCAGTTGTCTGCGGCTTGTGCCGATGCCGATCGCTTTGGCCTGCAGGAGCGCCTGCGTCTGCTGCGCGATCGTTTGATGTTGGTGGCGCCCGCTCCGCAACCGTTTGCTGTTGTGATGGCGAATGCTCGGGCGCTGATGGCCTGCAAGGCTCCAGACAGCACTCAGATTGTGCTGAGTCGATTTGGGCCTGGACCAGGATCACAGCGAAGGGAGTGGTTGCTTCTGTCATGGCAAGCCGCCAGTGCGGCCCTCGATCAAGACCGCGCAGTGCTTGCACTTCGGCGTTTGGCTGATGGAGACCTCACTCGTCTTGATCCAGAAATGTTGATCGTGGGCTATTCGGATGATGGCTTGCCGCTCACCCGTTCAGCCCTCGATCTGCTGGCCAACCATGAGTTAGCAGCCGGCCGGCCGGAGGAGGCCGTCACGGTTCTCCTGGCGGGTCGTACCCCAGGAGTTGTGGCATCGCGCAGGCTTGGTCAAGTCGCTGAGCTGCTGGCACCTCTTGATCCAGATCGCAGCGATCTGTTGTTGGAATCAGCCTTGGATCAAGCGGCCGCTGAGCAAGCTTGGGGTTTGGCAGAAGATTTGCTTCGCCTGCAGTTGCGTTTAGCCCTGCAGCAGGGTGGGGATGCTGATCGGCCTCGCGAACGGCTGCGACGGTTGGCCAGCCGGGTTGATGACCGATTAACGCTGCTCGAGCTGGAACAGATCTCTCCTGACCTGGATCCTCAGCGTTTGCAAGACCTTGAAGATCAGCTTCGCTCTCCTCGCGCGCCCGGTGGCCATGCCTCCCTGGGAGAATCGGATTCATCCGAAGCTCCTGCTTCCAATCCTTTGCCCACGCCATGACCAGCACCCATGGGCCTCTCCTTTATGAGGGCAAGGCCAAACGCATCTATGCCTCAAACAATGAGGCTGAGGTTTTGGTTGAGTTCAAGAACGATGCCACGGCTTTTAACGCTCAAAAGCGTGCACAACTTGATGACAAAGGGCGACTTAACTGTCAGATCTCAGCGTGCCTGTTTGAGTTGCTGGAACGGGAAGGAATACCAACCCATTACTGCGGATTGGAGTCCGATCATTGGATGGTGGTCCAACGGGTCCAGGTGATTCCGATTGAAGTCGTGCTGCGCAACGTGGCAACTGGATCACTCTGCCGTGAAACCCCAATTTCTCAAGGCACTCGTTTGGATCCAGCACTGCTGGATCTCTATTACAAGGATGATGATCTTGGTGATCCTCTTTTGACCGAGTCGCGCCTGTTCTTACTTGACTTAGTGAGTCAGGAAAGTCGTCAGGAAATCGAGACGTTGGCAAGACGGGTGAATGCTGTTTTGACCCCTTTCTTTTCGGGCCTCAATTTGCAATTGGTGGATTTCAAGCTCGAGCTGGGGCGCAACGCTGCGGGTGAATTACTTGTGGCTGACGAGATCAGCCCAGACACCTGCCGCCTTTGGGACATGAACAGCCAAGATGCAAAAGAGCGCATTTTGGACAAGGATCGCTTCCGTCAAGACCTCGGAGGAGTGATCGAGGCCTACGGGGAGGTCTGCAAACGGGTCCAAGGGGCAACCCCTAAACCCCGCAACTACAGGTAAGGTCACCGGACGTTTCCGGTCGTTTCGGCCGATATCCGCACCACCTCATGGTCAATTCCTCCTCATGCCGAACCAGGAACGCCGTTCGGCGAGGAGCTTTGGGGCTAGCTCTGGCCCTTCCGCTTCTGACCACCCTTCCGGCTCGAGCGCAAGCTGAGGCTGACTCCGATCAGAGTTCGGAGGAACAGATCCAGCTCGAGGATGCCCTCACTGGGGATTCTCCTGATTCGCAATCAGCACCTCAATCAGCACCTCAATCCGTTGAGGTGGAAGCTTTTGAAGATGGTCAGGAAGCACCTGTTGCTGCTGAAAACGAGGGCCCTGAGCAGCCAAGAATTCTGATTACAGAGGTGGTGATCGAAGGGATCGATGGTCACCCCGAGCAAGAGCGGGTGGAATTGGCTGCTTATGACGCCATGACCGTGCGTCCTGGTAGCCGCGTTACCAGGGATGAACTTAAAGTTGATTTGGAGGCGATTTACGCCACCGGTTGGTTCTCAGACGTTCGCATCGAACCGGTTAATGGTCCGCTTGGCGTGCAACTTGTTGTTCAGGTTGTTCCCAACCCTGTACTGACCAAGGTTGAGTTGCTGCCTGAAGACAATGAGATCCCTCCACAGGTTATTGAGGATGCCTTTAGTTCCGACTACGGACGCACGCTGAACCTCTCCGAACTTCAGCTTCGGATGAAAGAACTTCAAACCTGGTATGCCAGCGAGGGGTATGCCCTTGCCAGGGTCACAGGACCGACCCGAGTCAGTCCAGATGGGGTTGTGCAGCTCAAAGTTGTTGTCGGTACGGTTGCGGGCGTTGAGGTGCAGTTCCTGAACAAGGAAGGCGAAACCACCAACGAAAAAGGTGAACCGATTCGTGGAAAAACCAAACCTTGGGTGATTACAAGAGAAATATCGATCAAGCCAGGTGAGGCTTTTAATCGCAACCAACTTGAGGGTGATATCAAACGCCTTTACGGAACATCGTTGTTCAGTGATGTCAAAGTCACACTGAAGCCCGTTGCCGGAAATCCAGGCGAAGTTAATATTGTTTTGGGAATTGTTGAGCAGTCAACCGGTTCTCTATCAGGCGGCTTGGGCTATAGCCAAAGTCAGGGTGTGTTTGGACAGGTTCAGGTTCAAGACAGCAATTTGTTTGGCCGTGCCTGGAATCTGGCTCTTAATCTCACCTACGGGCAGTACGGCGGTCTCGCAGATTTCACGTTTACTGATCCATGGATCAAGGGGGATGCCCATCGCACCTCCTTCAGGGCCTCTTTGTTCTTGAGTCGTGAGGTTCCTCAGGTCTTTCAGAGCCAAAACAATGGCGACATTGTGACCGTCACGGATTACGAAGACAACAAATCGTCCCGTGCTTACGCGATTAATAGAAGTGATAATCCAGCCGGGCGCAAGTTTGATGATGTTGGAGATGCCTCTGATCTCTTCCCCGAGTACAGTTGGTTCGATTATCAGGGCGACTCTGTTGCCCTGCAAAGGATTGGCGGAAATATCATTTTTGCAAGGCCTCTTAATGGTGGTGACCCCTATAAGAAAGCGCCATGGCAGGTTCTTGCGGGTTTAAATGTTCAAAGTGTTCGACCCATCAATTTCGAGGGCACTTCTCGTGTGTATGGCACCCCTAGTGACCGTGATAAAAACAGTATTCCGAATGAAAATATTATTTGCATCTCTTACAATTGCGCTACTGAAAATAATTTAGCTGGCTTGCGATTTGCTGCCACCTACAACACTTTGAATGATCCCCGCAATCCAACCTCGGGTAATTTCTTTAGTTTCGGGACCGAGCAATTCCTGTCGGTTGGTGAGAACTCACCAACCTTCAACCGTGTGAAAGCAAGCTATACCCAATTCTTCCCCGTGAATTGGCTGAAAATTGCCAAGGGTTGTCGGCCTAAGCCCGGCGAAAAAGCAAATTGCCCACAAGCCATTGGTCTTCAACTCAAGGCTGGTTCCATTGTCGGAGACTTGCCCCCTTACGAGGCCTTTTGCCTCGGCGGTTCGAACTCAGTGCGTGGTTGGTACGACTGCGATCTAGCAGTTGGTCGTAGTTACGGCGAAGCAACCCTGGAATATCGCTTTCCGATTATCAGCATTTTCGCTGGGGAATTATTTGTTGATGCGGGCACCGATTTTGGTTCCCAGAGCAGTGTTCCGGGAAAACCCGGCAAATTGCTGAAAAAGCCAGGTTCAGGCTTCTCTATCGGTACGGGTGTGATCGTGACGACGCCTGTGGGTCCATTGCGTCTTGAGGTTGCCAGTCAGGATTTGACCGGTGAATGGAGATTCAACTTAGGTGTGGGCTGGAAGTTCTAATGATGTCTTGGCCTGCGGATTACAACGGGCCTTGGACGTTGGCATCAAGGGTGTCGCGCTCCGGGATTGGTTTGCACAGTGGCCAGCAATGTGAAGTCAGCCTGGTTCCTTCTGAGCAGGAAGGCTTCTATGTGCGCTGGCTTGATCAAACCTCAGAATCCGTTCGTTTAGATCCCTCACAGGTGCGCGACAGCCAGCTGTGCACCACCCTCGATTTTGGAGACAGACAGCTTTCCACCGTGGAACATCTGCTCGCAGCTCTGGCTGGCTGTGGCGTTTCCCATGTTGAGCTGCAGGTATCAGGAACGGAAATACCGCTTCTCGATGGTTCTGCTTTGGGCTGGGTGGAAGCGATCGCAGAAGCCGGATTAACTCCAGCGTCGACACCACGTCGTCCCCCGGTGGTGCTCTCTGCCCCGCTGGCCTTTTATCGCGGAAACAGCGCCATCGTTGCAACGCCTGCTGATCGCTTCACGCTGGTTGGCGTGATTGATTTCCCTCAACAAGCGATTGGTCGCCAGCAATTGGCCCTCGAGCTCACGCCTCAGACCTTTGTGGAAGAGATTGCGCCTGCTCGGACCTTTGGTTTTCGCGAGCAAGTGGAGCAACTTCGCGCCTCGGGTCTCATTCGTGGAGGCGCTTTAGATAACGCCCTCGTTTGTGATGGAGATTCCTGGGTGAATCCGCCGCTGCGTTTTCAAGATGAACCAGTGCGCCATAAGGTCTTGGATCTAATCGGAGATCTCGCTCTCGTGGGTTTCCCTCAAGCCCAGGTGCTTGCCTATCGCGGATCCCACGGCCTTCATACTGATCTGGCCGCGGCACTTGCCGATCAACTCGTTCCCCAACGCTGAGCCACTTGACCGTTCTTGCCTCTACCGACTCGCCTTCTGCCGTGCTCAATGCTGAGCAGATCATGGGTCTGCTGCCGCATCGTTATCCCTTCGCCTTGGTGGATCGGGTGCTTGAGCACGTTCCAGGTGAGCGCGCTGTCGCGATCAAGAACGTCACCATCAATGAGCCCCATTTCCAGGGGCATTTCCCTGGTCGTCCCTTGATGCCTGGGGTTTTGATTGTTGAAGCGATGGCTCAGGTGGGTGGATTGATCGTGACTCAGATGCCGGATCTCCCCCAGGGCTTGTTCGTATTCGCCGGAATTGACGGTGTTCGTTTTCGTCGGCCGGTGGTTCCTGGAGATCAATTGAGGATTACCTGCGAGTTGCTCAGCCTTAAACGAAAGCGTTTTGGCAAAGTAAAGGCGGAGGCCACGGTGGATGGACAGCTTGTCTGCTCCGGTGAGCTGATGTTTTCTCTGGTGGATTGATCGTGATGAGTGAGGAGCTCTCCACATCAGTGATCACGGACGATCGCCCCGCTCAGGTCCATCCGATGGCGGTGGTGGATTCCCGAGCGCAACTCGCCAATGGTGTGGTGATCGGTCCTGGAGCTGTGATTGGTCCTGAGGTGAGCATCGGAGCGAATACCTGGATCGGTCCCAACGTCGTGCTCGATGGTCTTCTGCGCATTGGCGCTCACAATCGCATTTACCCGGGTGCCTGTTTAGGTCAAGAACCTCAGGATTTGAAATACAAAGGCGCTCAGACGGAGGTTGTCATTGGTAATCACAACACCATTCGTGAATGCGTCACGATTAATCGTGCTACCGATGAAGGGGAGCAGACTCGAATTGGGGACAACAATTTGCTCATGGCTTACTGCCACCTTGGGCATAATTGTTTGCTTGGAAATAACATTGTGATGTCGAATGGCATCCAAGTTGCAGGCCACGTGCTGATTGAAGATCGGGCTGTAATCGGTGGTTGTTTAGGAATTCATCAATTTGTGCACATCGGCGGCATGGCCATGGTTGGTGGCATGACCCGTGTGGACCGTGATGTTCCTCCCTACTGTCTTGTGGAAGGGCATCCAGGCAGAGTTCGGGGTCTCAATCGTGTGGGCTTGCGCCGCCAGGGCTTGCACCGCCTCGAGGGGGGGCAGGAATTTAAACAGCTTCAGGAGATCTGGTCGTTGCTCTACCGCTCCGACCACGTTATTTCCGATGGCTTAAACCTTGCGAGGCAGCAGGCTTTGCTGCCTGCCGCAAATCATCTCTGTACGTTTTTGGAGGGTTCCTTGTCGACAGGTCGACGGGGCCCCATGCCTCCTCCATCGAGTCGCTGATGGTGCGTCTGCTCATCAGCACCGGCGAGGTGTCAGGAGATTTGCAGGGAAGCTTGCTGATTCAGGCCCTTTGGCGCGTCGCTGAACGTCGTGGACTCTATTTAGAAGTCCTCGCGCTGGGCGGTGAACGGATGCAGGCAGCTGGAGCTGAGTTGCTGGCCGATACCTCTCCGATGGGAGCGATCGGTTTATGGGAAGCCCTGCCTTTGGTCGTGCCAACGATTCGATTGCAAGCCAGGGTGGATCGGGTGTTGCAAGAACGTCCACCCGATGGGGTGGTGTTGATCGACTACATGGGCGCCAATGTGCGCTTAGGCCACAGCCTCAGAGACCGTCTGCCGGATGTACCAATCACCTATTACATCGCTCCCCAGGAATGGGCTTGGCGCATTGGGGAGGGAGGCACCAAAAGTTTGCTGCAGTTCACAGATCGCATCCTGGCGATTTTCCCTGAAGAAGCCGAGTTTTATGCCGGTCGAGGCGCTGAGGTGACCTGGGTCGGGCACCCCCTTCTCGACATGGTTCCGGTTTCGCCTGATCGCCAGGCTGCCCGTCGTGCGCTGGGTTTGCCCTCGGAAGGAGCCCTCTTGCTCTTGATGCCTGCATCACGGCCTCAGGAATTGCGTTACCTCATGCCTGAATTGGTGCAGGCTGCTGCCACCCTTCAGGCCCGTGACCCATCGTTGAATGTGATGGTCCCAGCGGGATTGGAGCGCTTTGAGGAGCCTTTGCAACAGGCCCTAGACCAAGCGGGAGTTCGCGGGACCGTCATTCCCGCCGATCAGGCGGATGCCATGAAGCCCCACCTGTTTGCCGCTGCGGACTTGGCACTGGGTAAATCGGGCACGGTGAATCTGGAATTAGCCCTTCAGGGTGTGCCGCAAGTGGTGGGCTATCGCGTCAGTCGTGTGACGGCCTGGGTGGCACGGAGAATTCTGCGTTTTCACGTGGATCACATTTCGCCAGTCAACCTTCTGCTTAAGGAGCGTTTGGTTCCGGAGCTGTTACAGGAGGATTTCAACGCCGATCAGCTTGTGGCCTTGGCGATTCCGCTGTTGGATCACCAGGAGGAGCGCCAAAAGATTTTGGATGGGTATCAGCGCTTGCGTGACACCCTTGGTGAACCGGGTGTGACCGACCGTGCTGCTGAAGCCATTCTTGACCAGATCCAATAGCCATCCTGACTGTATGCGTGCGTTGATCCCGCTGGTTTTGGCCAGCATCCTGTTTTTGAACCCAATGTCAGCCCTGGCAGCTGTCCAGGATGCGGTTCTAGCTGGCGGCTGTTTTTGGTGCCTTGAACATGATTTAGAGGATTTGGAAGGTGTGATTTCTGCCGAAAGTGGTTATAGCGGCGGCCATGTGGATAACCCCACGTATCAACAAGTGAGTGGTGAAAAAAGTGGACACCAAGAGGTTGTGCGGGTGCGATTTGATTCCGATAAAATCAGTTATGCCACTCTTTTGCAGCATTACTGGCGCAATGTTGACCCGCTTGATGGACAAGGCCAGTTTTGTGATCGAGGAGACTCTTATCGGCCAGTTATTTTCACCGCTGGAGAGAATCAGGCTGTGGTTGCGCAAGCGAGTGCTGCTTCTGCTGCCAGTGAATTAGGGGTGTCTAAATCTAAGATTAAAGTGCAGATTCGTGATGCAGTTCAGTTCTGGTCTGCTGAGGATTATCATCAAAATTATGCCAATAATAACGAGCTTCGTTATCGCTATTACCGTTTCAGTTGTGGGCGTGATCGCCGTCTTGATGCCGTATGGGGCGAACGTGCAAGGACGGGAGCAGCATGGGCGAGCCCCAGCTCCCAATAACCACTTTTTAAAAACCGAAGAAAATCTGTAATTCGGGCCTTGGTTCCATTCAGGCATTTCTCAGTGAAGATGCGGGTTATCCCCTCTCGACGCCTTAAGACTTTGTCCTTACCATTGGCCCAAGATTTGTGGAGGGGCTGTATGTATCTGCTGACGATCAAGGATGGTCTAGTGACGCGTCACGTTGGTCCTTATCCGTCGACGAAGCAGGCTTCGGATGATTTGGATCGTGTACTTGCGACGTGTTCTGAGCGGGCGCGTTGGCAAATTCATGCCCTTGAGTGCCCACGTGCGATGACTGCGGTTGCGTCCTAATCGGCTCGTCGGCCTGGATAACCGCTGAGAAGACCGCTTTCAATCATTAAGCCGATTCCTGCATTGATGCAGATCAGGCTCAGCGTTCCATACCAAAACCAAGGGCCACGGTCCTGTCCTAGTAGCTGAATAATCCTTCGACTGATCGCTTCCCCGAACAGGCAGAGACCTGCAGGTAAAAGCAGAACTCCAAGTTGAGCTCGCACGTACCAGCGCAAGGGTCTGGAAGCCATTTGTTTTTGTGGGTTCACAGTCTTGGGAAAATTTAAGCCTCGGCTTGCTGGGTTTGAGCACACACCCAATTCACCAAGGTGCGGACTCCATAGCCTGTGGCTCCAGCAGGATCCATTCCTCTTCCTTTATCGCTCCACACCGTGCCGGCGATGTCGATGTGGGCCCATGGGATGGAGCTTTGGACAAATTCCTTGAGGAACAAAGCGGCTGTGATTGAGCCTCCTGGGCGAGGACCTGTGTTTTTCAGGTCCGCAAGCAGTGATTTCAGTCCTTTTCGATAGTCCTGGTGCATCGGCATGCGCCAGATCCCTTCCCCTGCATCCTTTGCTGCTCCCTCTAAGGCGTGGGCAAGCGCATCGTCTCCAGTCCAAAGCCCGGCAATCTCGTCGCCAAGGGCAATCACGCAGGCTCCGGTCAATGTGGCCAGGTCAACGATGGCATCGGGTTCGAGCTCGGATGCATAAACCAAGGCATCCGCGAGGGTGAGCCGGCCTTCCGCATCCGTGTTGTTGATTTCAATCGTGGTGCCATTGGACGCGGTGACGATGTCACCGGGGTGCACGGCAGATCCGTTGATCATGTTTTCGCATGACGCCACCAGCATGTGCACTTCCACCCCCTCGGGGCGGAGCTCAGCGATCGAGCGCATCGCGCCAAGAACGGCTGCACTGCCTCCCATATCGAATTTCATCATGTCGATCTGAGCAGCACCCACTTTCAGGTTGTAACCGCCGGAATCAAACGTGAGTCCCTTGCCCACCAAGACCACCCGTCTTGTGGCCGGACCTGAGGGGCGGTAGGTGAGATGGATGAACTTGGGATCCATATCTGAGCCTTGACAGACGGAAAGGAATGACCCCATTCCCCTGGCTTCACAGTCGCTGCGCTCGAGCACCTTCAAGTCCAAGCCATGCTCATGCGCCAGCTGAGCGGCGCTGTCCGCAAGGGCGGATGGGGTGACGCTGTTCGGAGGCGCCGCAACCAGTTCTCGTGCGAGCTCGACCCCCGCGCAAATGGGATGCACCGCTTCGAGGGCACTGCTGAGCGTGTTGGGGAGAGGGCCAAGCAGTTCCAGACGCTCGGGGTGGATGCTGGGCTCGGGTTTGCTGCGGAAGCGTTGATCGCTGTAGAGAGCAAGCCTGACCGCTTGCGCTGCAACGCTGACTGCGTCTGCAGGATTCACGGCGTTCCATGGCAAGAGCAATCCGAGGCTGCCTGCTTGCTCCTTGCTCGCCCGTGCCGCAGCAGCTCCAGCCTTCCGAAAGCTATTGACATCAAGTGCTTCAAGAGGGCCCATGCCGATCAGCACGAGGGATGAGCAGTTGGGGTTGAGGAGTTGAAGGCTCGCCTGCTCTCCGCTTTTTCCTTGGAACTTGCGTTGTTCCAACCAGTCGCCCAGGGAGATGGAAAAGCGTTCCTCCATCGCTGGGATCCAGCCATTGGGATCCCCCTCTGCAATGCCTAGGGCCAAGACGGTTCCCGACCAGGCCTGTGGCTGGGCCGAAGAGAGGGAGATCTGCATGGAGATTGGGCGCGTGAGTCGATGCTACGGGGCACCCTTAATCGGCATGGAACGGTGTGGACCAACGCGCACGGGTTTCCTTGTTGAAGGGCGGTTGCCAGAGGCGAATCAAGGTTTGTTCCAGGCGTCGTCGTGAACGGGTGTCCTGGGGAACATCGGCCCAAAAACGAATGCTTGTGCTGCAGCACAAGCCCGTGCCCATGCAGGCCTCTTGGTAACTCGCCAAGTAGGCCTTGCAGTCGTGCTCGCCCTTCCAGCGACGATCAGCCGCCTTGGTTTCTCCGATGTAGAGAAGGATGGGATGGTCGAGTTCTTTCGGGCGATCCATCACGAGATAGATGGCCGCCCCTTGATGGCGACTGTTGGGCCAACGCCAGAAGCTCAACGCTAAGGGCCTGAGCTGAAGAGGCTGGAAATTGCTCAGCGGATTGGTGTTGTCGCTGGCAAACAGTTGTTGTTGTCCAGTTGGTTCATCTCGATGCCCGGCCTCAGACTCCAATGGTGGTGCGAACAGAGGTGCCTGGAACTGATGGATGCGCTCTTGCCAACCCCGCAACAGCTCCGCACTCAGGGGCAGGGACGGATCGATCAGTCCACTGGATTCTGCTAATGGCTGCTCGAAAAGGTTGCCCTGCCCAGGTGGAGTGCCCATGGGTTTAGCCCCTTGGAGGAAGGCTGGGGCCGGATGGCCGCGCCCCAAAACTCACGCGACCAATCAGCTGTTCCACAGCATCAGGGGGTAAACACACGCGTTCCTGGAGATCGGCGAGATGTTCAAACGGCTTAAGCCGCCTCTCCTGGATCAGACGTTGGAGTCGGGGTTTTGGCCAGTTGAGCGTCTGCTCCAACAAGGTGGGGGCAGCGGCATTGAGATCCAGGGGGGGCTGTTCAGGCAGCACGGGAGCATCCCCATGCCAGCGGAACACCAGGTGGGGTGTCCAGCGCTCCACCAGATCATGAGGAAGGTTCAGCAGAAGAACGAGATCATCCAGCTGGGTGAACTGCACCCCACCCCGTTGGAGTCGCATTAAGACGTCGACCATCGCCTCACTGCAACCGGGCAGTTTTTGCCATTGCTCAGGGGTTGCCCTGTTGACATCCAGGCTCCAGGTTTCTGCTGGGGTAGGAGGAGCGCTCAGCTTTTGTTTCGCTGGTTGTTTTGCTTGGACAGGATCTGGAGGTAGATCGCCGGTGGCCTGCAAGAGCTTGCGAGCCAGGGGGTCAAGCCAGTGCTGGCGCGCCATTGATTCGGGAACTTGCTTCTTGGCCAGGACGATACCGAGCCCAAGCCTCAGGTGTTAGGGGTTCCAGCGTGGAGGCTGGGTTGGGATTTCGATCAGTCCCTGTTGAAAAGCCACCACCACGGCATGGGTGCGATTGTTGGCCTGCAGTTTGCGCAGCAGGCTGCCGATGTGGGATTTCACGGTGTCGATGGAGACGACAAGGCTGTCTGCGATGTCCTGATTGCTCATTCCTTTGCAAAGTCCACGCAGCACGTCCTCTTCCTTCAGGCTCAGTTCGGGAGGAATGGCGCCGGAGGCGGTGCGTCCCAGTCGACCGTGCCGGAGAACGTCGGCGATCACGGCATCGTGATACGTGCCATCGGATTCCATGGCGGTCAGCGCAGCTGTGACGCCTCCCATCCCGACATTTTGATGGGAGCACAATCCATCGCAGGGTGCGTCGATCGCCTGGAGGATGGTGCGCAGAATTGGACGCTGAACAAGCAGCAACGCTTTCAAGCTGGGATTGTTCTGCTTGGCGCGCCGAACGAGGCTCGGGCCATTGCCACCCTCAAGCTGGTCCGTACAGATCAAGAGGTTGGCATCCGTTGTTTGCAACCTCTGAAGACATTCTTCTTCAGTCGTGGCGGCAGCAACGAGCTGCCCTAAGTCCTGAAACCAGCCCATCCAGCTGGCCATTAACACCTGATCAGCACTGGCAATCGCTGTGCGACTTCCGCGCAGAAGACTGTGACCCTGCTTGCTGCGTGTCTGAAGTCTGGGGATCTGGGAGGTGAGATCCAAGCCGTTTTGAAACTCTCCACATGTTGGCTTTGGTGAGGGGGCGTGGATCCGCACTGTGAGGGATTGCGTGAATTGTTCAAAATATGAACGACTCTTTCTCAGGACCATGGCCTTCTTCGATTCCGAAATCGTGCAGGAGGAGGCCAAGCATCTTTTTGGCGATTACCAACAGTTGATGCAGCTCGGGTCGGATTATGGAAAGTTCGACCGAGAAGGGAAGAAGAAGTTCATCGACACGATGGAAGACCTGATGGAGCGTTACCGCGTTTTTATGAAACGCTTTGAGCTCTCAGAAGACTTTCAAGCCAAGCTCACGGTCGAACAGTTGCGAACGCAGCTTGGGCAGTTTGGGATCACGCCTGAGCAAATGTTCGAACAGATGAATCAAACCTTGGAGCGGATGAAGAGTCAGCTCGAGCAATCGGAAGGTCAGTGAGCCGTACGATCCGTCGCACAGCCAAGTCCTCCTTCGATGACAGTCAACCGCAATTCACTTCCGAACTGGTTGGCGCGGGGGATGGCCGATTTATTTCCGGACGGGAATCCTGATGATGGGGATCAGGCGTTAGCTGCGCGCTTGGCCGCGGCTGCCAAGGATGGCCGTCCACTTCGGGTGAAGTTGGGCATTGACCCAACAGGAAGCGATATTCACCTCGGCCACAGCATTTTGTTTCGCAAGCTGCGTGCTTTTCAGGATGCGGGGCATACAGCCGTCTTGATTATTGGTGATTTCACCGCTCGGATCGGTGATCCAACGGGCAAGAGTGCTACACGCGTTCAGCTCACAACGGAGCAGGTCGAGGCCAATGCGACGACCTATCTGCGCCAGCTAGGGCAAGGACAACCCAAGGAACGGGCCCTGCTTGATTTTGAAACTCCAGGACGCCTGGAGGTGCGACGCAACAGCGAATGGCTTGAGGGCCTGGACTTGTCTCAGGTGATTGGCTTGCTGGGAACGGCCACCGTGGGTCAAATGTTGGCCAAGGATGATTTTGCCAAGCGTTATGGGAGCGGTACCCCAATCGCTCTGCATGAGTTCCTCTATCCCTTGCTTCAGGGGTATGACTCTGTGGCTGTGGATGCTGATGTGGAGCTGGGGGGGACGGATCAGAAATTCAATGTGGCGATGGGGCGTGACTTGCAGCGTCACTTCGGCCAACGAACGCAGTTCGGCTTGCTCTTACCCATCCTTGTTGGTCTTGATGGCGTTCAGAAGATGAGTAAGAGCCTTGGCAACACGGTGGGCTTGGAAGATGATCCGCTGTCGATGTACTCCAAGCTCGAGAAAGTTGGTGATGCGGCCATTCACGACTATCTGATGTTGCTCACCGATCTGGCCGATGAAGCCTTGCCGGAGAATCCCCGTGAAAAGCAAAAAGCCATGGCTTTGGCGGTGACGGCAAGCCGCTATGGCATGGAGGTGGCCCAAAAAGCTCAGGCGGATGCTGCCACGTTGGTGGCTGGATCGGGTGCAGCAGCGGCGGATGTGCCAGAGGCATCACTTTCTGCAGTGAATTTTCCGGCCAAGGCGTTCTATCTGCTCAGTGCGGTGGGGATCTGTGCCAGCAGTAGTGAGGCGCGCCGGCAAATCAAAGGGGGAGCCGCACGCCTTGAGGGAGAGAAAATCACCGACCCCAATCAAGAATTTGCTTCAGTATCCGAATTGGAAGGGAAGGTTCTTCAGCTAGGCAAAAAGACATTTAGGCGATTGGTCCCTTGATGTGCTGCTATGACTGCTCCAGCTCAAAACCAGGAGAAGCATGCTTGACATGAACTCTTCGCGTTCTGTCTTCGGAGTGGTCCTTGCCTGTTTGGCGGGTGTGGGAATGCCAGCACCGACCCATGCTGGCATTAAGGATGAATATGAGCGAGCTCAGGCGTGTGACTACAGCAAGGCTGACTATGGAAGCGATGTTGGTGTCTTTGATGAGGTAAACGTACGGTTTTGTATCAGTGAGGATCGTCGATTTGTTGTGTATGTGATGCGTAGCGGTAAATCATGGACCTTGCCCTTTGATCGTGACTATCGCCAGGCCGGAGCGATGAGTTTGAATACCGTTGAGGGCGATAAATTAGTTCACTATACCAAGAAAGAAGGTGTGGTCAAGCGCGTGATTCTGGGAAGGAAACGTGTAGATAGGCCTGTTTTGTATTGATGACCTGTCGTTGTGTGTTGCCGATCGCCGCAGGGTTGGCAGAAGGACCCTGCTGGTGGTCTGAGCGGAACATTCTGCTTTGGGTGGATATTGAGGCTTCCAGAATTGGCCTGTTTGATCCTGCAACAGGAAACAATGATTTTTTGTATCTTCCTGCCCACGTGGGTGCTGTTGTTCCCACATCCGTCGGCGATTTGCTCTTAGCAACAGCGGCGGGGTTGATGAGGATGGATCCGAGCAGCGGGGCTGTGACCCTGTTGTTGGATCCAGAGGTCGACCGGCCTGGCAATCGCTTCAACGACGGTAAATGTGATCCTTGGGGCCGCTTTTGGGCCGGCACGATGGCCTATGACTTTGAGCCGATGGCTGGTGCTCTATGGCGGCTGGATGGTGATGGAAGGATCACGCGCCAACGCCGCCAGCTCACCATTTCCAACGGACTGGCTTGGAGTCAAGACCGTGGGACGCTCTATTTCATTGACTCGCCAACGCTGAAGGTGATGGCCTTCCCGCTCACCAGCTCAGGTGAGATCGCCGCAGAACCCAGCATCTGTGTGCAGATTCCAGAGGATTGGGATGCCGTTCCGGATGGCATGTGCATCGATGCGGAGGGAATGCTTTGGATCGCCCTCTTTGGTGGTGGGGCGGTCACGCGCTGGGATCCCATCAGCGGTCAATTGCTCGACCGATTGGCGGTGCCTTGTCGTCAGGTCACCTCCTGTTGTTTTGGCGGTCCCCACTTGGATCAGTTGTTTATGACGACCGCAAGAAGGGAGATGGATGCTGCTGCCATTGCGGCTGAGCCCTTGGCTGGTGGCCTGTTTCAGGCGGATGTGGGTGTGAAAGGTTTGCCTGCCGATACTTTTCAAGTGGCGGCTTGACCTGAGGGGGTGCTCATGACCCATCACGATGAGGGTCGTGCGGAGACGGTGCGTGGCTTCCTCTTTCTCGGCTGAATCAGCGGAACGGATCATCGTGGCCCTCGATGGCATGGCGCCGGAGCAGGCCCTGGAGTTTGCGGCCGCGGTGGAAGGGCTGCGCTGGGTGAAGGTGGGCCTGGAGCTGTTCGTGCAAGCGGGGCCGCAGGTGGTGGCTCAGTTGCGGGACCAGGGCTTGCGGGTGTTTCTGGATCTCAAATTTCACGACATTCCGGCGACCATGGCAGGTGCTTGCCGGCGGGCGGCGGCACTCGGAGCGGAGCTGATCACCGTCCATGCCTGCGCTGGCAGCGAAGCGCTGCAGGCGGCTCAGGCCGCGGCGGTGGAGGGGGCGCAAAGCAGCGGGCAGCCGCTGCCAACTCTTTTGGCGGTGACGGTGCTCACCAGCTGGGAGCAGCAGCGGCTCCAACGGGAACTCGCCATCAGCCAAGACATCGCCGAGCGGGTATCGGCCTTGGCGCAGCTGTCGGCAACTGCCGGCATTGGTGGATGCGTGTGTTCGCCTTTGGAAGTCGCGGCGCTACGGGCTCAGCATCCTGAGCCGTTTGCGCTTGTCACCCCGGGGATTCGCCCCAAGGGAGCGGCCGTGGGCGATCAGGCCCGGGTGATGGGGCCGGCTGAGGCGATGGCTGCTGGCGCCAGCAAGCTGGTAATCGGCCGGCCGATCACCAAGGCTGAAAACCCCAGCGCTGCGTTTGCCGCCTGCTTCAGTGGGTTTAGCTGCTGATCCTTGCTTTAAAAGGTGAGGCTGAGTCCGCCCCAGGCCGGCCGCTGCACTCAAGACTTCTGGCCCATCTTCGGCTCGGTGCCATTGAGCAGTCTTTGGATGTTGCTGCGGTGACGCCAAAGCACCAGCAGCATCGCCACCAGGGCTACCACCAGATTGGCCGTGCTGCCAGAACCGGCCGCCATTAGCAGCGGCAGGCTGATCGCCGCTAACACGCTCGCCAGTGACACGAGCCGACTCAGGCTGAACACCGCCATGAAGACGCCAAAACTGGCCAGCCCCACGGGCCATGCCAAGCCGAGAAACATCCCTAATCCGGTCGCGACTGCTTTGCCGCCCTTAAAGCCCAGCCAAACAGGCCAAATATGACCAGCTAGGGCGGTCAGACCTGCTAAGACCTGAATCCAATCACCGAGGCCAAGCGCGCGGGCCAGCAAGACAGCGGCGGCTCCCTTCCCCACATCGATCAAAAAGACAACCAACGCGGGACCCTTGCCCACTTGCCGGAGCACATTGGTGGCTCCCGTGGAGCCCGAACCGAGGTCGCGCAGGTCAATGCCTTTGAGCCAGCGACCTGCAAGCCAGCCACTGGGGATGGATCCAAGTAGGTAGCCGAGGAGAAGAGAAAAAAAACCCATCAGAGCAGCTCGTTGTCGTCGTCGTAGATCTCACCGGGGCCAGCCGCAAAGGCCATCCACAGCGGAAACTGAAGCACGGGGATGTCGACGACGCGCTCAGCGGCATCGATCACAATCAAAGGAACTTCACCGCGTTCTTCCAGGCGGTCGGCGCGCTCAACTAAGGCATCACCCCTTTCAAACAGCACGATGCCGCTGTTTGGACCAAAGTCTTCCCGGCCTAGGCCAAGGGCATCTTGCAATCCGCGCCGCCATTCGCCGAGTCGCTCTGGTTGACCTGCCAAAACAAGGGTCTGGAATTGATCGCCATAAAGATCGCTAAGGATGGCGATCAGGGCACTCCCTACCAAAACGTTGCGCGGGCGATTCCCGCGACTGGACTGGGCTCCCCGTCCGCCCTGATTGAAGAACCAGTCCTCAAGGAGGGCGATATCGCTTTGGTCGAGGCTGCGGCGCAGCTTCCAAGGATCGGCATAAAAATCAGGTTGCTCGGCAAACCGCTCGAGGTTGGCGCGAATCAGGGCTTCATCGGGTCGGAAGGTGTCGGCGACCGCTGGGGTTGGCTCTGCAATGGGGGCCCCTTCCTGGGTGCTAACCGTCTGTTGATCCAGAGGAGAAGGCTTCACGACCACCGGCTGAGATACCAGTTCGAGCTGCTCAACCGATTGAGCCATGCCCTGAAGCGCGCCGCTTAGATACTCCTGGAATCCCTTTACGCGCCGCGCAATGGCATCGGACTGACCGACAAAGCTCCCGGCAATCTCCTGCTCAAGCTGCAGCTTGCGTTGGTTGAGGCTGTTGATGTCTTGCTGTAAGGCATCGCGGCGTTGCTGTAGCTCGGTCAGGGCGAGGCTGATAAAGGCTTCTCCAGTTGGGCCTGAAGTCGTTTCTGCAGAGGTGTTCTCAGCAGAGGTGTCGTCAGTAGAGGTCTCCTCAGCAGAGCCGTCGCTCTGTGGTGCTTCTGGTTCAGGTGACGATGTTTCGGCTGTCTCGTCGGAACGCTCCTGGGGCGTCAGATCGGTGTCGTCAGGCATGGTCTGCTCGTCCTTGAACTATTTCAGCTGATCGCGCGACGCAAGTCGAACCTTCTGTCCAAACGTGTGGAAAGCATTTCGTTTTCGTTACGCCAGCGCCTGAAGAAAGACTTCACTCACTCTGGCTCAGGGCTTGGCTTGTTGTAAGGGCCCCACCCGTTGTTCCAGTTGCTCTTGAAGTTCCGCTGGATTGAACAGGATGGGAAGGAAATGAATGCTTTTGGTTTCACGGAAGTAAAACAGTCCGGGTAGCCAAGGTGCGAAAAGGCGCCAAGACATCCACTCGCGAAAAGGGAAACGGCGTAACACCTCTTGCCCTCGCCACACGACCAGATCGTCCTCGCTGAATTCAAGCTTCAGGATGTAGGTCTGCACCAGAAGAAACACACCGAACAACCCCACCACGAGGGTTGGCCAGGGACTGAGGGGTAAGGGCCAAAGGGCTGCACTCAGCAGAAGAATCACCAATGCCAGCCTGGGGCTTGGGCTGATGATCACGTTGCTGGTCGTTGGAGAGGGTGTCATGGGGTTGCGTAATCAGCCGAATAAAATCGAGGTGAGCAGGACATCCATCAGGGCCACGGTGACAAGGATCATGACCACAGCTCCAGTGGTGCTGGTTCCAACCTCTTTGGCACCACCTTTGGTAGTCATGCCCCATCCACAGGCAATCACGCCAATTTGAAGCCCAAAGACCAGAGCTTTGATCAGCATGAAGGGCAGATCATCAGGATCTAACCATGTCCTCACAGCGGTCCAAAACACGGCCGGAGGAATGCTGTAAAGGCTGGTGCTGCTGATTTGAGCGCTCCAGATCGCAACCCCAAAAAACAACAGGCATTGCACGGGTGCCATCACCACCATGGCGATGAGGCGCGGCACTACCAAGTACTCCACGGGATCGGTGCGGAGCATCGTGATCGCATCGATCTGCTCGGTGACCTTCATCGTTCCCAATTGGGCGGCATAGGCAGTGGCCACCTTTCCAGTGAGCAGCGTGGCGGTGAGCAGGGGAGCAATCTCCCTGGCGAGGCCAATGGCGAGAACACCCCCCACGGTGGATCCGGCGCCCATGCTGTTGAGCTCCGCTGTGATTTGAATGTTGAACACGGTGCCGGCCGCTAAGGCCGTGATGATCACGATCAAAAAGCTTCCAGGCCCCGCTTCTTGGAGCTGATCAAACAGATCAATGGTGTTGATCCGGCCTTTCGTTGTGGCCGAGACAGCTTGTCCGCCGATCAGCAGGCTGCTGCCAAGTCGGTTCAGCCAGCGCGGGGACTTCATTGGGGGGAGATCAGAGAAAAGACTTAAGCGCTGTGGAGATGAGCGCCGCGATCAGGCCAGCGTCGCATCATTACAAGCCCCAGCACCACCAACACCGCTGGAATTAGGCCCATGCAAAGGCGAATGGCAATCAGGGCTGATTCGGGCTGTTGAACGAAACTTAAGGCGCCATCGCAGCTCTTTGTAGAGATGTATCCAGTGAGCGAAAGCAAAGCCCCAAAGACGCTCATGCTCAGTCCAATGATGAATTTTTGTCCAAATACCATCCATGCGGTGTAAAGGCCCGCTGGGTGGGTGGGATCCGCGTCGATCGCATCAGGGAGCAGAGACCAGGGGATGAGGTAAGCCGTTGAAGCCCCCAATCCCACCAGCATGATCAGGCCGATCACGGGGATCAAGGCAACCATTCCGCTGTTCTCAGGGATCGGGGTGAGAAGCATGGAGAGCAGGCAAGCAGCAATCCAGATGCTCGAACCCCAGCCGAGAGCCGTGATGCGTCCATGGCGGTTGGACAACATGCTCCACAGCTGGAGGCCGATCAACGCCGCAATATTGAAGGCAAGGAGCAGCAGGGTGGCCATTCCAGCGGGAACGTGGATGACTTGGACAAGCCAAATAAGGGCAACGACTTGCATCAGTTGAAGTCCGAACCACAGCAGCAAATAGAGCCCCAGAACGAGAAGGAAACGGGGGTTGGAGCGGATGCGTCTTAATTGCTGAAGCGTGGGCTCTTCGTTGCCGCTTGGACGTTGCGCTTTTTTGGCGTAAGGGGCGAGGCCCCAGCAGCAGAGCAGGGTTGCGACCGCTGCGATCGTTCCCGTGATTTGTCCCATCAACAAGTAGCCACCGCCGCCTTCTCTCAAGACGAGATAGGCAACGAGTAACCCCATGGTTCCCGCGGTGATCGATCCGGTGAAGCGGGCCGCATTCAGGCGGGTGCGAATCGCCGTATCCGGGGTGAGTTCCGTGGAGAGCGCGGCATAGGGCAGGTTCACGCTCGTATAAGCCGTCATCAGCAGGATGGCCATCAACACGTAATACGCCGTGCGCTGCAGGGTGCTCCCCTCTGGGACCCACCACATCGCTGCCAGGCTGATCCCTAAAGGCAACGCGGCTGCAAACATCCAAGGAAGTCTTGGGCCCCATCGACTCTGGGTGTGATCGCTCATCCAGCCGATCAGGGGATCATTGATCGCATCCCAGATTTTGATCACGGTGAGCAAGGAGCCGGCAATGAAAGCTGGCAACCCTGCGGCACAGGTAAAAAACGGGAACAGATAAAACCCCAGTGTTGTGGCGGCCAGTCCGGTACCTGCATCCCCAAGCCCGTAAGCGAGCATGAGACGGCGACGGGAGCCCTCGGGGCGAGCTGTTGAAGTCAATCCTGAACAGGGGGGGCACGCGGACCGTCATAATGCTTGGGCACGCGACCAAACAGCTACCTTCCTCTGGTAAGCAGTTCGGACGTACTAGTGCGGGCGTAGTTTAGTGGTAAAACCTCAGCCTTCCAAGCTGATGATGCGGGTTCGATTCCCGCCGCCCGCTTGATTCAAAGACTCAGGCGGTCTGCGTACTCCTGAGCCACCATCACCACCAGGCTGCGCGCCTCCAACGGAACCCCAGAGGGCGTCCAACGTTCGATTTGTGTTGGTAGATCCTCTCCAGCAGGCAATGCTGTGTCGATCAAACGACACCATGGCGAGGCCGCTTCCGGTAGGTCGAAGTGCATGGACTTGAAGTAGGCGTTGAAGCCCATCCACAACACGGCACCTTGGTGACCTTGCTGCAAGCTCAGCGCTAAACAGTGGGACCAATTCGCCCAGTCAGGTTTGCTGAGCTCGACTCCGTGCCACTGGCGCCACAACTTGTCTGAATCTCCTGATCGGAGTGGTTTCTTTTCGTTGTGAGGCTGGATCGGATTGAACAAGCTCGCAAGTTGTTGGCGCACATCGAGTAAGCGCCGCACGAAGGTCTGTAACTCGTGATCGCAGTGATCCTCTCCCCAGATCATCCAGCTGAGAGGGCTGTCCTGGCACCACGTGTTGTTATTCCCTCCCTGACTGCGCCCGACTTCATCGCCCATCAGCAGCATCGGGACACCACGACTCAGCAGCAAGGTGCTGAGCAGATTGCGTTGTTGGCGCTGACGGAGTGCCTGGATGGCGCGATTGCTGCTCGGCCCTTCGACGCCATGATTCCAGCTGTTGTTGTGGTTCTCACCGTCTCGGTTGTTTTCACCATTGGCCAGATTGTGTTTGTTGTTGAAGCTCACAAGGTCCAAGAGGCTGAAGCCGTCGTGCGCCGTAATCAGGTTCACTGAGCTGCCAAGACTGGCCGCTTTCCCGTTGTACAAATCGGGGCTGCCACGAAAGCGTTGTCCAAGAGCCCAGGTGCTGCCCTCATCTCCTTTCCAGAAACTGCGTAAAGCATCACGGAAGTGTCCGTTCCAGGTGCCAATCCTTTTGGCCGGAAAATCACTCAGCCGGTAAAGCCCACCACAATCCCAGGGTTCGCTCACCAACTTGAGTTCACTCAGCTGCGGATCAGCCTCCATCGCTTCAAACAGGGGTGGGTGTTCCAGAGGTTTCAGCTTCTCTCCGCGGCTGAGAGCAATCCCTAAATCGAAGCGGAAGCCGTCAATGCCCAGTTCAATGGCCCAGCAGCGGAGTGATTCGAGGATGAGTTGTCTGGAGAGTGGATCGTTGGCAGCAATGCTGTTGCCACAACCGCTCACATCCATGTACTCACCCGCATCGCTCTGGTGGTAGTAGTTGCGATCGGCAAACCCCCTCCAGCTCAGGGTGGGTCCGTTGCGGTTGCCCTCCGTGGTGTGGTTGTAAACCACATCCAAAAGCACCTCAATTCCTGCGTCATGGCAGGCCGCCACCAGTTCACGCACCTGGTCTCGAGCGGAGTGGGGGTCCGCGCCTACCGCGTATTCGTGATGGGGTGCGAACCAACTCAGAGGGCTGTAACCCCAAACGTTGTCACGACCAGCCGGGGCATCGTTGGGATCGAAGGCTTGGATCGGTAGCAGTTCGATCGTGGTGACCCCGATCTCCTTTAGGTAGGGGATCTTGTCGATCACTCCTAAATAGGTTCCGCGTCGATCGGGGCTGATACCGCTGTCAGGGCGTTTGGTGAACCCTCCGATGTGGAGCTCGTAGATCACGGTGTCTTGCCAGCTATGGCGAGGCCGGGGATGGGCTTGGAAATCGAACGCATCTCGCTCGGAAACCACCGATTTCAAGCACCTGTCGGAGTTGGGTGATGCGCCGGTCGCCGCTACACGCTGATAAACGTTCCAGCCATCAATGGCGCGGGCGCAGGGGTCAACAAGCACCTTGGCGGGCCTAAATCCATGGCCACCTGGCTCAATGGGGCCAAACACTCGATAGCAGTAGCAACACCCAGCACCAAGGCCTTCGACCTCGACATGCCAATAATTGGCGGAGCGATGCTGCTCCGACAGCTCGATCACCTGTTCGGGTGCCTTTGCCTCAGCATCGGAAAAAATCAGCAATTCGAGCCGATTGGCCGCTGGCGCCGCAACGGAAAAATTCACACCGCGGGGTGTGATCGTGCTGCCTAGGGGCCAGGGACTGCCGCGATGGATCGTGCTCAAAGATCCGCCCGCAGATCGCAGGACGTACTTCCCTCAAAGTAGAGGGTGTGATGGAACTCCACCGAAATGACGATGACCTCGGCTTTGGAGTCAGGCCGACCACCTCAGCAAATCTTGGACAATCTTTGGTTGTTTCCACCCAATCGAGACTGTCGTGGTGGGTCGTCGTGGTGGCTCGATTTGGACCCAGAACCTGTCCTGATTGATTGCCCACCGCTGACTGAGGCCAGCCTTCAAGCCCTGCATGACCTGGCATCTGATCGTTCAGCTCGGATTTTGCTGACGAGTCGAGAGGGGCATGGACGCCTTCGTCGCCTGCAAGAACGATTGGGATGGCCTGTGTTGGTTCAAGAGCAAGAGGCTTACCTCTTACCAGGGGTCCAACCCCTTGAGACTTTTGTTGATTCCCACATCACAGCCTCCGGTTTAAGGCTGCTTTGGACGCCCGGACCCACGCCAGGAAGCTGCGTTGTGCACGCTCCAGCCCCTATGGATGTGCTGTTTTGCGGACGATTATTAATTCCAGTTCAAGAAGGTCAAATGGCTCCTCTTCGTCATCGACGCACGTTTCATTGGCCGAGGCAGCAGCTCAGCCTTCAGCGTCTGCGCGATTGGATTCCTCCAGAGTCAAGTCCAGCACTGGCTTCTGGAGCAGGCCTTGGGGCGCTGCGAGGTGGGCGCTTAGCTCCTTTCGACAGTTGGAGTCCTGCCCAATCAGACCTGCTTCCTCAAGACTGATTGGGTGAATGCGTTGCGGCACAGGCTTTTTCGGTTGCCTCAAGGCGCTGACCTCCATACGATTGGCACGCTCAAGGAAGCCGTGCGGATGTTGACCTCCGCAACGTCAACCATCGCGCTCTCGCTCCATATCACTCCTTCCATGAACAAAGCTGATCTCGTCAACCTCGTTGCTGCTCGCACCGAACTCACCAAAACCGACGTCTCCCTCGTTGTGGACGCCGCTATCGACACCATCATTGATTCCGTTGTCGAAGGGAAAAAAGTTTCCATCCTTGGTTTTGGTTCGTTTGAACCACGCGAGCGTTCTGCTCGTCAGGGCCTGAACCCCAAAACCGGTGAAAAGATCAAAATTCCTGCCAAGCGTGTTCCCGCTTTTACCGCTGGCAAAATGTTCAAAGACCGCGTCCAGGGCTAATCAAAGACTCTCTGCTGATCAGGGGTGGTCTTCTGACCACCCTTTTTTGTTGAGATGAGCGATCAGCATTATCGATGGCTATCGAGCTTCCCGTTCACCTGAGTCGAGTCCTGCAGAACGGCCAGAGACTGCGCCAACAGGGCTACCGGGGGCGCTTTGCTCCCACGCCATCCGGTCCACTTCACCTCGGCAATGTGAGGACGGCTCTTCTGTCGTGGCTGCATGCCCGAGTCAATAAAGGGCAATGGTTGTTGCGGGTCGATGACCTTGATACGCCAAGGATTCGTTCTGGCGCCATTGAGTCGGTGCTGCAGGACCTCCGCTGGCTAGGCCTCCACTGGGATGGGCCCCTTGTGCTCCAGAGCAGACGCCGAGGCCTCTATGGCTCATTCCTTTCAAGCTTGCGGAAGCAGGGTTATCTCTATCCCTGTCGCTGTAGTCGCCGTCAGCTTGACGGTGCAAGCATCTATCCAGGAACGTGCAGGCGGCTCCCACAAGACTGGGGCTTGAGGAATGCGCGATTACCGGCCTGGAGATTGCGCGTTGCTGAGCCCTTCTCCGCTCAGGTAGGAGATGTCGTTCTTCGTCGCGCCGATGGAGTCATCGCTTATCACATGGCTACGTCCATCGATGAGTTGGCGATGGGCATCAGTGAGGTCGTGCGAGGGCAAGATCTGGTGTCGGTCTGTGCCGCTCAGATCGCTGTTATGTCCAGCCTGGGAATGGCCTCCCCGCGCTACGGGCATGTGCCGTTGCTCTGTGATCCGTCCGGCCAAAAACTGTCAAAACGCGAGCATGCGACAGGCGTGAGGTCGCTGCGTGATCGTGGAGATACGGCAGCGCAATTGATTGGCCAATTGGCTTCATCACTTGGGCTCGTGCCTCCCGAGCAGGCGATTTCGGCTGAAGAATTGCTGGAGGAGCTGAGAGAGCGTCAGGAGAAGCTCACCTCATTGATTGCTGGGGCTGATTCTTCAGGAAAAGTTCGGGATCGCAATTAAAAAAAGGCCTCAAACTAAACGTCTTGAAACGGCAACAGCAACCATGACCTGCAGAAGCTGCGGCGGCAGTGGCATTCAGCGAATCAATGACAAGCGTTTTCGTACTTGTCTGGATTGTTTGGGGCAAGGCGAGCCCACGAAGAGTCAAAATCAAGAGTTAGGCATGTCACTGCCAGCCCTTGGAATTCAGCACTCCACGGCCCTTCCTGAGCCGGTTAACGCAGTTGTTTCTTCCTCTGTTGCCAAATAAAGAAGGCGGCGGTCACCACGACAGCCAACAAAGGCACAGTGGTGAACAGCAGAAGGGCGACAGCAGTCCAGTCGGTGTACATCCGATCCGAGAAATAGCTGTCGCATCCTCTCAGGAGATCGCGATTTCTGGGGCAATTCTGTTGGTCCTTGGTGGTGCTGTTATCGGTTCCGCTTCTTCTGCTTCGCTTCGGAGCGTCAATCCTGTTGCGTTGGATTGTTTTCGATTCGAGCGAATCGACAGCTGTCAGGAAGCTTTGAACCGTGCTGAACAGCTGCAGCGCAGTGCATCAGCACGCGACCGTTATCCCTGTCAAACCATGCTTTTGGGTCTGCAGTCCGACCTCGTGATGGTGCAGCTCCGTGCTGGACGTGGAAAAGACGCTGTCAATTTTTTGACGGCTGTGAATGTTCAGTGTCAGGGCTTTTGAGGCTGGATGCGGTCAAACTGGTTTCAGTTGTTCAGCAGCTCATGCCGATCCAGCGACCTTTTGATGGGCGTTTAAGCGCAGTGGTTTCCCTTCTCATCGGCTGTGTTTCCCTGGTTGGCGTCTCCGTGAAAAGCCAGGTTCGTTTCAATGACTGCCAACCGGTGGCCGGTGGAGGCGTGACCTGCAACACGGTGCCTTACGGGAACACAAGAACTCAGATGATTGATGGTCAATATGGGCTTATGGATCAAGCCAGCCCTGGATGGGCCGAATATGACCCCTACGAAGGGTATGAAGACATGCTCGGTGGCAACCAGACTTGAGGCAATCTTCGTCAGTGACGCCGTGGATCGCCAGCTGAACGTTCTTGGATAGTTCCTGCAAGGTCGTTAGGCCTCCCAGGATGGATTAGGGGATGCAGGGTCGGGCAGGATCACCCTATGAACTGGGCGGTGAGGGGCGATTTTGATGATTTCCATGCTTTTCCACAACTTTTCCACAGCCGCTGAATCCGGATTGTTTGGAGTCAGAGCAGCGCTGTAGCCCGGGATCGAACGTTCTTCTTCTGTTTTCAGATTGCTTTATTTCGTTGTTCGATGCTGATGGACTCAATTTCATGTTGTTTGTACTGCTGTCATAGAAAGGGTTTGTTGCGTGTAAGCGAGCTCACATTGTTGTCATCTAAAAGTTGCTTCAATTCATGACTGAACCTGCTCGGTTGGCTTTGATGAGCCAGACCAACGCCATGACGTGAGCAAAAATCTGCTTTGGTTTGAAATTGGTGTGGAAAAACACATGCTGAGAGAGGAATTTGGCGAATCAGCAAGCATCAGTGTTTTTATTCTTCGCCCAGTCTTGAAAATCTCGATGATTTTTCCATCATTTCGCCATCTTTTCGCCATCGCTGTAGGCGATTTGTAAGGCTTTAGCGATTCGCCTGAGGGAGCGGACTCAGCCCAAGCGTTTGTCCATTTTGAAATGCAAGAATGGCACGCCGGCGATCGTGAATGGCTCAGGAGCGATCACCATCCAACCCCGTCGCTCCAGCATCGGCCGACTGAGGAGGCTGGCTTCTGTTTGCAACCGTTTGATTCCCATGCGTTGGGCATCGCATTCAATGGCCTTAAGCAGCGCTGAGCCATGTCCCTGTCGAGACGATCGACCTCGGCAATACAGCATTGACAGTCGGTTGGAGGGATGGCGAATCGCGAACCCATCATCGACTCCACTGATCCAGCCTTGGCCTTCTTCCAAGGTGCGATCCAATAGTCCTGGTAGCCAAGCGAGGCTTGCCCAAGCGTGTATTTGTTCTGGGCTGTAAATCTGAGCGGCTTGGCTATGAATGGCATCCACGAAAATTTCGCGTAGCAAAGGGATGTCAGTGGCTTGGATGGGTCGCATGGCGATGCTTCGCAAAACGTTGCAAAGCGGGTAAAGTTCGTGTACTTATTTGAAGATGATGAACTCCGTCTCCCAGTTCCAAGAAGATTGGTTCCAGAACGGCTCTTCAGAGCAAAGCAAGTCTGGGCGATTTGTTGCTGCAGAGCTCCTCAATGGACGCTTAGCCATGCTCGGCATTGTGATCGGCGTTCTCACGGAGGCCTTGACAGGTCATGGCATTCTGAGCCAAATCACGTTTGGCGTTTTAGGAATTAACTGATGACTGATTACTCTGTTTGGATTTATGCAATGTTGGCTGTGGGTGCACTCATTACAGCCGCTGTTGTCTTCACCCTTTCTCAGCCAAGTGATTTGCCTTACTTGAAAAAGAAATAGATCGACCAGTTTCGTCTACTTAGCCCCAGAGCATTGCTGCTGACATCTTTGGGGTTTCAAGCAATGTGTCGTGTTGAATCTGAAGATGGATGATCGCCACCTTCATCCTGGTGTCATCAATCGCCACGCATCGATTTCGCTTCTGTGAAGACTTCGGAAATCGATAGGGCCGTTACGCCATTCTGAAGCCAGTGGTTTCTAGGGCCGAAGCCACTGGCAGTGAGACCTCTGGTGAGACGTTTTTATGCTTTCTCAACCGCGCCGAGGTGGATGTTGCTCATGGTGTCAGTGAGATCACCAATGTCGAGCAGACCTTCAGCGCTAAACCAAGGAGCATTGGCCCAGCTGAATCCTTCCCCAAAGGTGTTGTCTGGAGCTACGACATACCAATGACAAGCCGTATCAGGGACGTCTACGGCACATTTCGACCAATCGTTGGACCACTGGGGGACCTGAACCCACATCACAGCCGCAAACAACAGCGAAGCAATCGATCTGAGCATCTCATTCCTAGACGGCTTGACATCGTAATGGGATTTTGTGGATTTAAAACATTCTTGGCATGCCCTATCAAATCCAAAAGCATTCAAAGCCAGTTGCCGCAGTCTTTTCGCTCTTCAGATTGCCTCTGGAAATAGCCGATGGGATGGAGAATCTGATCAGAGAGGTCGCGCTAGCGCCTGGGTGCAAAGCGATCAGTTGCAGGCTTGATGACGCATGCGAAACAATTAAATAACATCCTATGGAGTAAGAAAGTCCGTACGTAAATAGATAGCCAGTTGTTCGTCAGAAGATAGTGGAGATGGATTTACAGCAGGGCTCACTGATAAGCCCGCGAATATCTGCGCCTCTTCTGTTGTGATTGGAAAATATGACCGTTGGTGCTTTGTTCCTATTTTGGGCGTTTCAGCTTCCTTTCCTGGCATGCTTTTCGCGGGCCTGACGTCGCTTCATGGCGTGCAAAAAGCCTTTTTCTAGAGAGGTGAGTTTTGGATTGGATTCTCCAATTGCATCGTGGGCGCGTTGCTTCGCGTCATCGATGAATTTATCTCCTTTGTCGAAGCCCATGTCGATCTCGCGTTTCGTGCAACGTAGACACGTTGTTTCCGCTTGACATCTTTGTCAGCTAACCCTGTGAATTGCTTGCGACCATTGTCGGGCGTTGTCATCAAAGGGGTTGAGAACAAAATCGAATGGATCGTCAGCTCGTAATTCCAAAGAATGAAAACAGATTTCGTTTGCTTGGCGTATCTCTTTTGGTTTGGGGCAGCATCGCTGCCTTGATTGGCTGGGGTGTCATGAGTGCATATCCAGCCATTTGATGTTGCTTAACAGGTGCCACCTCAGGCGATGACCTGGTTCAGTCACCACTGGGGTTCCCTTGGTTGACCTTGGTTAACCGCTTCACGGTGTAGATCTCAATGCGCTTGAGTATCACCAAGGACGTCTGATCCTTTGTGCTTCGTCGCTTGTAGACCCAACCCTTTATGGCAGAAGACATTCAGCAAACTCATCCGCTTTATGCATCGGATCGGGATATTTTGGACTCTTTGCTTGGTTTTGAAGGAGTTCCTGGCCCCGACCAGCTGACGTCCGCAGCAAGACTTGCGACGCGTTATGGAGACTTCCCTGGGGCTGATGACATCAAGACAGACTTGCAGAAAGTTGTCGCTGCTTGGGGCTTCACTCGCGACACACTTAATCGTCAGTGCAGAGAGATCTGGGCCAGCGGTTGGCGTCCAGGTCAAAGTCTCAATGATGAGGTTGGTTCTGGTTCGGATGTCAGCGATTCGGATGCCCCGTAACGATGTACCCGCCACTTGATGGCGCATTTTTAAGCTTTTCTTGCTGAAAAGTTGAAAACAATGGATGGAAGAAGGGCTGGTGTGGCGGCATGCCCCTGTGTTGTCAGGGCAGGGATAAGACGTCTTGGGTCGTGGAACGACATCACAATCCAGAAGATTGCTGTTTAGAAAGGATTTGTATTTGGCTGGCCCATGGATCTCATTGCTTTGTTGACGGCTGTTCCAGCAGCTCCCTATGCCTGGTCTCTTGTGCTGGCTGGCGCGGTTGTGATTGTCAGCATTGTTCCTCTAGGTGCGGCGCGCTCCCAGGCTGACTTCACCATGGCTGACATGAATGCGCCAAGGGCGATGTTTGATCGCCTGCCCGCGTGGGGGAAGCGGGCCAGTTGGGCTCATCAGAACAGTTTTGAAGCGTTTGGTCTTCATGCTCCTGCTGCTTTGTTGGCTCTAATCGCCGCTCTTCAAACAGGACCTTTGCCAGGTATTGCGGCCGTTGTGGCCCTCATTCAGCCCATCCTTCGACTTGTCTATATCGGTGCTTACGTCAGCAACATTGCGCCTTTAAGAGGCTTGTGCTGGGCGTCGGCGCTCTTTTGCACAGGCATTTTGTACGTGGAAGGCCTGAAAGCTCTTCTTCAATCGGCATGACCGCCTCAGCGAGCAGCCCTGAACGGATCGAAACCGATTAATCGAAAAACAGAAGACTGACCACTTTCCCCATGTCTTCTGCACTTCTGCAGCTAGCAAGAAGTGTTTCGCTGTCATGAAACGCGAGACAGATCAATTGATCACAACGGTTGATGATCTCTTGATTGCAGAGACTGCTGGCGATGGGCAACGGCAGATCGTCATGCTCAGGTTTTTCGATCAGATGGAGAACCTGATCTAGCTGGTCGCGAATTTCCGGGACTTGTCGATCGAGACTCTGGGGGAGCAGCACGGTGAGTCGCTCGCGATCAACGGCTAAGACCCCCCGAATCACGGCTGCATTGACACCCTGAGACCCCGAGGTCAGCAACGTATGCCCCTCTTGTGCCAAGGACCGAGAGATCAGTTCTACGAGATGAATCGCGACGACCGGCACGTGGCGGCTGCCAAGAATGGCAATTCTCCGCTTCCCCTTGTCCTGTAGGAGGGCAAGTTCTTGGGCAAGTGTGTCGACCCTGTCGAGTGCAGGAAGATCAAGAGAGCGGCTCAATGACATCCCACTGGCAGTTTCAAACGCTAGCAGCGCCCCTCGAGAGAGGTGTGCCTAGGTGAGATCGCTCCGCAAACGCTCAGCTAACGGCACGAAACAATTCGCTCAGCTGGCAGTGCTCTTCAACGAGTCGGAAGGCATAGGTGGCCTTCACTGTTTCGTGGAGACGCACATGTCCGAAGGCCTGTTCAATCACTTCAACCGTGGCCAGCGTGTCGTGCTCAACCTTCAGAAGGGGCACCTCCAATTCATCGGCACGATTGACCAGTTGGGGGAGAGGCTCTCCAGCGCCGGTGAGGATCAGGCACTGCGTTGAGGCCTCGAGTGCTGCCAGCTGAATATCGGTGCGATCAGCGCCTGTCACAACAGCCATGTTGCGCCGACGCCTGAAGAATTCCATTGCTGAATTCACATTCATGGCTCCGATACTCAGTGTCTCAACCAGGAGTTCGAGGCGTTCTTTGCAACAAATCACTCGCGCATCAAGACGTCTCACCAGCTCTCCAACGGTGACGCTGCGTAGAAGGGGAGATCTGGGCATCACCCCGAAGACCTTTAATCCCAGTGCCTGAAGAGCCGGCACCACGTGTTGATTCAATTCCTCGACTTCATCAGGTGTCACCGCATTCAAAACAACACCGGCTAGTCGATCGCCGAGCTGATGCTGGGCTGCGAGGAGGGCATCCACGCTGCGGCTGTCTTGCCAAAGATGCACCAGAACCACTGGAGCAGATAGTCCTTCAGCGAGTTGAACGAGGCTGAGGCCATACATCAGACCCTCGTGCAGACTTCCTGCCGCTTCGAGCATGGTGAAGCTGTCTTGATCGTTTTGTAGATCTTTCAACAACATCTCGAGCCCGGTTCCTGCCTCCAAATTGCCCTGTCTCAGACGGGTGTCTGCGGTCTCTGGAGAGAGCAGATGGAGGGATGGAATCAAGCGGGTCTCGTCGAGCCCAAGGGTTGTGCCAACGAAACGCACATCGTCATCAATCAATGGATCGGGCAAAGGAGACCCTTTGGCCGTCCACTCAAGACTTGTGGCGAGTGGTTTGCCAAAGCGCACAGTCCGGCCTTCAGACAGGAGATGGCGGGCTAATCCGAGTACGAGAGCGGATTTGCCGCTGAACGGCTCACAGGATCCGATCAGCAGTGTGTTGCCCATGCAGGAGATCCCGGCGTGTTCAGCAATTTAGAGGTCAAGCCCCGTTGTGCTGTCATCGTTGGGCCGGTGAAGGTGTGAATGGTTTCGTCCAAGTTGCTTCCCCCCCCTGATCCAAATCCCCTTTCATGGCCAAACAGGCATCTCCCTCCTCCGCTGCTCCCCTGTCCGGGCGTTGGTCTGGACGAACAGTGGGAATCACTGGAGCGAGTGGTGCGCTGGGCCGTGCCTTAACCCAGGCTTTGATCGCAGAGGGCGCCTGGGTGATTGCTTTCAGTCATCGTCCGCGCCCCCAAGCCCAAGCGTCGCCTGATGAAGCTCAAGAGTGGGTTCGTTGGTCTTGCGGAGATGAGCGTCAGCTGGAGCCCATTCTCAAAGGTCTTGATGTGCTCGTTTTGAACCACGGCATCAACCCTGGTGGTGACCAGTGCCCAGACACTCTCTCCAAAGCCCTTGAGGTGAATGCATTCAGCCATTGGCGTTTGATGCAGCAGTTCGAGACCATCGCCGATCAAGATCTCAACCGCGAACAGCCGAGGGAGCTCTGGGTCAACACGTCAGAGGCCGAGATCCAACCGGCCTTGAGCCCTGGCTATGAGTTGAGCAAGCGGCTGATCGGTGAGCTGGTCAGCTCGCGTTGGAACAACCGTGACGCGGAGCAGCGTGAGGCATTGCGGCTTCGCAAACTGATCCTCGGACCGTTTCGCTCCAATCTCAACCCGATTGGGGTGATGACGTCAGGTTTTGTCGCTAAACAGGTGCTCTGGCAAGCAAGCCTTGGGGTGAACTTGATCATCGTCACCCCCAACCCTCTTACGTACCTTCTAATGCCCTCCATCGAACTGATTCGGAGGGTTTATTGCCGCGCTTTGAAGATCAATCCCCCCGATCGGTGAGGATCTCGCAACCATCAGAGGTCACCACGATGGTGTGCTCCCACTGAGCGGAAAGACTTCCATCCTTGGTAACGACGGTCCAGCGGTCTTTGAGGGTGCGGCAAGCATTGCTTCCTGCGTTGAGAATGGGCTCAACGGCTAGCGTCATTCCTGGGCGCAATTTCACATTGGGGAGAGCGTCTGTTCGGAAGTTGAACACCGATGGCTCCTCATGGAGATTCCGTCCAACTCCATGGCCGGTGTAATCCTCCACCACGCTGAAGTGATTGGCTTTGACGTGGTCTTCAACGGCTCCAGCGATGTCGAGAAGCGTATTCCCAGCACGGATCTGGGAGAGTCCAGCCATCAGTGATTCCTGAGCGACACGACTGAGCTTTCGTGCTTCTTCCGAGACGTCGCCGACGCAAACGGTGATGCAGCTATCCCCGTGGTAGCCGTCGAAATAGGCCCCCGTATCCACTTTGAGGAGATCGCCAGCATGGATGACCCGTTTGTTGCTGGGGATGCCATGCACCACCTCGTTGTTGATGCTGGCGCAGATGCTTGCAGGGAAGCCGTGGTAACCCATGAAACTGGGGGTTGCACCCATTTCCCTGATGCGGCGCTCGGCATGGGCGTCGAGATCGCCAGTGGTCTGGCCAGGTTCAACCAGCTCCATGATCTCGCGCAAAACGGTGGCGACGATCGAACTGGCTTTCGCCATGATTTTCAGCTCTCGAGCTGACTTGATTTCCACGCCGCGTCTCTGCTGGATGCGCGGCCCTGTGGCCGTAACGGTGGAAGCTTTTGTGGAGGCGAGGAGGTCAGCGAACAAATTCATCGAGTTACAGCGTTTCTTGTTTCAGGCCGTTAAAGCAGGCCGCAACAGCGGACGCTCCACAGACAGTCTTCCTGTCACGCTATCAATTGCAATGGAGGGATCGACGGTGGCCCGCTTGTTGGTTCGCGTACGCCAATTGCATCGCTGGGTGGCTCCTCTCGTTGTGCTCCCTTTGCTGGTCACCGTTAGTACCGGAGTGACCTATCGGTTGGCGAAGGACTGGGGAGGGTTGAGCCGTGACCAAGTCCATTGGTTGATGACGATCCATGAGGGCGAGTGGCTGGGGCCTGCCCTCGAACCAGTCGTCGTCCTGCTTAACGCGGTTGGCCTGTTGTGGATGCTGGCGACGGGGTCCTGGCTTCTTCTGCAAAACGTTCGAAGGCAGTGGATTGCGTCTCGGAAGGAGGCTGGGGGTTAAGGTGGTTGTTTGGCGTGTTACCAGGAGCTGGGATGGCAGTGGACCCGATAGAGACGTCTGTGGACGTCGCCACTGAGGCGACCAGCGGAGCAACTGCTGTTGCTGAAAAATCAACGGCGAAAGATTCGAAGAAGATGAGTGCTTCAGCACTGATTAAGGAATTCGAGGACGCTCAGTTGAAGAGCGATCTTCCTGAGATTTACGTCGGCGACACCGTGCGTGTTGGTGTTCGCATCAGCGAGGGCAATAAGGAGCGTGTCCAGCCCTATGAGGGCGTTGTGATCGCTAAGCGCCATGGAAGTCTTAATCAGACGATCACGGTGCGACGCATCTTCCAGGGCATCGGTGTTGAGCGTGTTTTTATGCTCCACAGCCCACAAGTGGCCTCAGTGAAGATTGAGCGTCGCGGTAAAGTAAGGCGTGCGAAGCTCTTTTATCTGCGGGACCGGGTGGGCAAGGCCACTCGCGTGAAGCAGCGCTTCGATCGCTGAGGCTTTCGCTTCAACGAATTAATGCCATCGTTTTTCGATGGCTGAGGGGTTCATCGCCTTGCGCCGTTAGTTCAGTTGGTAGAACGCAGGTCTCCAAAACCTGATGTCGGGGGTTCAAGTCCTCCACGGCGCGTCCGATGACCCCTTACTTGCAGTTTTCCTGATTTCGAGCATGGAGTTGGATCTTCAACCTGGTGATGTGGTCAAAGTGCTCGAATCAGCCGCTCTCGGCTGGGTTCGTGCACGAGTGATTCGCGTTAAGTCCGGTGGACGAGTCGTCGTTCAAAGCGACCAAGGCCGTGAATTCACGGCTCGAGGGAATCAAGTGCGTTTGATCGAACCAGCTGGATTCCGTCCCTGAGCCGCATTTTGGCTCCGGCTCATCCTTCATCCTCCCCGCAGAGGGAGGATTTTTTTTGTTTGCTTGTGCGCCTTTCTTGGGATGGGTTTGATCTCCCCTCCAGGGAGGAGTGTGTCCATCCATGGCTTGGCCTGTTCCGTGCCTCATTCTCGAAGCGTTTTGTGTTGGCTTTGGCCTTTGAAGAGGCTGTCTCTCCCAGACCCTCCAATGGCAGATCACAGGGGGAAGCTCAGAAAACGTTGGTGCCCCTACGAGTGTGTTGACGCAGGGCAGGGCGGCAGTTGATACTGGCCAAGTCGCGTGAGCGGCAAGTGCACTCTTTGTGGGTAAAGCTCCTTCCATTGAGTTCAACCTGGGACCGTAGTTCAATCGGTTAGAGCACCGCCCTGTCACGGCGGAAGTTGCGGGTTCGAATCCCGTCGGTCCCGTTTTCATTCTTCCGGCTTAGTGACGGTTCGCGTTCGTCTGGCCCCAAGCCCCACCGGCACGCTTCATATCGGAACAGCTCGCACAGCTGTTTTTAATTGGCTGTTTGCCCGACACCAAAACGGCCAATTTTTGCTGAGAATTGAGGACACCGATAAAGAGCGATCCAAGCCAGAGTTCACACAAAATATTCTTGATGGCTTGCACTGGCTTGGCCTGGACTGGGATGAGGAACCGGTCATCCAAAGCGAGCGGATTGAATCCCATCGACAGGCGATCAGTCAATTGCTCGATCAAGGTCTTGCCTATCGCTGTTATGCCAGCGAGCAAGAATTGGATGCCATGCGTGAAGCGCAGAGGGCTTCAGGGAAGCCACCTCGGTACGACAACCGTCATCGCCATCTCAGTGCTGAACAGGAGGAGGCCTATCGGGCTGAAGGGCGAGAGGCGGTGATCCGTTTTCGCATTGATGACGAAGCCACCATTGCTTGGACCGATATGGTGCGCGGTCCGATGCAATGGCGAGGAGCGGATCTTGGTGGCGACATGGTGATCGCCAGACGTGCTCCTGCCAACACGGTTGGTGACCCCCTCTACAACCTCGTGGTCGTGGTTGATGATGCCGCTATGGCCATCAGCCACGTGATTCGAGGTGAGGATCACATTGCCAATACGGCCAAGCAACTTTTGCTGTATCAAGCGCTTGGGTTGACCTGCCCAACGTTTGCCCATACGCCCTTGATCCTCAATCCAGAGGGGAGAAAGCTGTCGAAGCGTGATGGGGTGACCTCCATTGGCGATTTTCAGGCCATGGGTTACACCGCAGAGGCCTTAGCCAATTACATGACCCTGCTCGGTTGGTCTGTACCGGAAGGAATGGAGGAACGGTTCACGCTTCGAGAAGCAGCCGACGTTTTCAGTTTTGATCGGGTGAACAAAGCAGGAGCCAAATTCGATTGGGACAAGCTCAACTGGCTCAATGCCCAGATTTTGCATGGTTGCTCGCCTGACGAGCTTCTCGAAGTCCTTGAACCCCGCTGGCGGCAACAAGGCTGGGTTGCTAGCGATCCTGTTTGGGCCAACGACCTAGTTGTTTTGCTTGGACCGTCGCTCACCTTGATTGAAGACGGAGTGACCCAAGCCCAGCCCTTTTTTGAAGAGCCCCCCCTAGAAGAGGATGGACTGAAGCAACTGGAGCAAGCAGGAGCGCGTCCTGCCCTTCAGGCACTTCTCTCCGCTCTTGAGCTGAATCCATGGGATGGTCTCGATGTTGAGCGCGCCCAAACCTTGCTCAAAGAGGCGGCTGCCACCGCTGATGTCAAGAAGGGCGTCTTGATGAAGAGTCTTAGGGCCGCGTTGCTCGGTCGCCTGCAGGGGCCAGACCTCATCACCACATGGGCATTACTGGCCAGACTCGGGAACGATCGGCAGCGCTTGCGTCGCTGCCTCTGACGAGGCAGACGCCGTGGGGTCAGAGTCTTCTGGCCCCTCAGCAATCAAGCCAAGAACGCGCGCCAGCGGTTGTGCTGTTAAGCCTTGGATGCCAACGGTCATCAAAATTGTGAGGAATACCAACCCTTGCAGCCGACCTGCACCCAAAATCCCAGCCTGCTCAAGGCGGATCGCAAACAATGAGGCCACCGCTGCTGTGACGATTCCTCTTGGAGCCAGCCAGGCCATAAACAATTTTTGTCGCCACACCAAGGGCAAACCGACTGTGGCCACACTCACGGCGACTGGTCGCACCACAAACATGAGCAGCAAGACACAGCTCACACCGCCCCATCCAAGCGGACTGAGCTCAGCCCAAGACACGTCTGCTGCCAATAACGGAAACAGCATGGTGATGGCGAGTGCAGCCAATTCTCGGATCAGCTCATCGAGCTGACCGGCTTCTTCGGTTGATCGACGACCGACCACGACGCCTGCGGCCACGGATGCCGGTAGCCCTGATTCAGGCAGGAGCCATTCGGCAATCCCAAACATCAGGAACAACGCCCCCAGCGTGAGCTGTAGGCGCAATCCGACGGGTTGCGAAGAATTCAGGCGTCGTAGCCCCTCAGATAAAAGCCAACCAACCGTGACCCCAATGAGCACTCCCCCTCCGAGGCGTGCCAGCAAGCCCTGGGCCAATTCACGCCAGCCGTGCAAGTCGCCTAGAGCGAGTTCCAGGAGCAGCAGGGCCAACACCGCTCCAATGGGCTCGAGCACCAGTCCTTCCGCTTCCAGCACATCTCCCAGGGGATGGGCTAAGCGGATTTGTTTCACGATCGGGGTGACCACGGTGGGCCCGGTGGCCAGCACGATGGCGCTAAAGACTGCAGCCAAGGACCATCCAAGGCCGGCGAGCCAGTGCGCAGCAAGCATTCCCGCACCAAGAGAAATGAAGATTCTCAGGACTGAGATGCGAAGCACGGTGGCTTTAATCGTGTCCCCGGGTAGACGAAGGTTGAGACCTCCGTCAAACAACACCAAGCTCACCAACAGTCCAACGATGGTTTGTAGCCCTTGCCCGAGATCGAGAGGCTCAACGAGCCCTAGGCCAGAGCGCCCGATCAGCAGCCCTGAAAGCAACAGCAAAACCACGCCATTGATATTGGATAAAGCCGCTAGCAGCCTCGCCCCTGCACCCGCAAAGACCGTGATGCCCCAAAGCAGCCCTAAACGCTCAGGCGTCATCGATCAAGGCGTATTGCGGTTCAACCCGCATTCCGATGACGGCATCTGGACGCACGACCAGAAACTCACCGTCTAGTTCACTGAGGGGAACATTCACAAAAGCCCCTTCAGCACTGGCGTTAACCAAGCCTTGATACCAATCCTGGAATTGATCAAGTGACGTGAAATGCACCACTTCGGTCTGTCCGCCAGACAGGTGAAGGGAGATCCGATACCGGCGCGGAGTGCGGTTCATCTAGGAACCGTACTGCCCAGGCAACTCTCTGTACATCACGGGGAAGGTAGAGGGGGTGGCGGGGATAGCCCGCTTTGGTCAAGCCAGCCACAAAAGGGGGTGGAAGCTCTCCTCGTTGATCGCTGACGTCGCTCAACATTTTCAAGATCGCCTTATCCCGTTGCTGCAGTCCTCCGCCGACCCCCCATCCCAGCCAAAGATCCCATGCGGGCTGTTGGGCCCACCGCTGGAACCAGCTGCGCAAAATCAGATCATTTTCAGCGCCGATTGGCTCGCTGCAACGGCAGAGCTGTGAGGGGGAGGGGGAGATGCGGGCAAACAAATTGAGGACCACAAGATGGTGATACCCCCAGTGCTGGGAAAAGCCTTGAAGCCGTCGCAGGGTTGGGTCGTCTCGCTGTCCATCGGCTCGCGACGGATTCAGTCCAACGAACAGCAGCACCCGTCTCTGTTCCGAGCTGTGATGCCTGGATTGAATGGGCCGATGCAGCAACCAGCGGTAAGCACCGCAAGAACTAAGGGCTGCGTCAGCTTGCCAAGAGTTCAAGGGCCGCCCCAAGAATCCTTTCACTCGCGTGGCCATCGCCAAAGGGATTCACGGCTTTCGCCATGGCGTTGTAGGCCTCGCTGTTCTCCAACAACAGGGAGGCTTCCCGGTGAATCGTGGTTGGATCCGTTCCCACCAATCGGGCTGTTCCGGCCTCAACGGCTTCGGGTCGTTCGGTGGTTTCACGCAGCACCAGAACCGGTTTCCCGAGAGCGGGTGCTTCTTCCTGCAACCCACCGGAGTCTGTGAGTAGGAGCGTGCAGCCCTTCATGGCTGCCACCAAGCGGTCGTAATCCAGGGGCTCTGTCAGCACCACGCGGGGATGCTCCCCTAGCAGGGCCTGTAGAGGTTCACGCACGGTTGGGTTGCGATGCAAAGGCAACAGCAACACGGTGTCGGGATGACTGTCGAGCACACGCAGCATTCCATCCGCGATGTTCTTGAGGCGGTCACCCCAATTTTCGCGACGGTGCACGGTTGCCAAAATCACCCTTTGCGCGTCCCAATCGATGGCGAAGTCGCTCAACGCAGGGGCGCGCTCTGACATTCGCAGCAGGGCATCAATCACCGTGTTGCCTGTAAGCAACACGCGACCAACAACCCCAGACGCTTGGAGGTTGGCTTCTGATTGCTGTGTGGGAGCAAAGTGAAGATGCGAAATTTGAGAAATCAAACGACGGTTGGCTTCTTCTGGAAAAGGATCGAGAAGATTGTCCGTACGCAGTCCGGCTTCGACGTGACCAACGGGAATTTGCTCGTAGAAAGCGGAGAGGGCTGCCGCGAAGGCCGTGGTGGTGTCTCCTTGAACCAGAACAAGCTGTGGAGGAAATGCTTGGAATTCATCTCGCAAGCCCTGCAGCGCTGCACAAGTCACGTGCGTAAGCGTTTGTCGTGGTGCCATCAGATTGAGATCCAGATCGGCACTCAGGCCAAACAAATCCATCACTTGAGACACCATCTCCCGGTGCTGACCTGTCAGCACAACTCGGGTTTCCAAGGCCTTACAGGCCCGGAATTCTTGGATCACAGGCGCCAATTTGATGGCTTCAGGCCTCGTGCCCAAGACGATTGTCACGCGTGGCAGGCGAGCCATAACCATCCAGATTGTGGATTAATCCTACGGGCGATCTGCCCGGGAAGTCTTGGCATCAACTTGCCAGATGACGAACCATCGCGAAGCTGCATACAGCGCACACCATCAGCATGAGTCAGCCCGTTTTTCCTCCTGGCATCCCAGCGCGGCCCACATCCACCACATCCACCACATCCTCCACATCTCCACCCCCTCTTCCACCTCCTGCACCAGCTCCGCCGTCATCCGCGTCGTCATCCGCGTCGCCATCCCCGTCCTTGGAGCAGATCGTTCGCATCGCTCATGAACAAGGGCATTCCGATGTTCACCTTGGGATTGGGGAGAGTCCACGATTTCGAGCCCGCGGCGAGATCATTCGCTCTGATTGGCCTCCCACCCAACCCAGTGAGTTTCAGGACTGGCTCAGAGAATTGCTCACTCCACAGCAGATCGACCACTTCAGACAGGGCAAAGAGTTCGACGGGGCGCATGCTTTTTCTTTTGTGAGGGTGCGCATCAATTTGTTTGATGCACTGCGGGGCGCGGCGATGGTGTTGCGCCTCATCCCTCAGACAATCCTTTCTCTGGACGACCTCAAGCTGCCGTCCGTTCTGCAAGAGCTTTGCGCTCGTCCGAAAGGATTGTTGCTTGTGACTGGCCCTACCGGCTCAGGTAAAAGCACCACTCTGGCAGCCATGATTGATTGGATTAATCGCAATCAAAGCAGGCATATCCTCACGATTGAAGATCCCATTGAATTTGTGCATGAAAGCCAGAAGTCGTTAATCCGACAGCGAGAAGTAGGGCGTCATACGCTCCAGTTTCACCATGCGTTGAGAGCGGCGCTACGAGAAGATCCAGATGTGATTTTGATTGGGGAAATTCGTGACAAAGAAACGCTCAGTACGGCGATGGAAGCAGCTCAGACTGGGCATCTTGTGTTTGGGACCTTGCACACGAACTCGGCGGTTAAAACCGTTGAACGTGTCCTTGGCATGTACCAACCTGAAGAACAAGAAAGTGTCAGGCAGTCTTTTGCAGAATCACTCTTGGGAATTATTTCTCAGGGATTAATTAAGAGTGCTGGTGGTAAGCGTGCCGCCTATCACGATCTAATGATTAATACGGATGCCTGTAAGGATTATATTAAAAAAGGTGCCCTCGATGATGTTGAAGACATCATGCGCAGAAGTGATTTCGATGGAATGATGACAGCGAATCAGTCTTTGCAGAGACTTGTGGAGTCTGGCCAAGTGGAAGCTGAGCAGGCGGTTGCTGTCAGCCCTCGTCCGAATGAACTCACGCAGGCGTTAAGAGGTCGGAGTTGAGGTTGTTCAGGCTGCGTTGTTAAACATCCGAACGATCAACAGTGTTGCCATGCCGATCGAAAGCCCGAGCATGGCAAGACGTCCATTCCAGATTTCAGCCTGAGGGGTAAATCCTCGCTTCCAAGCGTTCAATTCGACCGGATCGATTGGCTCTGCCACAACTTTCTGTTGGAGATCAGTGTTAGGAGCCATCAGGAGGATCTCGTGGGACGCCACCTTAAGAGAATAATTTTAAAAAGGGGGTGATGAGCCATACAGGCTTAATGCTTTCTCTAATGGCCATCGCGCTGAGACACCGAGCTCCAGAGAGCTGGGTTCCACGCCTTTTGAGAGTCGACGCAATGCCGCGACGGCAACCATCGCTGCGTTGTCCGTGCAATAGGCCAAAGGCGCGATGTGCACGGACACCCCCTTGCTCTGCCCGGCGCTTTGCATTTGAGAACGCAGCCGCTGGTTGGCGGCAACGCCGCCAACCATGACCAAATGATCAATCCCCTGCTCGAGGCAGCAGCGCAGGCTTCTCTCCACCAACACATCGGCCACGATCTGTTCAAAGCTGGCGGCCAGATCAGCAAGAGGAAGATCCTCAGACTCTCGCTTCAACGCTTCCACATGCCGAAGCACGGCAGTTTTCAAACCGCTGAATGAAAAGTCGTAGGGGTAGAAGCCTCCTCCTGGCTTGGAGACGCGCCCTTTTGGTAGCCGAAATCGTTTGGGATCTCCCTCCAGGGCGATGGCCTGAATCGCGGGACCGCCGGGGTAGCCCAGTCCCATCAGTCGAGCCACTTTGTCGAAGGCTTCGCCGGCCGCATCGTCATGGCTGCGTCCCAGGCGTTTCATGTCTCCATCGAGATCCACGCGAATCAGTTCCGTGTGCCCGCCACTTACGAGAAGCACCAGATAAGGAGCCTGTGGTGGGTGTTCTGCCAAGAACACCGAAGCCAGGTGTGCTTCGAGATGGTGAATGGCCAGGAACGGCTTCTGATGCAGGGCCGCCAGTGTCCTCCCGGTGATCGAGCCCACCATCAGGGCTCCTACAAGGCCAGGTGCGACGGTCGCCGCGATGGCATCGAGGTCGGCAGCAACCAGATCCGCGTCTTTTAAGGCCTGTTCCACGAGGACAGGGAGCGCTTCCACATGCCGGCGCGAGGCAATCTCAGGAACAACCCCACCCCATTGCGCGTGCTCCTCCACCTGGGAGGCGATGCCCTGGGACAACACCGTGAGCTGGTCGCCCTCCTGACGAAGCACCGCCGCGGCTGACTCGTCACAACTTGTTTCGAGGGCAAGCACTATGGGCATGAAGTTGGAGGGGGCTCCCCTACTGTCCGTTTGTGACATCCTGCCGCTTTGGGGCAGGCTCAACAGGAACCGTTCCGATGCGTCGTCTCTTCGCCTTTGCGCTCTCGGCCCTGCTGGTGTTCGGCTTTGCCCCCGTCGCCAAGGCTGATGTAGCGGGTCTGACCCCTTGCGCCGAAAGTGCCCGTTTTCAGCAGCGTGCAAGCGCTGCCGCCACGCCTCAAGCTAAGGCTCGCTTCGAGATGTATAGCGAGGCTGTTTGTGGTGAAGATGGGCTGCCTCACTTGATCGTGGATGGCCGTTGGAGCCATGCCGGTGACTTCGTCTTCCCAGGCCTGATGTTCCTCTACATCACTGGTTGTATTGGCTGGGCGGGTCGTGAGTACCTCAAAGGCACTCGCGGCACCAAGGAGCAGTACATGAAAGAGATTCAGATTGATGTCTCTCTTGCCATCAAGTCCTTGCTGGCCTCAGCTAAATGGCCGATCGCTGCTTTCGGTGAATTCACAAGTGGCAAATTGCTTGAAAGCGACGACAAGGTGACCATCTCTCCTCGCTGAACTCGCACCCCGAAGTCCTTCTCTTTCTCACGATGAAGAAATTTCTTACTACTGCACCAGTCGTTGCCGCGATTTGGTTCACGCTCACTGCCGGAATTCTGATCGAGTGGAATCGCTTTTTCCCTGATCTCCTCTTCCACCCCATGGGCTGATCGTTCCGATCTTTTCGGCCGATTCTTTTGGCCGATTCTTTTGGCCGATTCTTTCGTCCACAAGATCATCAAAAAAGGGGCCCTTGGGGCCCCTTTTTTATTGGGAGACGGTCAAGTTCATCTGTTTCTCTAACGCGGCTAAAGCTGTTTCAAGATCGTCGTTGACGATCACTGCATCGAATTCTGTTTGAGCTGCTAACTCTTCTTTCGCTCTCTTGAGACGTCGCTGGATCGCCTCTTCTGCTTCCGTTCCGCGACCGCGAATCCGATTCTCAAGCTCTTCAATACTTGGGGGTGCGAGGAAGATTTGCATGGCTTCCGGCAAGCTATTTCGAACCTGCCTGGCCCCCTCCAATTCAATTTCAAGAAGCACGGGAATTCCCTTCGCGACGCGCTCGCTGACGGGTTGCCGAGGTGTGCCGTAGCAGTTTCCAGCGAATTCAGCCCACTCCAGCAATCCACCGCTTTGAACGAGTTCGTTGAACCGTTCTTTGGAGTGGAAAAAATAGTGAATTCCCTCGCGTTCCCCCGTGCGAGGAGCGCGCGTGGTGGCGGACACTGAGAGCCATAGTTCTGGATGACGTTCTCTCAGGCGGGCGACCAAGGTGCCCTTCCCTACGCCGCTGGGGCCGGTGAGCACCGTGGGCCTGGCGATTGATCCAGCAGGAGCCATACGTTGCTTGAGACTGCATCGCAGGGTAGGAAGGCTTCCTGTTCAGCCTGTTTTTCAGGCAATCCATGGCCAGCCAAAGTCCGCAAGTGATGGATCTCACCAGCCTGAGGGCTGTGCTGGCGGATTTACGTGCCCGGTTGCTACCGAGCCGATTTGAGAAGGCGCAACAGCCTGATCCTCAGACGCTCCAGCTCGGATTTCGCACCCTGCGAGGAATGATTTGGTTGGAACTGAGCTGGAAAGCAGAGGTTCCCCGGTTGGTTGAAATCGAGCCGCCCCCGAAGCAGGGTGCAGGAAGCACGCTGGCGCAACAGATCCAACATGGGCTCCGCCAACTGGCCCTTACGGAGCTCTGTCAGGAAGGGTTTGAACGGGTCGTGCAATTTCAGTTGGCGCCTCGACCTGGACAGCCTCCCCAGCGCACCTTGGTGCTCGAACTGATGGGGCGCCATAGCAATTTGTTGTTGCTCGATGAGCGGCAACGCATCACGGCGATTGCGCGTCAGGTCCGCTCGCATCAGTCGAGAATTAGGCCGATTGGTACGGGGGATGTCTATAGCCCTCCTCCGGCTCTTCAAGGCATGGCTCCCCGGCTGGATGAGCCTCAGCAGCGCTGGAGAGAGCGCTTAGAGCTGTTGCCGCTAAGCCTGGAAAAGGCGATGCGCAGTGCTTACCAGGGCATTAGTCCGGTGCTGGCGAAGCAGCTGGCTGACCAGCACGACGATGCAGCCAAAGCGCGATTGGCGACAAGCGTTCATGCGCTGAGCGAGCAGGAGTGGCAGCTGTTGCACCAGCGTTGGCAGTGCTGGTTGAAGGCGCTGGAGACCGGCGCGTTTGAGCTGCAGTTTGATGGGCCCAATTCCTATCGCGTTTGGAATCCTGGCTCTGCATCGTTATCTGAAGGGACATCGTTAGAGGAGTGTTCAACGGGTGGGGAGCCCCTCAGCCTTCGTTTGGGTCAGTACTACTCCACCGTTCTCCAGCGTCAGGACTTGAATCGCGCCACGCAGGATTTGCAAAAGCAGCTCAAGCAGTTAAGGACCCGTGAGGAGGCTCTTTTGGCCGACCAGAGGGCTGGTTTAGAGGAGACGGGCGGTGCCGATGACTTGCAACAGCAGGGAGATGCGTTGTTGTGCCAGGTGAGTCCGAATCGGGAGACCATCGATCGCGCGCAGAAGTTGTATGGAAGAGCGCGAAAACTGAGACGGGCGGTGCCAGCGCTGGAAGAACGGCTGCAGCATCACCAAAGCCGCTTGGTCTTGCTCGAGGGCAGTGAAAGCTTTCTCGAAGAGCTCATTGGTGCGGATTGGGATGGGTTAGAGGCGCGCACGAAAAGCCTTCTTGATCTGCGGGAAGAGTTGGATGATCTGTTGGCTCCAAAACGGCTTCGCCGCCGGCGCCGTCAGGGATCGCGTCGCGTGGACCCCCAGCCCCTCGAGATCCGTAGCCCCACGGGCTTGCTGATTCAAGTGGGCCGAAACCATCGTCAAAACGACTGGATCAGCCTCCGGCGGGCACGACCTGGTGACCTTTGGTTTCATGCCCAGGAATGTCCGGGTAGTCACGTTGTGTTGAAGGCTTCGGCTGGTTTTGCGGACGACGACGACGTCACCCTTGCGGCTGACCTGGCGGCATGGTTTAGCCGCGCGCGGGGAAATCGCCGGGTGGCTGTGGTGAAAGCCCCTGTCGAGCATCTCCAACGGATTGCTGGTGCAGCACTTGGAACGGTGCAACACAAAGATGGTGAGGTTGTCTGGGCTGAGCCAGATCGAGCCAGACAGCAACTGATCGCCGGCAAGCTCTTAGCCTGAGCTCACCCACGTGCAGTCGGACTGATCCCTCCCGAGCCGAACGAAAAAACAGTGCTTCCCGCTCCCGAGCCGATCCGGGTGACCCCTCGGCCTGACCAGCTTCCACCCAACGATGTGGAGATGTCCCTGGTCGATCACCTGGAGGAGCTCCGTCAGCGCGTTTTTCGCAGCCTGATTGCGATTGTGACGGGTGCTTTGGCTTGCCTTGTTGCGGTGAAACCGTTGGTAAGGATCTTGGAGGAACCCGCGGGATCGATCCGATTTCTTCAGTTGGCGCCTGGAGAATTCCTGTTCGTTTCGTTCAAGGTTGCCGGTTACGCAGGACTCACCTTGGCGATTCCTTACGTCTTGTATCAAGGCTTGGCTTTCGTTTTGCCCGGTCTCACCCGCAATGAGCGTCGACTCATCGCTCCCGCTGTAGCGGGCTCAGCGGTGCTGTTTTTTGCAGGAATTGCTTTTTCCTGGTGGGCGCTGATCCCAGCGGCCCTTGGCTTTTTGGTGAGCTACGGGGCTGATGTGGTGGAGCCGATTTGGTCGATCGAGCGCTACCTCGATTTTGTGCTTCTGCTGATGCTTTCCACTGGATTGGCTTTTCAGTTGCCCGTTCTGCAGCTACTGCTTGGCTTATTTGGGTTGGTCCGTTGGAAGCGGATGCTCTCGGCCTGGCGTTGGGTCGTGTTGCTGGCAGCGCTGGCCGGCGCCGTTTTGACGCCATCCACCGATCCGATCACGATGTCGTTGCTAGCCGGTGCGATCTCAGGCCTGTTTTTCATTGGCGTCGCTCTCGTGGCGGCCGTGGAACGGTTCAAACCAGAAACTCCTCCAGACGCCCCTCCCCCTGCAGCTGCAGGCTGAGGGCTTTGCCCAGTCGGGGACGGTCCCGTGTGTCGTTTAACCACGAACGCACGTCGCCTGCCTGGCCTAAGCGATTCACCACGTCCAGCACTTGGGCTAGATGGGTGCGGTACTCCTCCTCGTCTAAGGGGAAGGATTGCTGCTCCAGATAGGCCCACATCACTTGGAGGTACATCCGCTTTCGCCTTACAACGACTTGCATGTCGTAGCTGGCTTGCCAGCGCTTCCGCAGCAGGTCAACCACCTCGTCGACCGTTAATGGAGGGATGGATTGTTCCAAGGGTGGGTCTACAAGCACGGAAACGGCTGAGTGGATCATCTAAAAGCCCAGTCGTTGCAAAGCGTGACGGGACCTTTACCCTCCATAATGGACCTCATTCAGTGTTGCTTGAGCGTCAGCCATGACTCAGATGCCAGCTAGTGATGTGCCCGGTATGGGCCGTCGGCAGTTCATGAATCTGCTGACCTTCGGATCCGTCACAGGCGTGGCCCTGGGGGCGCTTTATCCGGTGGCGAACTACTTCATCCCGCCCAGGGCTGCCGGGGGCGGTGGTGGAACCAGCGCCAAAGACGAGCTCGGAAACGCAGTCACCGCGAGCGGCTGGTTGAGTGGCCACGCAGAGGGTGATCGCAGCCTTGTCCAAGGCTTGAAAGGTGATCCCACCTACTTGATCGTGGAAGGCCCTGATGCGATCGGGAGCTACGGCATCAACGCCATTTGCACTCACCTGGGTTGTGTTGTCCCCTGGAACAGCGGCGCCAACAAATTCATGTGCCCTTGCCACGGCAGTCAGTACGACGCCACAGGCAAGGTGGTTCGCGGCCCAGCGCCTCTGTCCTTGGCCTTGGCCAATGTCAGCGTCGACAACGACAACGTGTTTGTCAGTCAGTGGACTGAAACCGATTTCCGGACGGGCGAAAAGCCCTGGTGGTCCTGATCAGCCCCTCCTCTTTGCTGTCTCTTTCCTCCCTCGCTTTCCCATGCGTCGCCTGCTCTCCTCCACATTTGCCGCACTGATCGTCGGTCTTGCTGTCTTCAGCGCACCCGCTGCAAGTTGGGCCTATCCCTTCTGGGCACAACAAAATTACGATTCTCCCCGGGAGGCTACCGGCAAGATCGTTTGTGCGAATTGCCACTTGGCCCAAAAGCTCACTCAGGCAGAAGTGCCTCAGTCCGTTCTGCCTGACAGCGTCTTCAAGGCCGTTGTCAAGATCCCTTACGACACCGGCGTTCAAGAGCTTGGTGCTGATGGCAGTCAGGTCCCCCTTCAGGTGGGAGCTGTTGTGATGCTTCCTGATGGCTTCACGCTCGCTCCTCAGGATCGCTGGACCGATGAGATCAAGGAGGAAACAGAGGGTGTTTATTTCACCGAGTACAGCGATGACCAACCCAATGTGATTTTGGTGGGTCCCATTCCTGGTGATGAGCACCAGGAGATTGTCTTCCCTGTGCTGGCTCCTGACCCCGCGACGGACAGCAGCATCAGTTTTGGTAAGTACTCCATTCACGTTGGTGGAAACCGTGGCCGCGGCCAGGTGTACCCAACAGGTGAGAAGAGCAACAACACCGTCTATACGGCTCCGGCTTCTGGCTCTGTTACTTCCATTGAGCCAGGCGACAATGGGGCCAGCGTGGTCACTGTGAAGTCCGCTGATGGCGCTGAAATTACCGAGACCATTCCAGTGGGTCCCACCCTGCAGGTCTCTGTGGGAGATGTGGTTGAAGCTGGAGCCCCGATCACGAACGATCCCAATGTTGGTGGATTCGGTCAGCTCGATACCGAAGTCGTTCTTCAGAATCCTGTTCGTATCTACGGGATGCTTGCCTTCTTCGCAGCGGTTGCTTTGGCTCAGATCATGCTGGTTCTTAAAAAGAGGCAGATTGAGAAAGTTCAAGCTGCTGAAGGCGTCTGATCAAGGTGATCATTCCCGCTGTCTTCACATCACCTGGGCCCGTGCTTTTTCAGCTCGGGCCTCTTACTTTGCGCTGGTACGGCCTGCTTATTGCCCTGGCGGTACTGATTGGCCTCAATTTATCGAGCTGGTTGGCTAAGCAGAGAAATCTCGAATCGGGATTGATTAGCGACCTTTTGCCGATCCTTGTGTTGGCGGCCATCATCGGCGCGCGTTTTTACTATGTCGCCTTTGAATGGCGCTCCTATCAAAATTCTTGGTGGGACATGTTTGCGATTTGGCAAGGGGGTATTGCAATTCATGGAGCATTGATTGGAGGCACGATCTCCGTGATTTTGTTCTGTCGTTGGCGGAAAGTTTCCTTTTGGGACCTGCTCGATGTTTTGGTTCCATCGGTCATTCTTGGCCAAACAATCGGTCGCTGGGGAAATTTTTTCAATTCAGAAGCCTTTGGGGTTCCAACCCAATTGCCTTGGAAATTGTTCATTCCTTATTCAAGCCGTCCGCCAATCTTTGCCGATTCAGAATTTTTTCATCCCACATTCCTTTACGAATCGATTTGGAATTTGGCGATTTTTATTTTGCTGATGACGCTATTTCAATGGGGGAAGAGCGGTCGGATTCCACTCCCATCAGGCGCTTTGAGTTGCATATATCTGCTCTGCTACAGCCTTGGCCGTGTGTGGATCGAGGGCCTGCGCATTGATCCGCTTTGCTTGGGAGGCGTTCCACCATTTTGCGATGGAGGCTTGAGGATTGCTCAGTTGATGAGCCTCTCATTGCTGCTGCTTGCGGGCTTTGGTTTGTTTTGGCTATACGGGAAACGAAAGTCATTGCCTGATCCAGGCTTGCGCACACCAGGTACTTCATGACCACAGTGTCGATTGTCGGTGCAGGGCCCGGAGCTCCTGATCTCCTTACGCGCCGTGCGGAGAATCGCTTGCAATCTGCTCAGGTTTTGATCTGGACAGATTCGTTGGTGTCGCCTCAGATCGCGGCCTTAGCCCCTGATCATTGCGAAAAGATCCGAAGTAGCACCCTCACGCTTGAAGACGTGCTTCCACTGATGATTGATCGAGCGAAGAAGGGCCTCCAGGTTGTGCGTCTTCATGATGGTGATCCCTGCCTGTATGGAGCTCTTTCAGAGCAAATTTGTGGTTTAAACGACGCTGGTATTGCTGTCGATGTGGTTCCAGGCATCAGCGCTTATCAGGCGACCGCTTCGGCCTTAGGGGCTGAACTCACGATCCCTGGCCTTGTCCAGACCATTGTTCTTGGGAGGGCCGGTGGACGCACGGGGGTTCCAGAAACGGAGAGTTTGGAGAATCTCGCCCGCCTCAAAGCATCGCTCTGTCTCTATCTGAGTGCTCGCCATGTTGAAGAGGTGCAAGCAACATTGTTGAAGCATTATTCGCCTGATACACCGGTTGCTATTGGTCACCGTGTGAGTTGGTCTGATGAATGGTTGCAAGTCGTCCCATTGGATCGCATGGCAGCGATCTCTCGCGAGCAAAATCTGATCCGCACCACTCTTTATGTCGTGAGTCCAGCACTAAAGGCAGGACGGCAGCGCTCCAAGCTTTACTCGCCAGATCATGATCACCTGTTTCGCCCTACTCATTAAGTATCAGGCTTCCCCGTTGTGGTTTAAGATTTGCATTCGGGGCGATTAGCACAGTGGTAGCGCACTTCCTTCACACGGAAGGGGTCACTGGTTCGAATCCAGTATCGCCCATTTCAACCCTTTAATTTCAAAATTACCTCACTCATTGATTGGGTGAACAATTGATCTGGCTGACATTTTGGCGAAACGCAACTAAAATTTTTAAACGGTGAATCCATGGAATGGCTGAGGTTAGGGAAGATATCGATCATTCAGATTTCCGTCAGGACGAACTTGTCTCACTGGGCCGTGTCTTAAAGGAAGAGCGGGAAAGTCAAGGGATAACGTGCCAAGCCTTTGCCGATTCGCTGCGCATGGGCAAAGAGCAGCTTGAAGCTTTAGAGAATGGGGATCGGGACAATCTTCCAGAACCCGTCTTCATTTGCGGAATGCTGCGGCGAGTCGCGCAGAAATTGGGATTGGATCCCGGTCCTCTGGTTCAACAATTCCAAGCTCAGCTCCGTGAGACGAAGGGGGCGCCAGCAAAGCGTGGCAGTTACGAACGCTCCGGATCTGCCGATGCACCCCAGGGCCAGCAGGACGATGCACAGATGGGTCGCTGGATCAGGAATGCAGCCATTCCTTTGCTTCTCGTTGGGGTGACAGCGATCAGCGCTATTGCTTTTCGCGGCAACCGTCAGCAACCAGCAGCAGTGAGCAGCGAGGCAGCAACGGAGCAACCTGTGCCTCAGCCGATGGCAGCCAGTGACAACGGTTCAGCTGTGGACGTGGCGGTTGGCGTCGATAACAACACTCCAGGATCCGTCGCCCTTGATAGTTCACAACCGAGCTGGGTCTCTGTCCGCAATGGGAGTGGAGAGGTGCTCTTTGAGGGCACTCTGAGCGAACTCAAACGGTTTGAGGGCGATCAGGGGCTTGAAGTCTTCGCGGGACGACCCGATTTGGTTCGGTTGCGCTACGGGGATGGCTCACCGAGGGCCTTGGGCAACATCGATCAGTTGCGTTGGTATCCCCTCACCCCTGAACCTTGAGCTTGAGGTTCAATCCGGTGACCTCCTTCAAAATGGGGGCACAGCTTTCCAAGCTCCACTGCTCCACACTCAGATTCTGATCAGCCTGTTCTCCGACGAGCTCCAGGACTAGATCTTCGTTTTGGACGTGGACCCCCAAGGTTTTGACCACCGGCTCTGGACGTCGATCGAGGGCAACCGCCAGCCTGAGCAGTAAGGCCATCTCTGAGACGGTGCGTCGATTTTCACGGCTTTGCAGCGCTTGCCAGGATTCATGCCTCTTTTTGGGAAGGCTGCGGCGGTGATAGCGCGCGATGGCAGCCACCATTAAGTGCTCCGCTTCTGAATAGCCAAGCAGTTCTCCATGGCGAATCAGATACCAGGAGTGCTTGTGATAAGCGCTGAGATTGATGTGTTGCCCGCAGGCGTGAAGCATCGCGGCGGCCCAAAGCAAGTCTCGGCCTGAGCCATCATCACGGTGGAGATGGTCTTTGGTGTTGTCATAAAGAGTGAGGGCATGGGAGGCCACACGCTCGGCTCGCGCTTGATTCACGGCAAAACGCTGCACCTGGTGGATCACGGTGCGCTGTCGGATGCTGCTTTGAAAGCTGAAACGGTCTTCCAGAAGGCCGTGACGCAACATCCAATCAACGATCAGGCCTTCGCGAAGCGCTCGCTCACTCAGAACCAGCTCTTTCGCTCCCAACATCTGCATGCTGGTTTGAAGAATCAAGGCCCCTGGAACGATAATTTCTGCGCGTCGATCATTGATGGGTGACAACCCTTTGCGTTGCTCCGGTGTCATCACCACCAAGCGATCAACCACCCGGTCGAGCCGTTGTTTGCTGACGCGATAACCGTGAAGCTTCAGCGGTGGACGATCCTCCTCACTGGCGGCTAGGGCTCCGATGGCCATTGCGGTGCCACTGGTGGCCACCATCACGGGTGTTTCTTCAGGGGTGATCCTGCGCAGCACTTTGTTGACGGCAGGTTCTAGAGACCCTTGGATGAAGGCTTCCAGGAAGGTCCGACGCTGCCGGGGCATCGGGTCATCTTGGATGAAATCACGTTGGAGTCGTACCGCGCCAACCCTTGTACTGGTGAGTGCTCGAGCATCACGACCATCCGCAAGAATCAACTCTGTGGAGCCGCCTCCGATGTCCAGCACAAGATGCGGACAGTCTCCAAAAGGCATGCCTGAGAGCACCCCTAGGTAGATCAAGCGGGCTTCTTCTGGGCCACTCACGAGATCAACTTCGAGCTCGAGCTGCTCTTGAATCGCCTGCAAAAAGTCCCGACCATTCGGGGCCTCTCGCACCGCGCTGGTGGCTGCGGTCACGATCTGTTCAACCTGATGACTCAGGGCGAGCTCGCGAAAGCGACGAAGCGCTTCGAGCCCGCGTTCGATGGCGGCCTCGGAGAGATTGCCGGTTTCGGGGTCTCGTTCCCCCAACCGTGTGGTGGATTTCTCCGCTAACTCGATGCTGAAGGTTCGCAGCTCCGGATCGACAGAGGCCACCAAGAGGTGGGTGGAATTGGTGCCGATATCGATTGCGGCAATCTTCCGCAAGGCTCGACCGTTTTGAAAGCTCGGCCCTGCTGTCACTTCACGCACCGCGCTGAAAGCCCTTCCACTCTGCCTCAAGCAGACAGCGAGAAGCTCTGTTTAAGGTTTCCAAGCCGGAGTTCTTTTTGTCAGTCAGCTCCGCTAAGCGCATGTTGTTTCGTCAAACCCTGGCTCCATGGGTGGCCCTGTTGCGTTGGAACAAACCCAGCGGAAGACTGATTTTGCTGATCCCAGCCGGCTGGAGTCTCTGGCTCACGCCGAATGCCCCGCCCTCTCCAGCCCTTGTGCTCTTGATCGTGCTCGGCGGCCTGGCGGTGAGTGGAGCGGGTTGCATCGCCAATGATTTATGGGATCGACGCATCGACCGCTTTGTGGAACGCACGAAGCAGCGTCCGCTTGCGCAAGGAAGTTTGAGCGTTGTCCAGGCCGTTGTTGTGTTGATCGTGCTGTTGATCATCAGTTTGAGCGTGGTGCTGAGCTTGCCGGCTTCCGTGCGCAACCTCTGCCTTGTGTTGGCGTGTTTCGCCCTGCCGCCGATCTTGATCTACCCCTCTGCCAAGCGTTGGTTCGCCTACCCCCAGGCAGTCCTGGCCTTGTGCTGGGGCTTCGCGGTGTTGATCCCTTGGGCCGCTCAAACCGGCGATCTCAATGGCGGTTGGCCCTTGGCAGGTTGTTGGCTTGCCACCTTGCTGTGGACGTTCTCCTTTGACACGGTGTATGCGATGGCGGATCGTCCGGATGACGCCCGGATGGCGTTAAACAGCAGCGCACTGAGCCTCGGTCCGTCCGTCTTGCGCGTCGTGGCTGTCACCTATGCGCTCTCGATGCTGGCCCTGGCTGTTGCCGCCGCCTTTGCCGGAATCGGAGTTATTTTCTGGCCGTTCTGGCTGGTGGTGGCCTTTGGGATGCAACGTGCAACGCGAGCCCTCAAAAGTGTCCAGCAACAATCCATGTCTATGTATGGCCTTCATTTCAGTCAGCAGGTGCGCTTGGGCGCGTTGCTGTTGTTGGGTCTCGTTCTCGGGCGGCTGGGCTGATGCACAGCACAGACGGCTCTGACGTGTTGCTTTTCCCTCTTCAATCGGGAGATGAGGTGGCCGTGGTGGCCGCCAGCTCTGCGCTTGACAACACAGACAACCTTCGGCGGGGGATCTCGATTCTGGACAGCTGGGGATTGCGAATCCGTCCGGATGTCATCAGCCAACGGCGCTGGGGCTATCTGGCGGGACGGGATGAGGAACGTCTTCGTGATTTTCAAGCGGTTCCCAATGCCGCCCTCTTGGCCTGTGCACGCGGCGGCTGGGGAGCAGCCAGACTTTTGGAGCAGCCTTTCGCTTGGCAGCCTGGATGGTTGCTGGGCTTCTCGGATGTGACCGCACTGCTCTGCGCTCGTATGGCGGCTGGTGTGTGCGGGGGCGTCCATGGGCCCTTAATCACAACCCTCGCCGATGAACCCGAGTGGAGTCAGCAGCGTTTGCATGATCTGCTCTTTGGCCACGCCCTGCCGGATCTTCAAGGGGTTCCCTGGCGGGGAGGCGTGGCTGTTGGCCCGTTATTGACCCTGAATTTAACGGTGGCGTCCCATTTGATCGGGAGCCCTTTCCTTCCGGATCTGCGTGGCGTTGTGTTGGTGATTGAAGACATCGGCGAAGCTCCCTATCGCCTTGATCGCATGCTCACGCAGTGGCGATTAGCAGGTCTGCTCCAATCGCTCGCCGGTCTTGGCTTCGGTCGATTTCTGGATTGCGATGACGCCTCCGGCTCTGCTGGCTTCAGCTTGGAAGAGGTGTTGCGAGAGCGGAGCGATGATTTAGGGATTCCTGTGGTGGGGAACCTGCTGGTGGGGCATGGTCCGGGGGGAAATGCAGCCTTGCCGGTGGGCGCGATCGCGACCCTCGATGGAGATCAGGGGGTCTTGCGCGTGGGCGCTAACCCTGGCGTTCGGCCAGCACGGCTGCAGCCACAGTGAGATCAAAAGGGGTGGTCACTTTGATGTTGGAGGGACCAGCATCAAGCACGTTGACTGGCCATCCCAAACGCTCATAAAGGGAGGCGTCATCGGTAACAGTCCAGCCATTCGCTCGGGCTTCGCGATGACCCTGGCGGAGTTCATCCACTGAAAAAGCTTGCGGAGTCTGGGCCGCCCACAGCTCTGCTCGATTTGGGGTTGCTGTGATCAAGCCTGATTCGTCGACCTTTTTGATCGTGTCGGTGACAGGGGTCGCCGCAATCACAGCCTGGCCGCCGCGAACGGCTTCTGCACAGCGGTTAAACAGGTCTGGTGTGGCCAGACAGCGGGCCCCGTCATGGATGAGCACATGCTTGGCTGCGGTTGGCAGGCCGGCCAGCCCTCGTTCCACTGACTCTTGACGACTGTCTCCGCCGGCAATCCAAACGACGGGTTTGGGAGCGCCTCCCACGAGATCGAGAATCTCGGACCGGTCAATCTCCTGACCAATGATTCCGATCCAATGGATCGTCTCAGCTGCGAGGGCTGCCTGCAGCGTCCATGCCAGCACGGGTTGTCCAGACAGCGGCAGCAGCAGCTTGTTGCGGGTCGCTCCCATCCGCCGCCCACTACCAGCGGCTGCGATCAACAGATGCATAAGCGACTCCTGTTCCCAGCAACCTGAAACGGCCTCCATACAATCAGCTCGCACCCTTTGTGCTGTTGTTTCATGCGCGTTCTCGTTTTAAGCCCAGGAACAGCTCAACAGCAGCTTGAGCGTATGCCTGCCATAGCAGCCTGTGCCAACGCGCTTGGAGCTTCGATTCAGGTGGCCTGTTCCCCTGCTTACCGAGCGCTGTGGACGTTGCTGCCGTCGGTTGAAAAAATCATTCCCTTTGATTTTTCTGCAGCTCAGACCATGGCCGATTGGGCCAATCTCCTTGGCTCCGTCCGAGAACCTGATTTCCAGGTATGCCTCAATTTTGCGGACGGACGTCAGGTCAACCTGATGCTGTCCATGAGCCATATCCCGACGCGGGTTGCAGAGGCTGGATTTGCCTCTACTGCTACAGCGAGCCAGGCTGAGGGCTGGAGTGCGCAGCGCCTCTCTGGATTTCTGGCTCCGCTTGGTCTCAGCTTGGATGCCGCAGCCTTTCGGATCAGTTTGCCTGCCGCGCTGATGAGCCAGGCTCGCGAACGGCAGCCGCAGGGAGATGGTCCTCTCTTAATGCTTCAACCAACGGCCATGGCGGGAGACTGGCCCTCAGAACGCTGGAAACAATTACCGCTCACGATCAAAGCCAAGCTTCCTGGGTTGCGAACCATCCATCTCGGAGATGAGAGCTCGCTTTCCGAGAGAGCCGCGCAGATTGCCTGTGCCGACGTGGTGTTGACCAGTTGTCCTGTGACCAGTCTGTTGGCAACATTTTGCGGGGTTCCTTTAGTGGCCCTCGGACTGGCTGACGATCAACTGCCAGAGCGGGATGTGATTCGGCATCTCGGCAATGACGATCTCCGCTCACTCTCAGAAGCGGATGTGTTGGAGGCGATGGGCTTCGGATGAAGAAGCCACGACGGAGGTCGCAACAACGCCGTCGGCTTCAGCCCTATTCCGTTCAGTTTTATCGGCCTCAGCTACGCCAGCTGGCAAGGCCATGGCTTTTACCCGTCCTAGCCCTCGCCATCGTGATCATGGGCGGTGCGATTGGTTATCGGATCACGGAGGGGTGGGACTGGGGTGATTGCTTGTGGATGGTTCTGATCACGATCAGCACCATCGGTTATGGAGAAGTGGAGCCCCTCTCCCAGGCCGGACGGCTGGTGACCGTTTTGATCGTGGCTGGGGGCATCGTGGTGGTGCAGCTCTCGATTCAAAAGATTCTCGGCCTGACAGAATCCGGATACTTCCGTCAGTTGCGGGAGTTGAGGTTTCGCCGAAACCTACGGCGTATGCATAACCATGTGATTCTTTGCGGGTATGGCCGCATTGGCCGGGAGATTGCTGAACAGCTGCTCTTGGAAACCGTTCCCGTGCTTGTTGTGGAGTTGGATTCTGCTCGCCGTCTGGCGGCAGAGGAGCGTGGTTTGCCTGTGCTCCAGGCCGATGCCACCCTCGATGAAACGCTCCTAGAGGCTGGACTTCATCGTTGTCGAAGCCTGGTGGCGGCCTTGCCTAGCGATGCTGCCAATCTGTACGTCACGCTCAGCGCTCGAGGCTTGGAGCCTGGATGCCGGCTTATTGCTCGGGCCGATAGCGAAGAAGCGGCAGCCAAGCTTGAACTGGCGGGAGCCACGGTTGTGGTGAGTCCCTATGTCGCTGGGGGCAGGGTGATGGCAGCAACAGCGCTGAGGCCTTTGGCTGTGGACTTTATGGATCTGTTGTCTGGGTCGGAATTTGAAATTGAAGAATTTCGGTTAAGTCGTGATCCCTTGCTTGTGGGTCACTTAGCCAGCAAGAGCTTGTCGGAGCTCCAGCTCGGTCGGCGCAGTGGGGCCATGGTGCTGGCCATCCGTGACGGGAGCGCATTAAAGGGAAATCCCAGCGGGGAAGAACGGCTTGGCCCTGGTCAACTTCTTGTGGTGATGGGCAGCCAGAAGCAATTGGAGTTATTCCGCAATCTGCTGGGTGATGCCATCGACACGATTGAGACCATGCGGGGCGTCTAGCTGGCTTTGATGACTGAAAGGGCTAATGATCCCTACGATCACACGATCGTAAAAAAAGCGTTCATGGATTCATCCGCTTCTCTTGACGGTCAAACCGCCCTTGTTACCGGTGCAAGTCGTGGCATCGGTCGCGCAGTGGCCTTGGCTTTGGCCGCTGAGGGCGCAGAAGTGGTGGTGAATTACGCCAGTTCACCCGATGCGGCGGAGGCGGTGGTTGCTGAAATTCAGGCCAAGGGCGGCTCCGCCTATGCCCTCCAGGCCGACGTGGCCGACGAGGCTTCGGTGGATGACTTGATGAAAACGGTGTTGAAGCGCAGTGAACGCATCGACGTCCTGGTGAATAACGCGGGGATTACGCGCGACGGCCTGTTGATGAGGATGAAAACCGAGGATTGGCAGGCGGTGATCAATCTCAATCTCACCGGAGTCTTTCTGTGCACGCGGGCTGTGACACGCCCCATGTTGAAGCAGCGCAGTGGTCGCATCATCAACATCACCTCGGTGGTTGGGCTGATGGGCAATGCCGGTCAAGCGAATTACGCAGCAGCCAAAGCCGGTGTGGTGGGACTGACGCGAAGTAGCGCCAAGGAGATGGCAAGCCGTGGAATCACGGTGAATGCGGTGGCACCTGGCTTCATTGCCACCGATATGACGAAAGATCTTGAGGCCGAGGCCATCCTTGCTGCCATTCCTTTGGGCCGGTTTGGGACCCCTGATCAGGTGGCTGGAGCCGTGAGGTTCTTAGCTGCCGATCCTGCGGCCGCTTACATCACCGGGCAGGTGCTGCAGGTGGATGGCGGGATGGTTATGAGTTGAGGATCAGCTTTGGAGGGGCTGCCCAAGCTCCTCTCTCAAGCGACGAATGCGCTGAAGCAACTTCAATCTGCGACTGCGGTCCGTTGCCGTGAGATAAATCCGAAGCGGCACGTAGACCAACGTCATGGTTGCCGCCATGGCAGCCATGAAAACGAAGAACAGCGCTCCGGAATCCTTCATGTCCAAACCTTAACCAGACCTTTTGCGCCGTTGGTCCATGGATTCGGCTTTCCCCACTTCCGAGAGGAGCGGTTGGTCGTAGACGCTGGAAGGGATTGACCCTCGGGTTCCTGACACTATGGCCAAACTTCTCAGCTTCTCGAACGAATCACGTGAGTCCCTCGAGAGAGGCATGAATGCCCTTGCCGATGCCGTTCGGGTCACCATCGGACCTCGTGGCCGCAACGTGGTGCTCGAGAAGTCCTACGGCGCACCTGACATCGTCAATGACGGTGACACGATTGCCAAAGAAATCGAACTTGCTGATCCGTTCGAAAACATCGGAGCCAAGCTGATCCAGCAGGTGGCGTCCAAGACCAAGGACAAAGCTGGCGATGGCACCACCACTGCCACCGTGCTCGCCCAGGCGATGGTTGAGGAGGGGCTTCGCAACACCGCCGCAGGTGCCAGCCCGATCGAACTTCGCCGAGGCATGGAAAAAGCTGTGGCGGCGGTGGTCGCCAGCCTGAATCAGCGCAGTCAGTCCGTGAGCGGCGATGCGATTCGCCAGGTTGCCACGGTTAGCTCAGGCGGTGATGAGGAGGTGGGGCGCATGGTTGCCGAGGCCATGGACAGGGTGAGCTTTGACGGTGTGATCACCGTGGAGGAATCCAAGTCTTTGGCCACTGAGCTCGAAGTCACAGAGGGCATGGCCTTCGATCGTGGCTACAGCTCTCCCTATTTCGTCACCGATGGTGACCGCCAGATCTGTGAATTTGAGAATGCGCTACTGCTCCTCACCGATCGCAAGATCAGCTCGGTGACCGATTTAGTTCCCGTGTTGGAAACGGTTCAGAAATCGGGCTCACCGCTGGTGATCTTGGCCGAAGAAGTGGATGGGGAAGCTCTTGCCACCTTGGTAGTGAACAAGAACAGAGGGGTGCTGCAGGTGGCGGCAGTGCGTGCTCCATCCTTTGGCGAGCGCCGGAAGGCTGCGCTTGCTGACATTGCTGTGCTGACCGGCGGTCAAGTGATCAGCGAAGACAGGGCGATGACCCTCGACAAGGTGACGATGGACGACCTGGGCCGCGCACGCCGGATCACGATCAGCAAGGACAGCACCACGATCGTGGCGAGCGATGACAGCAAAGATGCCGTCAGCGCCCGTGTTGCCTCCATCAAGCGTGAGCTCGACAACACGGATTCGGAATACGACCAGGAGAAACTCAACGAGCGCATCGCCAAGCTCGCTGGAGGAGTCGCCGTCATTAAGGTCGGTGCCCCGACAGAAACGGAGCTCAAGAACCGCAAGCTACGCATTGAGGATGCTTTGAATGCCACCCGTGCAGCGGTCGAGGAAGGCATTGTTGCTGGAGGTGGATCAACCCTTCTGCATATCTCTGCAGAACTCGATGCTCTGACCTCAGGATTGGAGGGTGATCAAAAGACCGGGGTCGAAATCGTTCAGCGTGCCCTGAGCGCTCCCCTGCGTCAGATCGCTGAAAATGCAGGTTCTAACGGTGACGTTGTGGTGGATCGTGTCCGCAACAGCGGACAGGGATTCAATGCTCTCACCGGAAACTTTGAAGACCTGATGAGTGCCGGGATTCTGGATGCATCCAAAGTGGTTCGTCTTGCGCTGCAGGACGCGGTCTCGATTGCATCACTGGTGGTGACCACTGAAGTCGTGGTGGCAGACAAGCCTGAGCCTCCTGCACCTGCAGGTGGCGGTGGCGACCCCATGGGCGGCATGGGTGGCATGGATCCCATGGGCGGCATGGGCGGCATGGGAATGATGTAATTCCCACCGTGGAATCCCTTTAGTGGGATCCCCTTAGAGGGATCCCACTAACCTTGCGTGGATGCGACACACGGATAAGGCTTCCCGGGGTGGATGGCTGCACAGTCTCCCCAGCTCTCGATTGAGAGCTTGTAGTTCTGTCATCGGCAACCCTGCGATGGGCAGACCGAAGAAGGCTCCGCTGAGGACGACAGGAAAAGCAACTTTCAGCAACATGCCTGAGTCTTGTGAGACTCACTCATTCTGCCTTTTCAGGGTCCTGTAGTAATCGGCCACTTGAAGGTCGACGCCCGTAATCGCCGTGCCAACGACCACAAGATCGGCTCCATGTTCAAGCGATTTGAGCGCTGAATCAGGCGACTTAATGCCCCCCTCGCAAATCAACGTCACCTGCTCGGGAAGCTGATCCCTTAGAGGAGAGATCAAGCCGAAACCCGGAGGAGTTTGTTGTGCTGTTTGCTCCGTGTATCCATACAGAGTGGTGCCCACCCATTTGCATCCCAGGGATGCTGCGATCAATCCGTTTTCGATGGAGTCCACATCGGCCATGAGAGGAGCTCCTAATTCATTCTTCGATCGTTGAATGAGCTCGGCGAGGTCCTCCTGCTCTGGCCTTTGGCGCGCTGTGGCATCAAGGGCGATGACGTCGGCACCGGCTGCCCAGACCGCTTGAATGTCCTGCCAACGAGGCGTGATGTAGACGGAGCTCTGCGGGAGCGTTCGCTTCCATAAGCCAATGATCAAAGCGTTAGGACAGCGGTTGCGTACAGCTCCGATGTGCTCTGGGCTCTCCAGGCGAACCCCAGTGGCTCCGTTGCGAAGACTGGCTTCAGCCATGGCCGCAATCACATCGGGATGCCGCATGGGTGATCCTTCCGGAGCCTGAACGGACACGATCAGGCCACCCTTCAGTTGGGCGCGGGATGGGATGGACATCGTCCTCAGGATGCCTGCAGATCTTGGACTGCTGAGGATGCCACCATCCAGCGACGAAAGCGCTGCGCACCGCGGGCAAACGGAGGAGGCGCAATGGCAAGGGGCGGATTGGAAGAACGATCAGCCAGGTCTTCCATCCCCTCAGCCTCGTCAGCTTGCGAGGGACTCGGAAGGGGTGCGACGTGCAGAGCTGGTGTTTCTGTTTCGACCGTTTGATCGCTCACGAGAGAGAGGCCTTGGATCTTTGGCTCCTCCTCTACTTCCACCTCTGGACTCTGAGCTGAGGGGAGAGCCTCCAGGGAGGCTTCATCCGACCGTTTGGGAAGAGAGGTCACCCCATAGCGGTGCACCCACTGCAGTTCCAATTGCGCGATAAGGGAGGCTTCTCTTAATTCATTGGCGACCAGCAAGCGACGTTGCAGGTCTAGTTGGCGGGGGTTCAGGGGCTGAAACGAAGAAACAGACACGGAATCAAGAGAGTTTGCGATTGAGCAGTGGGCGGATGAGAAGAAACAGCCCCACGGTGAGCACGGTCAGGACCAACAGGCAGGTCTGTCCAGTGACGGGTCCATAGGGTGCGTCCAAAAGAACCACCGAAAGATCGAGAGGGCCTGCATAGGCGGCTCGAATGGGTTCTATCGCGAAGGTAAGGGGATTTAGGGCCGCTAGCCAGCCCATCCACACAGGCATAAAGCTCAGAGGTGCCAATGCGGTGCTTGCAAATAGCAGCGGCAGATTGGCGACAAAAATCACCGCAATCAACTCAATGTGACCAGGCAAGGCAAAAGCCAAACCGAGACTTAAGGCCGTTACGGCAAAAACCAACAGCAGCAGGGTGAACAGAACAAGCAGGAGCCCACCAGCTCCAGGCCATCCATAGCCGAGTAAGGCCGCTGTGAGCATGATCGCCAAACTCTGCACGAGGCTCAATGTGGTGATGTAAATCACCGAAGCGAAAACAATGGAGCTTCGACTTCTTAATGGCGCCACAAGAAGTCGGTTGAGAAATCCAAATTCGCGGTCAAACATGACCGGAAGTCCGGCATTGAGTGCACCGCTAAACGCTGTGAAAACAATCACTCCAGCCCCGAGAAAACGCCCGTAGCTCATGCCGCCGGGTAGCAGCCCCTCGGGGGCCTTAGAGAACAAAGCCCCAAATAAAATCAACCAGATCAGTGGCTGCAGAACACCGGCAATCAGCGTGGAGGGACGCCGTTTGAGCTGCACGAACAGGCGACGCGTCAAAGCCGACGTTTCCTGGATCAGCTCTGTCAAAGCTCCTCGGGAGGACGCTTGATTGGCATCAATCTGCAGATGGGGAGTGGTCATGGGGAGCACTGATGGAAATCTGGAGGTGGAAGCAGGCGGTTAGCGCATGGCTTGCTTGCGTTCTTGCTTGGGATCACGCTGCCCAGCAATGGCCAGCTCGGCGTCCATCAGGGTGCGTCCTGTGGCCTGAAGGTAAACGTCGTCAAGACTGGGTCTGCTTTGGGCAAGGGCAAAGACGGGAAGCCCTGCTTCTTCCAAACAAAGGCGAAGGCGAGGAAGAACCTGTTCCCCATCCACCACAAGGTTGAGGGAGTGGCCCTGCGAGCGATTAATCACAATGTTCTGAATGCCATCAAGGGGTTCGAGGAGGTCACGAATCGTCTCTGCTTCCTGCTCGTTGCTGAACTCACGCACCCGCAAGGTGACGCGATCTCCTCCCAGACGTTTCTTGAGATCGTTTGGTGTGCCTTCAGCGATCACCGTTCCGGCATCAATGATGGCCATTCGATCGGCGAGTGCTTCCACTTCTTCGAGGTAATGGGTGCTCAGCAAGACCGTTGTTCCCTGATCTCTTAGGTCCCGGAGCACGTTCCAGATCACGGCTCGACTTTCGATGTCAAGTCCGACCGTGGGTTCATCGAGAATGAGCAGTTGGGGGCGATGCAAGAGACCTGCCGCAAGATCAAGGCGACGACGCATGCCCCCTGAATAGGTGCCGCATCGCCGGTCGATCCAGGGATCCATACCCAACATCTCGATCAGTTCGTCGATTCGTTGGTTCCTCTGTTTGGGTCGTAAGTGGTAGAGGTCGCCTTGAAGGGCAAGCAGCTCCCGCCCCGTGAGGATTTTGTCAATCGCCACCTCTTGAGCGACATATCCAATCAGCCGTCGAATCTCGCGTTGGTCTTTCAAGCCATCGAGGCCAGCAATGCGGACATCGCCAAGATCTGGAGCCAGAAGAGTGGCAAGAATTCTCAGGGTTGTGGTTTTGCCAGCACCATTGGGTCCGAGCAGCCCATACAGACATCCTTCAGGGACTTGCAAGCTCAAGTCCCTGAGCGCTGGAATCGTCCCGTAAGACTTTTCCAGGTGATCGAGCACGATCAGGGACATGGAACCGTCCAAAAGCGAGAGTTAAGAATCTAGGAAGCGACAGGAAGAAATCCGCCCGCGAGGATGTCAACGACGGTCCTGACTTGCAGATCAAACTGAGCGGAACCAGACATTCGGCTCATGACAAGCAACAAACAGATTCCGAACAGATAAAGGATTGACCAACGAAACAATCCCTTGGCGCGATCTCTGTTGTTGGGTTCCGCAGCCAGGCGCTCCACCATCTGCAGAAGGCGACCGTTGAAGGGAAGGATCAAGAGCCCATACAAGGCACCACCTTCCGGTAGGGCCCAAATGCCCAAAAAGCTGAGCAAGATGGTGGCCCATCCATAGCGTCGAATCGCCCTCGTGGTGACCAATGGCCCCTTGACGACAGGGAGCATGGGAATGCCGACGGCTCGATAGTCGTCATGCAAAAGCAGGGCAAGTGCCCAGAAATGGGCTGGAGTCCACACCATCACAAGCGCGAATAGCCACCATCCGCTCAGGCCTATGTGGCCTGTTGCTGCAGCCGCTCCGACCAGGGGTGGGATGGCACCAGCAACACCGCCAACCACAATGTTTTGTGTGGTGCGGGGCTTCAGAAGCGCGGTGTAAAGCAAGACATAGCTGCAGAGTCCTAGGAGAGACAGTCCAGCTGCAAGACAGTTCACGCCACTGACGAGAAGCGCCGCTGCAGCAAGCGTGCAGGACACCGCACCAACAAACGCCGCGGATGGAGACAACCGCCCAGAGGGAAGGGCTCGGCCGCTCGTGCGCAGCATGCGTCCATCCAGCTCCTGCTCCCACAAACAGTTGAGAACGCCAGCGGCGGCAGCGGCCAATGCACCACCACCAAGGGTGCAGGCCAGCCGTGGTGATGAGAGGGGCCAGCCTTCGGTGAGAGCCATTCCTCCCAAGGTGGTGGCGAGCAGGAGTGGGATCAGCCTCGGTTTGGCAACCTCAAGCCAGGGGGGAAGTTTGATTCTCTTGCGAGATGGCACCACCTCATCCCTGGTGAGGGATGGGGGCATTGGAGCAACGGAAGCTGAACTAGCCATGACAGGGCTCCAGGGTTGAAGAATCGCGAGCGATCGTGAGAGGGGAGTCGGGTGCTGACGGGCGTCTCCATGTGAGAGCTGCGAGGACGGCCACGAGCAGACAGGCAACGAGTTGATGACCCACCGTCACCGCTGGTTGGCTCAGACCAAGCCGCAAGGTGAGAACTCCCAAACCGATTTGGGTTGAGACCAGCAGAGTGGCTGTGATCAGGAGGGGCCATTGCTGACGAGCCCAGCCGCCGGCGATCAGAGCTGTTGCAACGAACAGCAGGACGCAAATCGCTGCTGGGGTTGCGGCACTGCGATGCCAATGAAGCCATTGGCAGGACTGACCTTCCTGCAAGCAACGTTGGGCCGCCCATGAGCTGGCCATCCGCCCTCCGAGCAGGCATTGGCCTGAAACGGCTGCCAGGCTGATTCCGCCAAGAAAGGGCCACCAACGAGGGGCGGCAGCATCTTTGGATCCGGTGTGCAGCAGCCTTTGGGTGAGTCCGCTCATCACTATGACCAGGGTCAACGCCAGAACGAGATGGGCTGTCACCACCGCTGAGGGAAGCAGTTGAAGCACGGTTAGGGCCCCGAGGCCTCCCTGAAGAACCACTAACAGGACCAAAAGGAAGGACAGAGGCAGGAACCAACGCGGCAATTCCTTCCTCCAGAACCAGGCGGCACCGAGCTGGACGAGCAGGGCGACGCCTACAACAAAGGCATCTAGGCGGTGGAACCACTCCAAGAACACCTTGAGGTTCATCTGGCGTCCAGGCAGAAGGCTCCCGTAACAGAGAGGCCAATCAGGACAGGCCAGCCCGGCCTCCATGACACGGGTTGCTCCTCCAATCACCACCAGGGCAATCAGAGCTACGACCAGGTGAGCAGCGAGTTGCGCCAGGCGCAAACGAATCGGAACTGTTGCCGATGAAGTCAACGACTGTCCCTCCTAATCACGCGGTTTATTTTTGGAAACTAGCGATCTGATCTGAAGCGGCACGCTATTTACAGGTCTCCGACATTTTTATGGGCGCCAACATCTCCCTTTGCTGACAACAACGCCCTGAAACAGCTCTGTTAGCAGGAACTACAGGCTGCTTTAACAATCACGGCATGAAGAAGGCTCGGGATCTCCATAGTCTTAAGAGACATGTACCAGGAGTTTCGTGCCTATCCCCTCGGCGATTCTCACTCTTGTGCTGGGAATGATCCTTGTGCTGGGTGGATTGTGGATTGGCCAAAACATCAACCTTCTTCCTGTTGATGCCAGCGTCAATGCACCCATTTACGACGAACTGTTTCGTGTTCTGTTCAGCATCGGTACGATTTTGTTTGTAGGAATCGTTGGGCTGGTGGTATTCAGCCTTGTTCGTTTCCGCCGCAAAGCTGGACAGATTGGTGACGGGATTGCACTGGAAGGCAATTTGCCGCTGGAGATTTTTTGGACGGCTGTCCCAGCCATCGTTGTCCTGTTCGTGGGTTTATTCAGCTACGACATCTACGAACGAATGGGGGGAATGGTTCCCCTTGGTCATGGGGGCCACGGTGACTCTCAAGTCGCAGAAGAAAGGGTTTGGGGAGGAATTGGCACAGCAGGGGCGATGCAAGCGGGTTCTGAAATGGCAGGAGCCCCTCTTCCTGTTGAGGTCACGGCGATGCAATTTGCCTTCCTCTTCCACTATCCCGAAGGCGACATTATTTCTGGAGAATTGCATGTTCCATCAGGACGACCTATTTCATTGAAAATGGAGGCTAAAGATGTGATCCATGCATTCTGGGTTCCAGAATTCAGGCTCAAGCAGGACATCATTCCAGGCCAGCCAACCTTGCTCAATTTCACTCCCACCCGTCCAGGGCGTTACCCAGTGGTTTGCGCAGAACTTTGCGGCCCTTATCACGGTGGAATGCGCTCCACAGTGGTGGTTGAGTCGGCCGACGACTACGACGCCTGGTTCCAAGCCAATCGCAAGCTCCCTGTATCTGAGGCATGACACTTACTCTTCCCCAGCAAAGCAAACCCCCCTCCTTGCAACCAACTGGGTGGCTTCGCTACCTCAGTTTTAGCGTCGATCACAAAGTGATCGGGCTTCAATATTTGGTGTGTGGCTTTGCTTTTTACCTGATTGGTGGTGCCCTGGCTGGCGCTATTCGCACAGAGCTGACAAGCCCGGTAGCCGATTTTATGCCCCGGGATGTTTACAACCAGGTCCTTACCCTGCACGGCACTGTGATGATCTTTCTCTGGATCGTCCCGGTGGTGAATGGTGCGTTTGGCAATTATCTGATTCCGTTCTATGTGGGGGCCAGGGACATGGCTTTCCCAAGGCTGAATGCTGTTGCTTTTTGGTTGATTCCCCCTGCTGGTCTACTTCTGATCACCAGTTATTTTATTACCGGTGCAGCACAGTCAGGCTGGACAGCCTATCCACCCCTTAGTCTGACGACTCCTGCGAGTGGCCAGATTATTTGGATCCTGAGCGTTCTATTGCTTGGGGGAAGTTCCATCTTTGGCGGAATTAATTTCATTGCCACCATTCTGAAATTGCGTCGGCCTGGATTAAAGCTGATGCAATTGCCGATGTACTGCTGGGCCATGCTTGGAACGAGCATTCTCGTTGTTTTATCCACGCCCGTTCTCGCAGGTACCTTGATTCTTCTGAGCTTCGATATCGTTGCTCATACGGGATTCTTTAATCCAGGCATGGGTGGAAACGTGGTTGTTTATCAACACCTCTTCTGGTTTTACTCGCATCCAGCCGTCTACATCATGGTGTTGCCTGCCTTTGGTTTGGTGAGTGAAATCCTTCCGATTCATTGCCGGAAGCCTCTTTTTGGGTACACAACGATGGTGTATTCGATTATGGCAATCGTGGTTCTTGGGCTTGTTGTTTGGGCCCATCACATGTTTACCAGCGGCACGCCTCCATGGATGCGCCTGTTTTTCACCATTGCCACGGCCTTTATTGCCGTTCCCACTGGAATTAAATTCTTTAACTGGTTAGCCACTTTGTGGGGAGGAAAAATCAGTCTTAATAGCGCTGTTCTTTTCTCTTGCGGTTTTATTATCAACTTTGTGTTAGGCGGGATTACTGGTGTAGCGCTTGCGCAAGTGCCTTTTGACGTTCATGTTCATGACACCTATTTCGTGGTCGCTCACTTCCACTACATCGTGTATGGGGGTTCGGTTTTTGTGATCTTCGCGTCTGTGTATCACTGGTTTCCAAAAGTCACGGGGAGGATGCTGGATGAAAACCTCGGACGTTTTCATTTCTTGTTGACGTTTATTGGATTCAATCTTTGCTTTGCTCCCCAGCATTGGCTGGGCCTCAACGGCATGCCCAGGCGTGTTGCTGAATACGACCCCCAATTTGCGTTTGTGAATCAGATCAGCAGTGTTGGCGCCCTGCTGATGGCCCTCAGCACCTTGCCCTTCCTCTGGAACGTGTTCGTGAGTGCACGATCAGGTCAAATTGCTGGAGACAACCCTTGGCGGGCCTTGACCCCTGAATGGTTGACCAGCTCTCCGCCTCCTATAGAGAACTGGAAAGGTGAGCCTCCTTTGGTCACTCACCCCTATGGATATGGAATCCCAGCGGACAAGATCGACTTGAAAGACGCCAGTGGCAGTGATTTATGGAGCAGCGGCCGATGACTTCCCTTTCCCCCCAAGACCAAGTTGTTGAGATTCAGGAGCATCACGAAGAAAGCCATCCCGACCACCGCATGTTTGGCCTAGCCACCTTCTTGGTGGCTGACGCGATGACATTTGCAGGCTTTTTCGCTGCCTATCTCACGTTTAAGGCTGTTAATCCTCTCCTGCCTGGTGCTGTCTATGAGTTGGAACTTCCGCTTCCAACCCTGAACACCATTCTCCTGCTTGTCAGTAGCGCCACCTTCCATCGAGCTGGTGTCAATCTGCGCCGAAGTGAGATGCAACGTTGCAGAAGCTGGTTACTGCTGACGGCAGCTCTGGGCTTGGCCTTTTTGGTGAGTCAGATGGTGGAGTATTTCACCTTGCCATTTGGCTTGACTGACAACCTGTATGCCAGCACTTTCTACGCTCTCACTGGCTTCCATGGGTTGCATGTGACCCTGGGCGCACTGATGATTTTGATCGTGTGGTGGCAATGTCGGACTCCTGAGGGACGCGTCAGCGCTGATAATCACTTCCCCTTGGAAGCCGCAGAGCTCTATTGGCACTTCGTTGACGGCATCTGGGTGGTCTTATTTGTGATTCTCTATCTCATCTGAGCCAGCTTGGTCGCTCTTGCCTCTCATGTTATTTCGATACTTTTGTTGCTTGGTATGAGCGTTATGGTCAGAATTAAATCAAATTTCTTGAGTTAGATGCTCACTGGCCAGGAATTGCTGAACAGGGCCCGGTCACTCAGCAATCGCTCTGAAGACGAAATTGCCCGTGGATGCGGGTATGTCGGCCCCAGTGGTCGCGTTCTACGCAAGGGCTTTTACAAAGCCCTAGTGGAAGCGAAGGGCTACAAGCTTCCCTCCTCCAGTTCTGGTGGTGGGGGTGGAACGAGAGGTCGCCAAGCCGAATTCAAGACCCGGGTTCACGGCAATGGAAATCTGCTGATCGGTCATGCCTACACCCGTCGCCTTGGCCTAGAACCCGGCCAAGAGTTTCGGATTGAATTGCGTCAAGACTCCCGTTCCATCTGGCTTCTGCCAATGAACAACGAGGAGCTCAAGGTTGCAGAGGTTAGTGCTGATCAAGCTGCAAAAAAAGACCCAGGTTGATCAAACCCGGGCCCTTTCGCTCACTGGTCTAAAGAGCCTGGCTGCGTGGTGATCACGCAGCAGCTGGTGGATCTTGATCGTTGTGAATGGTGGAGCTCAAGGCAATCAGATCGATGCCGCTGAACAGGAAGCTGATGCCCACAAGGACGCCCAGCACCCAAAGCAAGCCCCAGAACTTCAGGGTCACGATCAGCAAGCCAAGGATGAAGGTGATCACGCCGTTGGCAACGGCCCAGCCCGCTCCAGGACGGTTGCTGTGAGAAAGGCCGTTAAAAAAGGCCACAACGCCCTCGACAAGAAAGACGATGCCGATGGCGAGAGACAGCGTTGCGACCTGTTCCGCCGCGTCTGCCGGACTTCGGAAATTGCTGATCATCGATGCACCCGCAACGATGAACAGGGTGGAGACAACTAAACGCCAGAAGCAAATCCAGCGGCCCATGCGTTTGGAACGGGCCAGATTGCTGATCCACCCCACGACGCCTCCAACGAGAAAGACAACGGCGATCACTCCGGTGACCCATACGGATGCAAGCACTGGAAAGACCAGGGCGAGGACACCCAAGATGATCAGCAGAATGCCTTCAGCGATGGCGAAAGCTTTAAAAGTCCCAAGGGAATCGGGACGATCGTCAGCGGTCATGAACGTTGAAAAAGAGACACCCACGAAAGGTATTGATTCCCCGAGGATCTGACCGGTTTTTGTGATGTTCCCTCAGCTTCAAGCCTTAGCCCTCAGCTCCAACCGTGGGAGGCGAGCCACTCAGCGCTCATAGAACTGTGATTGCCCCCGGCGGATGGAGCTCCTTCTCGCGAGTGGTCGAGCAGACGTTCCGTGTAGCGAGCAAGCAGATCGATTTCTAAATTCACCTCATCCCCGGGTGCGAGATCGCGCAAGGCTGTTGCCATCCAGGTGTGAGGAATCACGGCGATCCAAAATCGTGCGCCAGCATCCGAACATCCTGCAACCGTGAGGCTGATGCCATTCACGGCCACACTGGCTTTTTCACAGATGTAGCGGCCATAGGCGGCATCTCTCCAGCGCAATTCGAGATTCCAGGATTGGCTGAGGGCTTCGATGGCCAGCACCTCACCGATGCTGTCGACATGACCACTCACCAGATGCCCGCCAAGGCGATCGGACAGGCGTAGGGCTGGTTCCAGATTGACCGACCCGCCTGTTGAGGCCTTGCGTCCGAGTGTGCTTCGTTGCAGCGTTTCCTCGCTGACATTGGCAATGAACCCATCGCCCACCAGTGCCGCCACCGTGAGACAGACGCCATCAACGGCCACGCTGTCCCCAAGCTGAAGGGGCGCGAATGGAGTGCAGCCACTCACGACGAGGCCACTGCCGCGGCGCTCAATTCGACCAACAGCTTGCACCAGACCCGTGAACATGCTGCGCCTTCAGCGTGTGTTCACTGGTCATAATCGAGGAAGGGGGGGAGAGCCGTCGATGGTGGAAATGAGCGTGATCGGCATTGCGCTAGATGCCGCCAGTCGAAGTCCGATCGTTCTGCTTCGCGATCCATCTCGACTGCGCCAAGTGCCGATCTGGATCGATCAGGCCCAGGCCCACAACATCATGGCTGGATTGAATGGAGAGCCCTCACCTCGCCCCTTAAGCCATGACTTGATGGTGAGCTTGTTGGCTGCGGGTGAGCTGCACCTCGAACGGGTCATCATCCATGCGATTGAAGACAGCACCTTTCGCGCTGTGTTGAAACTCAGCCACGACGCACCATTCGATGAGATAGAAGACTCCAGCGAAGATTCCGCAGACTGTGAGCCGATCGAGGAGCAGCAGACAGGGGACGATCTCCTGAGTATCGATGCCAGGCCCAGTGATGCCATTGCGCTTGCCATCCGCACTGGCAGCAGCATTTGGATGTTGGAGGAAGTCGTTGCTGAAGCCTCGATCGCTGTGGATGCGGAAGCGGATGCAGAGGATCGAAACGAGTTTCGTCGATTTATAGATCAGGTCAGCCCTGCCGCCATGGTCCGCCACCTTCAGTCCAGACAACCCAAGGACGAGGAAACGACCGACGACACTCCTCTGGAATGACCACAGAGCCTTTGGATGGTGCTGGGGTTCGTCGTGCGTTTGGTACGGGTCCAGCGGTGAGCTTGTTCACCCTGGGGACGATGCGTGCTTTGCAAGATCGTGCCCAAATGGTTGCCGTCTTGCGGGCAGCCCATGCCGCTGGGATCAATCACTTGGAGACGGCACCCGCCTATGGCCCTGCTGAAACCTTTTTGGGGCAGGCTTTGGATCAGCTGGCTCAGGAAGGGATCGTTCCTGAAGGGGGGTGGTTAATCACCAGCAAACTCCTTCCAGGCCTGTCTTTGGAACAAGGAAAACGCGCCTTATCTGCGTGCCTTGAACGGTTGGGACGCCCCTTTCTGCATGGCTTGGCAGTTCATGGCCTGAATCGAGAGGAACACCTGCATTGGGCGGTGGAAGGAGAGGGAGCAAGGCTCTTGGACTGGGCGTTGAGATCAGGGCTTGTGGGTCAAGTTGGCTTCAGCAGCCATGGCTCCAATGCACTGATCGCTCGTGCGATCTCAACGGGGAGGTTTCGGTTTTGCAGCCTGCATCTCCATCTTTTGGATCCAGCCCGGCTTCCCTTGGCGTTGGAAGCGCTGGATGCAGGGATGGGAGTGATGGCGATCTCCCCCGCCGATAAGGGGGGCCGTTTGCAGGCACCAAGCTCACGGCTGAAGGCCGATTGCCAGCCTTGGGACCCCCTTGCTCTTGCTTACCGCTACCTCTTAGCGGCTGGAATTAGCACCCTGACGGTTGGGGCCAGCCGCCCGAGCGATCTCAACCTGGCCGCCTCCATGGCCAGCAGTGATGGGGCGCTCACCCCTGCAGAGCAGACGGCTGTGATTCGTCTCGAACAGTTGCGGCAGCAGCGGCTTGGAGACACGCTTTGCCATCAATGCCGTGCCTGTCTCCCCTGTCCGAAGGAGGTGCCCATTCCCGAGTTGTTGCGACTGCGCAACCTCCGACTTGCTCACGACCTGCAGGAGTTCACAGAAGAGCGTTACAACTTGATTGGGCGCGCTGGCCACTGGTGGGAGGAAGTCAACGCCGAAGGCTGTGAGACCTGCGGGGATTGCCTGCCCCGTTGTCCCCATCAACTGGCGATTCCTGATCTCTTGGCGGAGACCCATCAGCTCTTGGCCGCGGCCCCTCGACGACGTCTATGGGGGTAAGGCCTGCCACTTGGCTTTCAACGCCTCCTGCTCTGACGGATCCAGAGGGGCAAGATTCCAGCAGCGTTGCCAGATCTCCTCGGAGGGAAGAACCAGGGAGCGAAGCCGTTTTGGCACCCGTGACATGGCAGTGCTGAGTTGGGAACGAGCCAGGGGAGGAACCCAGCCTGCCGAGAGCATCCGACTCAGCAGTGGCTCTTCCCAGGCCTTCTTGACCCAGTCCTGAGGGAGGGGCTCTTTGCTTGAACGAGGGCGCAGCATCACGGTCCAGTTCAGGGGCGCACCCTGCGCAGGCAGCACTGCATGCAGCCTTTGATCCCGAAGCAGTGCTGCCATGCAGCGTTGGAGAGGCAGCACGGCCACTTGTGCATCGCCTTGCAGCAACCAGTTGAGGGCATGGCGATCATCAAAACTGATCGCTGCCTGTTTGAGGCTTCGCAGCGCATCAGGGCCCTGCATGTGCTCTGCCAGCGACATCACCAGCCGCGGGCTCGACGGCAACAGAACGTTGCCTTTCAGTTCAGGCTGGAGCAGAACATCCCAGCTGTTGGCTGCTTGGCCTTTGAGGGCTGGCTCTCCTCGAAACAGCATCACCCAGGGGCTGACGCCCACGGGAAAAATTTTGCCTTTCCAGTCGCTCGGTAATTCAGACAGAAACCGCTCTGATGCCGGACCTAATTGCGCTTGAAGAGGGGCGGCATCAATGGCTTGAAACGATCCAGGATCTAGACGCGATAACCAACCATCCCCAATGGTGAGCAGATCGGTGGACGACAGCCACGGGGGGTCGGAGCTGTTGATCGCTTCCAGCTCTGCAATGCGCCAGGGCGCCTTGAGTTGCTTTTGCCACAGGGCAGGCAGGCTCTTCTTCGGGGCCCGCAAGAGGGGCGAATCATTCGACCGCGCACAGCCTGTGAGCCAGGAGAGTCCGGCAATCAAGCCGGTCTGAAGCAGCTGTCGCCGGCGAAAGGAAACGGGCTGAGCAGATGGGCCGATCATTCTCAAACCTTACGGGGCGGGATCCCTTGGCGATTCCTGCTGTTTGCGCTTGGATTCGAGCAATTGATCCATGGCGTTGTCGCACGCCTGGCTGATGCGCTCCAAGGACAGTCCACGCAGCTGCGCAAGCAAGGCGAGACCTCCGGCACCCACGCCCTCTTTCACGTGTCCGAGCTCGTAATCACGCAGCGCGAGGTGTCGACTCCCCTGAAAGCGCAGGCCACTCGCCAACGCACAGATGGAAACATCGAAATGATTTTCCAGTAATGCCAGCAGCTCGACCAGGGATGCGCGTTTGCTCCCGCTGGGCGTGAGCACTTCCCCAGCCAACCAGGCCGTTGTGCCAATCAGCACTTGCTTGGAAAGCAAGCGGCGCTGTTTGGTCGACACCATGTTGAGGGCGAGTGCCATCACGGCCGCCATCTGACTGCCCCCAGCCAAGAGGAGGGGTTGACGGCTCTTGAGCGATCCGATCAGTAACCCGGTCGCAAAGGCCTGAAAAGGATCTCCTACGGCAGCTAAGAGCTCCTGAGCGGAAGGCGTGGCGCTGAACTGTGCCGATTGCAGCCCCTGACGCACCAGGTCTCGTTTTAAGGCCATTGGTGGATGGATGGCACTCCCGCTTATCAGGTCATGGGCGGGAACGCCAAGACCGCAAAGCACAGCTAACGCTGTGGTGGTCCCTCCGGGGACACATTCAGCAAGCACGAGCGGGTGGCGCAAACGTTCACCGAACCGTTGGCCTTGGTTGATCAGCTGCAGAACTCTCTGAGGTGTCATGGCGTGCCCGCTGCTGATGCATTCGGCTGGACCAAGCTCAGGACTCTCAAAGCGCAGATGCGCGAAGGGAGGCATCTTGGACAGTCCGATCGAACCCACCCAGGGCTGAATCTTGACCGCCTCCGCAGCCACCCAACTGATCAACGCTGGTGAGACGCCGGCGGGAAGGGGAGGCAATGGCCAGCGAGGCCGATGTGAGGGCCCATAAAGCAGCAACTCAGCGTCAGCAATCGCGGTGTAGCGGCGTGATTCCGAGGTGGCACCCGCGGCAGAGATGCCCTCCACCTCTGCGGTCAACGTGGAGGACAGCAGGAGTAAAAGATCGGGACCGGATTCAGGATCAGACCAAAAGCGGTGGATAGCACCCGACCAAAACTCGGATGCTGGACCGGAAAGGCGGGTGCATCCCGCCGGGTGCTCAAAGAGGGTCGAGGGCGACCAGGCCATGGAGCAGGGGAGGAGGTTCAGGAATCGGAGCTTGGAGACGGGGAAAGATCCAGTAGGCCAAAGCGTGGAGAGCCAGCACATAAACCAGTTGCTGCACCACAACGAGCGTGATGGCCATGGCTTGCACCAACAGCAGATCAGGGGCGAGGGGCAGCTGCAGCAACTCGAGGACACGATCGAGCAGTCCGGCTCCGGCTCTGGTGATCACCACCCAAAGGTTCTCGCCCACCATCAGGGACAGCGCGACCACCCTCACGAGAAATCCAGCAGCTCCAATGACGACACCAAGCCCCCAGCTGATCCACCAGCTCACCTTTCTCTGCCAGCACCACCCGAGCCAGAGCGACAGCATTCCGTAGGGAAACAGCATCAGGGGCCCACGCAGAGGACCCATCAGCACCACCAAGAGCAGAATCGCGACAACGACGCCCTCAAGCCCAGCTCGACTGCCCCGACGCACGAGCAGCAGCGCCAGGGGCAGAGGGAGGGCAAGACGGAACAGGGCTCCACCGATCGGCAGGTAATACAGAGCCAGCCAAATCAAGGCTGCCGCCGCCGCGAGGTAAGAGGCCTCCATCATGCGTAGAGCCTGTCGACGGCTGAGTTGCGGTTCCATCACGTTTAAGGCTGTCCTGGGCTGTCGCTAGCGGCTTTTTTTGAGGTTTGAAGCGAAGGGATTTTCTCAATCGTTTCGACTTCGAAGCCAATTCCGGCGCGGCGTAAGGCATCCGTGACACTTTCCGCTGGTGCTGCAGGATCAGCGGCAGCCAATCGAATCGTGATGCGATAGGGCCGAGGCTCGGCGGGTATCGGGTTGGGTTGGACGTTGGTCTTTTCCTGCGGAGTCTTCGCTTCCGAAGGATCTGTCTCCTCGTCTTCCTGCTCAGTTGTTTTCGCTTCGGATGTTTGCGCTTTAGATGTTTTCGCAGCGGTCGCCTTGTTTTTGACGGGCTGGTCTTCAGCTCTCTCCGGTTCCTTTACTGCAGAGTTTGCTTCCTGCTCCACCTTGGAACTTGCTGTCTCCTCGGCCGCGGCGGGTGCGCCTGGTGAATCGAAGCTATCGGCAAGCCTCTCCCCAAAGGTGGTACCTGAGCAGGCCTGCAAGGCAAGCAGCAGCGGCATCAGCAACCACCGCGCGTGCATTAAGCGTCACCAGGACGGATGACGCGCACGGCACTGGCGCGAAGACGCCCGGTTTTGGTCGTCGCCGGCGCTTTACGGGCAGCAGGTTTGGCGGTCTTGGCCTTGGCGGTGCTTTTGGCCTTGGTGGTGGTTTTGGCCGTTGACGTTTTGCGTCGTGACGTTTTTTTGGTAGCGGCTTTGGCGTCGAGGAGTTCGATGGCCTCTTTCAAGGTGATGTCGTCGGCGCCTTTGCCTTCCGGCAATGACGCATTCACTTTTCCCTGCTTCACGTAAAGGCCGTAGGGGCCATCAAAGACCTGCACGGTCTCTTCGCTTCCCTCCGGTTTTCCAAGATCCTTGAGCGCCGTCCTTCCCCCGCGTCCACGTTTTGGCATGGCGAGCAGTTCCAGGGCTCGGCTCAGCCCAACGGCGAGCACGTCGTCTTCGCCCTTGAGGGAGCGATAGTCCTTTTCGCCTTTCCCCTTGTCCCAAACCACGTAGGGGCCAAAGCGACCCAAGCCAGCCTGAACCTTCCCGCTCTCTGGATGTTCGCCCAGGAGACGGGGCAAGCGCAGGAGTCCGAGCGCATCATCCAGCTTCAGATCTTCGGGCTTCACCCCTTTCGGCAAGGAGGCCCGTTTCGGCTTGGGATTCTCATCGCTGACCTGACCTTTCTGCACGTAAGGCCCGTATTGGCCGAAGAGCAGGTAAACCAGATCGCCCGTTTCTGGATCCTCGCCAAGTGCTTCTGGACCATCGGCTTTGTGCTTCAGGATCAGCTCTGCTTGTTCGTGATCGAGTTCTCCTGGGGTCACGTCCTGAGGCAGGTTCGCCTTGATCAGCTCCTCTTCTCCGTCGTCACCAACGCGTTTGGATTCGAGATAAGCGCCGTATCGCCCGATCCTGACCACGCAAGGCAAGCCTTCGAGGTCGATCGTGCGTGATGCTCCCGGGTCGATGTCTCCCTCGCGTTTTTGGACCAAGGACTCCAGTCCTTCGTCGCCTTTGAAAAAACCATCCAAGTAGGGCAGCCATTGCACTTTCCCGGTAGAGATTTCATCCAGCGTGGTTTCCATGCGGGCCGTAAACCCGGTATCCACCAGATCAGGAAAATGCTCTTCCAGCAGAGCGGTTACGGCAAAGGCTGTGAAACTTGGGGTGAGCGAATTGTTGTTGAGCGAGGAATAGCCTCGATCCACGATCGTGCCGATGATGCTGGCGTAGGTGGAGGGACGACCGATCCCCTCTTTCTCCAGCATTTTCACCAGGGAGGCCTCGCTGAAACGAGCAGGCGGCTGGGTTTGGTGTCCGAGCGCTTCGACGTCATGAACCTTGGGTGAGTCCCCAACGTTCAGGGCCGGCAACAACACTTCCTGGCCTTCCAACGCCGCATCAGGATCGTCGCTGCCCTCGACGTAGGCGCGGAAAAAGCCAGGGAAATCAATGCGTTTTCCACTGGAGCGGAACACGGCTTCTCCCACGGTGAGGTCCACCGCGAGCATGGTGAGCCGGGCTTCGGCCATTTGGCTAGCGACTGTGCGCTTCCAAATCAGCTCATACAACGACAGATCACGCCCTTCGAGGCCTGTTTCGGACGGAGCGCGGAAGCTCTCACCAGAAGGTCGGATCGCCTCATGGGCTTCCTGGGCATTGCGTGACTTGGTGCTGAACTGCCTGGGCCCCTTGCTCAGATACTCCTTGCCGTAGCGCGATTCCACACAGCTGCGCGCCGCCGTAATGGCTTGATCGGAGAGATGCACCGAATCGGTGCGCATGTAGGTGATGAAACCGCGTTCGTAGAGGCCCTGAGCGCAGCGCATCGTCTCTCGCGCGGAGAGACGCAATTTGCGATTCGATTCCTGCTGCAGGGTGCTGGTTGTGAACGGCGGAACGGGCCTGCGCACCGTGGGCTTTTCCTCGACCGAGGAGACGGTCCAGTCCGACGATTTCAGGGCAAGCGACAGGGAGCGAGCGTCGTCTTCGCTCAGGAGGCGCACCTTGCTGCCCTGTTTGAGGCCGCCGGTGCTTTCATCAAAGTCAGTGCCGGTGGCGACTTTCGTCCCGCCGAGGTGGGTGAGCTTGGCATCAAAGCGGAGGCTCTGCTGCTCGAGCGCAGCTTTCAGATCCCAGTAGCTGCCACTGCGAAAGGCGCGTCTTGCTCGCTCTCGCTGCACGAGCAGTCGGACAGCGACGGATTGAACACGTCCGGCCGAAAGCCCCCAAGCAACTTTCTTCCACAACAGGGGCGAGAGGGTGTACCCCACCAATCGGTCGAGAATTCTTCTGGTTTCTTGGGCATGCACCAGCTCCATATCGAGCTCACGGGTGTCATCGAGTGCCCTGGAAATCGCTTCTTTCGTGATCTCGTGAAACACCATTCGTTTCACGGGGACCTTGGGTGACAACAGCTGGAGCAGGTGCCAACTGATGCTTTCACCTTCGCGATCTTCGTCCGTTGCCAGCAGCAGTTCATCAACGCCCTTCAGGGCGTCTTTGAGCTCGCGCACAATTTTTTTCTTGTCCTTCGGGACCACATAAAGAGGTTCAAAGTTCGCCTCTGTGTTGACTCCGAGGTTGGCCCACTTCTGACCTTTTTGAGCTGCGGGGATCTCACTTGCGTTGTTCGGCAGATCCCGCACATGGCCCATCGAAGCTTCCACCCGATAGCCCTTGGGGAGGAATCCACGGATGGTGCGCGCCTTTGTGGGGCTTTCAACGATGACCAGGGTGTTCGCCACGGGGGGTCGGTAACCGTCCCCTTCTTTATCGCACCGCCGAGCTTTCTGCAGCGAAATCAGCGAATTCACTCAGGGAAGAGCAGGAGCGCAGCTACAGTCCCTCCAATTGGTTTTACCAGACTCGCCATGCCCGAGTTGGGTGCTCTGCTTCTCTCCACCCAGGCCGTGGCAGCTCCTGGAGAGCTGCTCAATCTCGCTTTGCATGCCGGCACGGTGGGGCCTGAGGCCGCTGTTTTGGTGGCCATGATCGCCACGTTGTTGGTGGATCTAGCGGGGGAAAAAGTTTCAGTTCGCTGGGTTCCACCCATTTGCTACGCGGGGTTGGGGACGGCTTTGGTTCTGCTGGCCCTGCAGTGGAATCAACCCCTTGAACCTTCGTTTTTAGGGGCGTTTCTTTCCGACCACCTCGCGATTGCGTTCCGGGCTGTTGTTGCCCTCTCCACCCTGCTGTCGCTTCTGATCAGCTGGCGATACGCCGAGCAAAGTGGCACGCCCGTTGGGGAATATGCCGCCATCCTGCTGGCCGCCACCTTGGGCGGAATGTTCCTTTGCGGTGCCACAGATCTGGTGAGCGTTTTCGTGTCTCTCGAGACGCTGTCCGTGGCCAGTTACCTGTTGTCCGGGTACATGAAGCGTGATGCGCGAAGTTCTGAAGCGGCGCTCAAATATCTCCTGGTGGGTTCAGCGGCGGCGGCTGTGTTCCTTTACGGAGCATCGCTGCTGTACGGCCTGAGTGGCTCAACCAGCTTGGAAGTGATCGGTACGGCTCTGGTGACCAGTCCCACCCCATTGGCCGCTCTTGCGCTGGTGTTTGTTCTCGCCACGGTGGCTTTCAAGATTGCAGCTGTTCCTTTCCACCAGTGGACGCCTGATGTTTACGAGGGATCACCCACCCCGGTTGTGGCCTTCTTGTCCGTGGGGTCGAAGGCTGCAGGTTTTGCGCTAGCCCTGCGACTTCTCGTTGGCTGTTTTGGAAGTTTCGACACGCAATGGAAACTCCTCTTCACGGTTTTGGCGATCCTCAGCATGACGCTGGGCAACGTGGTGGCCCTAGCCCAGACCTCCATGAAGAGGATGCTGGCGTACAGCTCGATTGGGCAAGCCGGATTCGTGATGATCGGTCTGGTGTGCGGCACGGAAGACGGCTTCGCCGCCATGGTGCTTTACATGGCCACCTATCTGTTCATGAACCTTGGAGCATTCGCTTGCATCATCCTGTTCTCGATCAGAACGGGAAGCGACCGAATTTCTGACTATGCCGGTCTGTACCAGAAAGATCCCTTAATCACGCTTGGCCTGAGTCTCTGCCTCCTTTCCCTTGGTGGCATTCCACCAATGCTTGGTTTCTTCGGGAAGATTTATTTGTTTTTTGCGGGCTGGGCGGACCACCAGTACGTCTTGGTTGTGGTCGGCCTCGTGACTTCGGTGATTTCGATCTACTACTACATCGGCGTCATCAAGATGATGGTGGTGAAGGAGCCTCAAGAGGCTTCAGACGTTGTGAAGGCCTATCCACCGATTAACTGGAGCACGATCGGACTTCCACCGTTGAGGGTGGCGCTCGTGCTCTGTGTCGTGGTGACAGCAGTGGGCGGAATCTTGTCCAATCCTCTGTTCGAATGGGCTAGCAGCACGGTGGCTGGCACCCCTTTGTTGCAGCAGGCGATTGCTAACTCCTCGGGAGCGTCCCTTGGCTGATCTCTTGGATGAAGCCCGTCCATCGGTGGCTCAGCTTCGAGATGTCAGCAAGGTCTATGGATCTGGAGAAACGGAGGTCAAAGCCCTCAATGGGCTTGATCTGGATGTGCTGCGGGGTGATTACTTGGCCGTGATGGGTGCGAGTGGATCGGGCAAGAGCACGGCGATGAATGTTCTGGGCTGCCTTGACCGACCCACCAGTGGCTCCTATTGCCTCAATGGCAGTGCTGTGGAGCGGCTTGATGACGATGCGTTGGCCGATCTGCGCAATAAGGAACTGGGTTTTGTCTTTCAGCAGTTCCATCTCCTCCCCCATGCGACAGCACTGGAGAATGTGATGCTGCCAATGATCTATGCCGGCCTCCCTTCATTGGAGCGGGAGAAAAGGGCTAGGGCAGCCCTGCAACAGGTTGGCCTTGGGCAAAGGATGGAGAATCGCCCCAACCAACTGTCGGGTGGTCAGCAGCAGCGGGTGGCTATCGCCAGAGCAATCATCAACAAGCCAGCGCTCCTCCTCGCTGATGAACCCACCGGGGCCTTGGATTCACGCACGACGAACGACGTTTTGAACTTGTTTGATGAGTTGCACGCTCAAGGCATCACGATCGTTCTCGTCACCCATGAAGACGATGTGGCAGCGCGTGCTCAGACCGTGATTCACTTTCGCGACGGTAAGGTCGAGCGCGTGGCAGAAAACCGCGTTAACCCAGGCCTTCAAACGCCTTCCCCTCAGTAAATTGATAAAGCTTGATAATGGCCCAGTTGCCAGAACCCTCTGATCAAACGATTCGAATTCTGCTTGTGGATGACGAAGTCCGCTTGACGGAGTTGTTGCGATTGGAGTTGGACGTTGAAGGGTATGAGGTTGAGGTCGCAGCTGATGGTGCGACCGGATTGATCAAAGCCAGAAGTCAACCCGAGCCTGATCTCATTGTTCTGGATTGGAATCTTCCAGATTTTTCAGGCGTAGATATTTGCCAGCGAATTCGCAGCAGTGGAGTAACGACTCCAATCTTGATGTTGACGGGGCACGATGATATTTCTGATCGCGTTAAAGCCCTGGATGCTGGCGTTGATGACTATTTGGTAAAACCTTTTTCAATAGAAGAATTGATGGCTCGCTTGAGAGCGATGACGCGCAGAGCGCAAGGCTTTTCAGGATCCGGACAAGGCAGAGATGCCGAGTCCACATTCTTGTCTGTTGGAGGTTTGACGCTGAATACCCAGACAAGGGATGTGCATCGTTCTGGGCAAAGGATTCAGCTTTCGGTGAAAGAATATGAGTTGCTTTGTTTTCTGATGCGTGGTAGTGGAAAGGTGTTGGAAAGATCTGAAATTATGAAGGGTGTTTGGGGAGATGATTTTTATGGAGATGACAACTTACTAGACGTTTATATACGTTACTTAAGGCAAAAAGTAGAAAGCAAGGACCTTCCGGTTTTGATTCACACGGTCCGCGGTGTTGGATTCATTTTAAGAGACGAAAGCCATTCTTCAGACGCCTAAGAAACCTCAGGCTTTATTCCTTTCGAGACTGTTCATCAGTTGCCCCACGAGCAAGGAAACAGCATCAGTGCCAGACGCTGCGATTGGGTTGAGATCGAGTTCGCCGGGATCTTTGGCTACCCAGCCATTCCCTTGTTTCATTCTCAGTTCGAAATGAAGATGAGGTCCTGTGCTGAGGCCGGTGCTTCCGACCCTTCCAATCACCTCACCTTGTTGGACCTTTTGCCCGGATTTCACATATATCTCTGAAAGATGCCCGTAGAGCGTGCGTCGTGTGGGGGACGTGTGCTCCAGTTCCACAGCAATGCCATACCCCCCGGCGAGTCCGCTACTCATCACCGTGCCTGAGAGGGCCGCAATCACAGGAGTGCCTTCTGGGGCGGCCAGGTCTTTTCCTGCATGCATCAACCATTGGCCGATCACGGGATGCTGGCGCATTCCGAATTCACTTGTGGTGATGGCAGAGCCGATGATGGGAAAGAGCAGGCGCTGATCACCATTGCCAGCGATTGCAAGAGGTCTGGGCGAAACGGAGAAGACGGATTCCAAGCGAAAGCCATGTCCGGCTCCTGCAAGAAGCGCAGAAACCGGCACGGCGATGGGCGCGAGGCGCCGTTTCGTTTGGCTGAAGGTTGCGCGATTGGAACGCCCGCGAAAGGCGACGCCAGTGGCGCATTCACGCTTGGACAGAGCGCCACTACGACAGGCTTGCTGAAAGCGCGGCACATCGATGGGCTTGGCGACGGCCCCTCTCTCCAGGGTTCGCCGCTCCTGGGGCGTAATGATTTGGTTGCGTTCGAGGGACTCCAGCGAGCGATCAAAGCGTTGGGGTGGCTTGACGCGAAGTTCAGCGGGAGGAAGGAGGGGCGCTTGTGGTACTGGAAGGGCTTGAGGGGTCTGAGGAGCAGAGGGCAGGGTTAGCAGCAAGGGAGCAGTAAGCCAGCGCAGAACCACTTCGTTTCAAACGTCTTATCTTGCGAGATTGTAGAGATTGTCAAGGGTGCCATCAGGCCAGCGGGTCCAGCTGGCGGTGCGGGTTCCTTGGCAAAGTTGCAGTGCTCCATTCGAGGCCAATCCTTGAATGTCCCAGGTCTCCCCGCTCTGAGGATCCTGAACCTGATGGGCCCAAAGGCGGTTTTCGATGCCAAGGCGCACAACCTCTGGACGGTTTGCCAGGGTCTGGACGCGGCCCAACGCTCTTAATACCTCCACCGTCCAAAAATCGCGTCGTGCGCGACCATGCGGCAGGAGCTCGCGCAGGGCAACCGCCCCCATGGGACTGGGATTGGCCACATTCAAGCCGATGCCGATGCGCACCATGCGCAAGCGGCCTCCACGAAACACCAGTCGAGGAAGCAATCCAGCCAGTTTGCGCGAATCGATGAGGAGATCGTTGGGCCACTTGATTCGCACCGGGAGCCCCTCTTGCTCCAGGCGTTCAGCTAAGGCCAGCGCCACGATCAGCCCGAGCATGTCGGCATGGCCGCCGCTTGCATCCCAGGGAAGGGCGGCACTGATCCAGACCCCTCCACGGGCTGCCTCCCAGCGCCGGCCGCGCTGCCCCTGCCCTCTGGTTTGATGATCGGCCAGAACAGCTCGAGGCCATTCTCCGCGCCAGGGCACCGCTTGAAGCCAGTGGTTCAACTCCAATTCGGTGCTGGCACAAACTGGTTTGCATTGGAGCCTCCAAGCCGCAGCTTGATGTCTGCGAAGGCGATGGAGTAATCCTCCTCCGGCACGCAGCTGATGGTTCAGCACTGCTGCTGCCACCAAGGAGCGAGTCGTGCTACGGCCGCTTCAAGTTCGTCAGCTGGACGGACCAAGGCAAGGCGTAGCCAATCACGCCCGGCTTCTCCAAACCCGGAGCCAGGTGTGACCACAACCCCGCAATGTTCCAGAAGTTGAGTGGCCATCTGCTCGTCTCCCCATCCTTTTGAGCGGGCCCAGGCCGGGAGGGGCATCCAGAGATAAAGGGCCATGGATGGCAATGGGATCGACCATCCAAGAGCGGCCAGTGCAGCGCGCGTGCGATCGCGCCGTTCTCGATAGATGGGAAGGAGATTGGCTGGCCAATCAGCGTGCTCTGAGAGGGCCACAACAGCTCCTTGCTGCAGCGCCTGACATTGATTGAAATCGATCACGCTTTTGGCCTGCCTCAAGGCCGTAATCAGGGGTTCGGCTCCGATGGCGAATGCCAGACGAAACCCCCCCAAGCACCATCCCTTGGACAGCGAAAAGAATTCGATCCCGCGTTCGCGCCAGTGGGGACAACGCAAAAGGGACGGTGCTTCTCCCTCAAGCGTTAGGTCTAGATAGGGATTGTCGTGGGCGATGACTAGATCATGGTGTTGGCCCTGATGCATCGCTTCATCAAGCCAGGATTGTTCGCCAACGCAGGCTGTGGGGTTATGGGGAAAACCCAGAATCAATAAACGCAGTTGATCCCACTGACTCTCTGTAATCGCTTTGAAGTCCGGTGCCCAACCTCGCTCCGGCGTGAGGGGCAGGGTCTGGATCGAGGCATCGGCTAATTCAAGGCCTCCGCGATGGGAGGGGTAAGACGGATCAAGAATCAGGGCTTGATCCCCTGGATCCAACACCGTCAGGGGTAAATGGGCGGTTCCCTCTTGAGATCCAACCAGGAGAAGAACCTCTCGCTCAGGATCCACCGCCACACCCAGACGCTGCTCACACCAGGCCGCTGCGGCCTCTCGAAACGAGGCCGTTGCCGCGTGCAAACAGTACGCCGCGCTTCTGGGCTCCTGGAGAAGGTCCCCCATGGCCTGGACGGCGGCCGGAGGGGGAAGCAGATCGGTGCATCCCAGGGAAAGGTCGATCAGCGGTTGCTGTTGTTGGGCGTCCCCGAGCTGGTACAAGCGCTTGCGCTGATCGTTGCGATCAAACACGCCGCTGCCGAGCCGGGCCAGACGCTTAGAGGTGAGCATCCAGGAAGGCTTGCAGCTGAGGACGGGCAATGGCCCCTTCGTGTCGCGCGATCTCCTGGCCGTTGCGGAACAGGATCAGGGTTGGAATGCCTTGAACCTTGAAGCCATCGCGGGTGATCGGATTGCCATCCACTTCTAGTTTTCCAACCAAAAGGCGTTCGGCGTAGGTCTCAGCAGCCCAGTCCATCAACGGTGCCATCAACCGGCAGGGGCCACACCATGGGGCCCAGAAGTCAACCAAAACGGTCGTGGATGCAGCCAACACCTCCTGCTCGAACGCTGCATCTGTGAAGTCGGAAACAGCTGAAGACACGGGCGATTTTGGAACTGAATGAATCCTATGGACTCCGCCGCTGAAGGCGTTGATTCATCACAGTTTGTCGATAGATCGCCGCAGCTCCTCCAGATCGGCATCCACCTCTTCCACCTTCACGGGTTTCACCTCTGAGTCGGCTGCGGGCAGAGCGGCAGCCTCTGCGCCTCCCTCCACCTGCTTTCTCAGAGCGGCAAGTTCGTCGTCCACATCGTCGCCACCTTCAAGCGCCGCGAACTGGCTATCAAGGTCCGCGCCGGCGAGTTCAGCGGCCGCTTGGCTGCTGGCTTCCAGAGATTGAACCTTGTCTTCCATGCGCTCGAAGGCCGCCATGGCTGAATTCGTTCCCATGCTGCCAACAGCGCTCTGGAGCTGCTGTTGGGCCTGGGCGGCTTGAGCCCGGGCTTTGAGCATGTCTTTCTTGGTTCGAGCCTCGGCAATCTTTCCCTCTAGAGCGACCAAGCTTTTTTTGAGGGTTTCCACTTGAGCCCCTTGGGCCTGCACTTGGCTGCCAAGAGATGTGGCCGTTTCTTGGAAGGTTTTGCGACGTGTCAGGGCTTCGCGCGCCAGGTCATCCTCGTTTTTCTTGAGGGCAAGTTCGGCGCGCTCATACCAGGTACGGGCTTGAGACTCGGCCTGCTCTGCTTGGTTTTTGAGCCGCTTTTGACTGGCGATCGCCATGGCAACAGCCTGTCGGAGCTTGACCAGGTCGTCTTGCATGTCGGAGACGGCTTGATCGAGGATCTTGACGGGATCCTCCGCTTTGCTAACGAGATCATTGAGGTTGGCGCGCAGCAGACGGCTAAGCCGGTCGAAGAAACCCATGAATCGGTGCGAGCAGTGCCAGAGATTAGCGAGCTGAAGCACCTTCCCCCACTAAGGTCCAATTTCTTGGGATGACGTGATGGGACGAGCACCTCGATCCCAACGGCGCCGATTTGGTCGGGGAGAGGTGTTGGTGCCGCCGCCACCGCCGCCGGTTCAGCCCCTTGTGGAGTGCCTCGACTCTCTACGCAGCACCTGGAGACGGGAGGGGTCGCTGGCCGCGCTTTGGCAGGACTGGCCCCAATTGGCGGGGCGTCCCCTGGCCGATCACTGCAGGCCTTTGAATTTGAGCCATGGGGTTCTCACGGTGGGAGCTCGCCACCCGCAATGGCGGCAGGCTCTGCAGTACAGCAAGCCTCAACTTTTGGCGGCCGTGCGCAGTGCTGGCCATGCCGTGCGTGATCTGAGGATCCAGCAACACCATCCCTCTCCTGCGGCAGATTTAGAGAGCGAGGAGAGTGTTTGGGCTCGCCATCCAAGTCGGATTGATGTGCATGGAATGGATTCATGCCCTTGCTGCCAAAGCCCAGCCCCTGCAGGAGAGATGGCGCTCTGGGGTCACTGCGGATTTTGTCGACGATTGAAGTTGTCAGAGTCGCTCGTCAGCGGTCAGTAACGTTCAGGACGAGGCTGTTCCCATGTTGGATGAGTCCCTTTGGCATGGAGCTTTAAAGCTCTTTTATCCAATGTCCTCCTGTCGAATCGAAGAACTTGATAAATTCCAAATTGTCCGAGGGGCTCTGGATTGAGGCCCCTCCAATGTTTCTTTTTCATTGTTTGTGAATCGATAACAATTAGTGCCGACGGCGAACTTCCTTTCTTGCTGATTGGGACCCCTTGCCATCCCTGTCTTTTCTCCTTGCTGAAGCGATCTGCAAGGTTGATGAAGGCGTTTGTAGATGTTCCTTCGTAAACCACAACCTGATCTGTGTAGAAGTGCAAAGACGGTTTCATCACCCCAACCATCGCGATGGGTTCATCAGGTCGTTGATGGTGCAACACAGTTGCGGCTACATCACGGATTGGAAGCTGACGCACGCGATCGCCTAAGCCAATCATGGGGATGAGGGCAATGAGCTGGAACACCACCAGCGGTCCCTGAACGGCAAGGAGGCGACCGGAGGCCTTCCGCCTGATCATCCAGAGCCCCAAAACGAAAGCGACCGAGAAGCACACCGCTGTCCTGAGCACCAAGCGGCTTGCGAGCAGTTCGGCAGGCAGCGTGGGCATCTCGGGATCATCGATGAGGGGAACCCAGATCGAGGAACTCCAGAACCCCACCGCCAAAACAAACGTGAGCAAGATGGTGGCGCCCCAGGCCCAATCCAAAGGGCGGCGGATTTGTTGTCCCGAGGACCTTGCTGCGAGGGCGATGAGAATGGCAGCAGCCGGTGTGGCCGGTAACCAGTAGCTCGGCAGCTTCGTTGCCGCTGTGGTGAACAGCAGAAGGATGGAGAGAAGCCAGCAGCTGGCAAAACTCTGCAGAGACAGTGTTGCGGTGGGTTGGCTGGATGAAAACGCCCGCTTGAGATTGGAAGGATGCAGGGTTTGCGCCAGCCCAAGCAGCAACAGGGGGGTGAAGGGCAGGGATGCCACAACCAAAATCACCCCAAAGAACCACCAGGGTTGAAGGTGGCTATTCACGACTGACGTGAAGCGTTGAAGGTTGTGATAGCCAAAAAAACTGTCCCAAAAAGGTTGGCCTTCGACCAGCAGTTCTGCGACGTACCAAGGGAGGCTGATCAACGCGGTGATCGCGAGGCCGCGGATCGGTTTGATGCAGCGCCATAGGCCCTTGAGGTCTCGGCGCATCAGCGCAAAAAGTGCCAGGGTCATGCCACTGAGGACGACGGCGACAGGCCCTTTTGTGAGAACGGCTGTGGCGAGCAGAACCCAGGCAATCCACCATCGCCGCGAGTGGCCACTGGCGTAACAACGCCACTGGCAAAGCAGGCTGAGGGCGAGGGTGCCGCTGAGTAGGGCATCACTGACGGCGGTACGACTCCATAGCTGCACCAAGGGAGAGAGCGCAAAGGCCAGTGCTGCTGCAACCGCAGTGCGGCGTGGATGGCTGTCCTCTGCACTTGGGTGCACCATCAAGGTGTCCCCAAGCATCAGCATGGTGGCCACACTCGCGAGGGCAGAGGGAAGCCTGCCGGCCCAGGTGCCGAGTGGATCCCAGAGCTCATTGGCGGGGAGCGAGTACCCCAGACCCATGAGCCAATACACCAGGGGCGGTTTGTCGAATCGGGGTAATCCATTGACCCGAGGCGTTAACCAGTCCCCCGTGCGTGCCATGGCACGACCCGCGGCTGCAAACAGCGGCGGGGTCTCATCGACAAGACCGGTGGCCCCCAGTTGCCAACAGCCCAAGGCAAGGCCAAGCGCCAAGATCAGCAGCAGCCCTCGGCTGCGCTGTCGTGGCGAGATCCGTGCGTCGGTAGTGGCGTTGATTATCGACATGGGGCGAGCGTGCCATTTCCTGCAGAGAGGCCCTGCCTGATCCAAGCCTCTACGCGTTGCGCAAACACTGTGTGGCTGGCGTTTTGCTCCACCCAACGGCGACAGGCTTGTCGATCGATTTGATCGACCTTGCGGCTGGCCATTGTGAGGGCCTCGAGATCATCCGGTGGCACCAACCATCCCGTGACGCCGTCTTGAATCAGCTCGCCAGGACCGCCGCGGTCATAGGCCACAACAGGGACTCCGCAGGCCATGGCCTCAACCACCACGTTGCCGTAGGCCTCATTCCACTTGGGCGTATTCAGGAGAGCGCGGCAGCATCCAAGCTCCTGCTGAAGGCGGTGTGTTGGCTGAAAACCACGCCAATCAAGGGTTCCGGGAGGCACGGCTGCTTCGACCGATTGCGCATAGCCAGCATCTTCGACCAAGCCCCACACCAGAAGCGTTTCTCCAAGAGCTGCGGCAACAGCTGCGGCATCTTCGAGACCTTTTTCAGGTGCGATGCGACCGGCCCAACCCAGTGGGCCATGGAGGTTCAACTGCAACTGGTAACGGGTGAGGTCAAAGCCATTGCCCACGATGGAGGGTGGACTGGTCAGGGAAAAATCACTCGCCTGCCGCTGGGTATGGAAGGACATTCGCCTCTGGTCCCAGCGGGCGAGTTGCGAGATGACCTCATCCATCGCCCGCGAGACAGAACCCATGCTCACGAGATGAAATAACGAGGACTTCGCATGGGGAGTGAGCCAGAGCGGTAACCAGTCGTAGCTGAAGTTGATGACCGCATCGGCGTCTTCGCCTAAGGACAACGCCAGGTCCCATAGATGGGGAAGCACGCCATCGCATGGAATTTGAACGGAAGCAGCTCTTTGGGCATGTTGCCAGCTGGGTTGGTCGTTGCCCCCTGCGGTGTGCAGGAGGAGTCCAGGGCAGTCGTCAGGTGCAACCGACCCCTCCGGGGCGACCAGGGTGATCCGATGCCCCCTTGCGGCAAGACCGCGCAGCAACGAGGTGAGCGTCAGTTCCACACCGCCGCCGCGTCCACTGCCCAAGTGACCGATGGGTGTGCTGACAAGAACTAAATCAAGGGGAGGGGTGCTCATGCGCCGAGATCGCTTTGCTGGGGGTTATTCACGAGAGCAACCGGCTCCCAGAGTCGTTTGCGTTGGCTCACCAGCACGACTGAAATCAGGACCAAAACCACCGCTAACCATTGCAGGGTGTTGAGTCGTTCTTGCAACAGCAGGCCCCCAGACGCCAGCGCAAACACGGGTGTAAGAAATCCCAATGTGGTGAACCCTGTGAGGTCCTCACGATTGGCGAACCAGAAAAATAGTGCGTAGGCCACGGCACTCCCCATCAGCGATGCATAGGCCATCTGCGTCCAAGCCAACGCGGACCAAGGAGGAATTAAGGGGAACGCTCCGTCGAGGCCATGCCAAACCAGCAAGGGGAGTCCCCCCAGCAGCATGTGCCATCCCGTAACGGCTACAGGATCACTGTTTCGGCAGGCGAATCGACTCAGAACGGTGCCGACAGCCATCGCAATGGCAGCCGCCAACATCCAACCAGTTCCAGCCTGCCAACCGGATTGAAAGGACACCCCCTCACCCAAGAGCCACCAGTGCTGCAGTAGCGGTTGGGGGACCCCTAGACAGACAATTCCCATCAGGCCGAGAACCAAGCCCATCCAACCGATGGGATTGATCGTTTCGGCAAAAAGCCAGCGGGCAAGCAGGGCAACCATCAAGGGCTGAGAATCAATCAGCACGGAACCGAGGCCAGCGCCCGTGCCTTCGAGTCCGCGGGCAAGACAGATCTGAAAGAGCAGGGCATCAACCAGGGTGAACAGGAGAAACCAACCCCGATCCCCAGGATCAATCGCTAGGGAACGCCCGAGGAGCGGAAGAAAGGCGATCACAACGATTCCAGCCGGCAGCAGCCTCAAGCAGGAGACCAGAATCGGCCCTCCCGTGCTGACCAGAGGAGCCATGGCTGTCATGGCCGTTCCCCAGAGGGCGAACGGAAGGACCATCAGCAGCCCTCGGCGGAGAGATCCCATGGGGTGCTGCGAACAGGCTCCTTTTTAAGATCTAAATGTGTTTGATTGATCGTCATGATCTGGCCCTGGCGCCGCAAGTCCCGGCGAACGATGGCGAGGATCGCCATTGAGGGGGCGATCACTGGCTCCACACGCCGTCGCGTTCTTAAAGCCCTGAAGGAGGTTCAGGAGCGGGAATTCCCTGCACTCTTGCTGCGAATTGATAGTCCTGGAGGGACTGTTGGCGACAGTCAGGAGATTCATGCTGCCTTGCTCAGGCTGCGGGAAAAAGGCTGTCACGTTGTTGCCAGCTTCGGGAATATCTCTGCTTCTGGTGGGGTTTATGTGGGTGTTGCTGCAGAAACGATCGTCTCCAATCCAGGCACGATCACCGGTTCCATCGGTGTGATTCTTCGCGGCAACAACCTGTCCAAATTGCTGGATCGTGTTGGTGTCAAATTTGAAACGGTGAAGAGCGGTGCTTTCAAAGACATCCTTTCTCCGGATCGTGCCCTTGGCGCAGAAGAACGTGAGCTCCTGCAAGCCTTGATTGACAGCAGCTACGAGCAATTTGTGGCGGCCGTCGCCGAAGGACGAAAGCTGGATCCAAGCCGTGTCCGCGAGTTTGCTGACGGTCGGGTGTTCAGCGGTGCGCAGGCCAAAGATCTTGGGCTTGTGGATGAATTGGGGGACGAGGAGCGCGCAAGGGTGCTTGCGGCACAGTTGGCTGATCTGGATGAGGAGCGCTGCCGCGTGGTGACCCTTGGAAAACCCCGCAAGCCCTTGCTGCAAGGGTTGTCAGGGTCCCATTTGCTTGCACGCATACAGGAGCTCGTTACGGTTGAAATGGAGCTCAGCGGTCAACCTTTGTGGTTGTTTCGGCCATGACCTTGGGGAGCGGCTTGGCATTGCGCGGTCTGCGAGGTGCGACCACCTGCAGTGCCAACACAGTTGTTGCGATCGAGCAGGCGGTCTCTGAGCTGATGGATGCCCTGGTCGAACACAACGCTCTGAAGCCGGAATGCATCGTTTCGATCACCTTTTCGGTGACAACCGATCTGGATGCCTGTTTCCCAGCGGCCATCGCACGCCGCCGTGAAGGTTGGGATGGGGTGGCACTGATTGACTGTCAACAGATGGCTGTTGAGGGGGACCTGGCCAGGTGCATTCGTCTTTTGGCCCACACCTGGATGCCAGAAGATCAGGAGCTTCGCCACGCCTACCTAGGGGAAGCCAGCCGCCTCAGGCCAGATAGATCCAGTCACAACTGACAGATGCCGCGCCGGCCCTTCGAACCCCTTGCCGCTGCCTGTCCTTAGGACAATCATGGGATCTAACCATTGCGGTGGTTGTTTTCACCAGGTGAACGAATGGACTTTCTGCCCACGACCCAGACCCGCCGCCTCGCTGTGATTGCGGGGGTGATCGGTTGCGGAGTTGTTGCTTCCGCTTCTGTGGTCGAGATGCTCCAACCCGTTGCTGTTCAAGCTCAGAACACTCCTTCTTTGATGGAGTTTCGCTGGGAAAGCGATAACAACTATCGCAAGTTGTACTACGTCCAAACCAGCACCCGCACGCGCGAGCGCTCGGATTACTACCTGATGCTTCGGCCGAAAGATCGCAAAACCGCGATCCTGAAGCTCACCATCACGATTCCTGATTACTTCAACGCAAAGATCCGCCCCAACAAGTTGAAGCTCTGCAAGATGAAGAAGGGCGGCATGCTCAGCAGAAGCCGTTGCGAAGAGACCATTCCAGCCGTTTTCGAGGTCAGTGAGAACCAAACTGCCATTGAGGTTTTCCCCGAAACTCCCATCCCAACCGAAGACACCTACGCCGTGTCCATGACGATCTTTAATCCCAATAAAGCTGGAATGTTTCAGCTCAATGCTCTGGCCCAGGCGCCTGGGGATGTCCCCGTGGCCGGCTATTTGGGGAGCTGGAACTTCAGTATCGACTAAGCATTGGCTGATAAGCTCTTCTACTGATGAAGGGCTGGGCGCCAGAGTGAATCCATGACCAAACGAACTTTTGGTGGCACCAGCCGTAAGCGGAAACGCGTTTCCGGTTTCCGTGTTCGCATGCGCTCTCACACTGGCCGTCGCGTGATTCGGACCCGTCGCAAGCGTGGACGTTCACGCTTGGCTGCTTGAGCTTGATCAGCAACGCTTAACCCCTTGAGGGGTGACGTTTGAACGAATTCGATGGTGCTTCCGACGTCCATGCGATTGCGCGGTCACCGCTGTTTCGATCATCTGCATCGCAGGGGTCAGCGCTTCCACGGCACGTTGATGACCCTGCGTAAAGCCTCAGCGATGCCGAGACTTCTACGTAGGAATTGTCGCCCTGTCGAGGAGAAGGGAGCAACGGCGGTGTGTCGATGCGCTGTGGTCGTCAGTAGCAAGGTCAGCAAACGGGCCGTCGTCCGCAATCGGCTCAGACGCCTGCTGCATGACCACTTGCGTGAACATTTTGAGCAGTCGTTTAAGCACGCCAACACCTGGGTTTTGATCAGTCTTAAACCCGGCGCAGAGGCCAAAGATGCCCCTGTCCTGGAAGAATGCGACAGATTGCTCCAACAAGCGGGGTATTAGCCATGCCAACGTCCATCCAAGAAGAGACCTTCTACGAAGGGGGTCCAGCTCGCGGCGACTTGATTTTTAATCTGTTGCTTGGGCTGACACTGATCGGTCTGCCCTTTGCGGTTGGAGCGATTGTTCGCGCGGTTTGGTTGCGTTTCAACATCACCACCCGTCGAATTTCGGTCACTGGCGGCTGGATGGGACGGGATCGCAGTCAGGTGGTCTTCAGTCAGGTGCGTGAAGTCCGCAGCGTGTCCCGCGGCTTTGGCGCCTGGGGAGACATGGTTCTTGTCTTGACAGATGGATCACGTCTGGAGCTGCGCTCCGTCCCACGGTTCCGGGAGCTCGAGGCTTTCATCGAAGAGCGCATCCGTGCCCGACGTGAAAATGCGAGTGCGAAAGAGGAAGACAACAAGGGCTTCGCGGCCTGAGTTAGGTGTTCGCCTCAAGCGAATTTCCACAGAAGCCCTTGTGCTGTTGCACACTGGCAACAACATTCATCAATCACTCGGAACGCCATTGTGATCGGGTACATCTCCGACAATCTGTTGCTGCCAATCCTGGATTTTTTCTACGGATTGGTTCCAAGCTATGGCTTGGCGATCGTGGCCCTCACGGTGGTGATTCGCCTGGCTTTGTTTCCTCTCAGCGCAGGCTCGATTCGTAGCGCCCGGCGCATGCGCATCGCCCAGCCTGTGATGCAGAAGCGTCAGGCTGAGATCAAGGCCCGCTACGCAAGCGATCCCCAAAAGCAACAAGCCGAACTCGGAAAGTTGATGAAGGAGTTCGGCAGTCCTCTGGCGGGCTGCTTGCCACTGCTCGTTCAGATGCCCATTTTGTTTGCGCTGTTTGCGACGTTGCGGGGATCACCCTTCGCGGATGTGCCATACACCCTCAATCTCAAGGTGCTTCCCGCTGATCAGATTGCCGCTGTTGAGCCCAAGCCTTTCACCAGCGCCAGCCATTCGATCTTCATTACGGAAACGAATCACGTCCCCATCATCGCGAGCCTTCCCGGCGGCACCAAGATCGGGGCTGGAGACTCCGCCACGATTCAGCTCGAGACGCGCAGTGGAGAGAGTTTCCGCGATGTGATTTCGGGTGTTGATAACGGCCAAAGATTCCTTCCCAATTGGACGGTCACCAAGGGAGAGGGCGTTGTCAGCGTGAGTGAGACGGGAACGATTACGGCTCTCACGACCGGCGATGCAACGGTTGAAGGAAAAATCACAGGTTTGGCCGCCCGCAGCGGCTTCTTGTTCATCAAGGCCCTCGGTCAGGTTGGTTTTTACACCGAGGGGGCGATCAATTGGGACATCGCCATCCTGATTGGTGCCTTCGGTCTCAGCCTGTTCGCGTCACAGCTTCTCTCTGGCATGGGGATGCCCGCCAACCCCCAGCAGTCCACGGCTAACAAGATCACTCCAGTGATGATCACGGGGATGTTCCTGTTCTTCCCACTCCCTGCTGGTGTTTTGCTCTACATGGTGATCGCCAATATTTTCCAAGCCCTGCAAACGTTCCTGCTCACGCGTGAGGCTCTGCCTGACAACCTTCAGTCGATCCTTGATGATCAAAGGCTGAAGAATTCCCAGCCTGCAGCGGCCTCTGCGGGTGGTGGATCCAGCTCTGGTCGGATGCCCTTCGAGCCCAAAGGCGGAAACAAATGATTCCTGGGCTCGAGCCCGTTCCCCTTCGCGAGCTGCAAGCTCTTGGGTCTGTTCGTGATTGGGAATTCGAGGGCCAACTGGATGAGCTTCCCTCCCTAACCCCCGTTCGCGGCAATCTCCAGGCCGAGCACCGCGTCAATATTCTCGAGGTTTCCGGCTCAGCTCAGACCATCGTTTGCCTTTGCTGCGATCGCTGTCTGAAGCAGTTCAACCGCAAGTTGTCCACGCAGGTGAATGAGCTGATCTGGCTTGGCGATCCTGAAGCTGCAGAGGCGATGGCTGAGCAGGGCCTCGATGCGTCTTCAGTGGATGGACTTGTGGAAAGTCTTGATCCAAGGGGCAGCTTTGAACCAGAGCGATGGGTGTTCGAGCAATTGAGTCTTCAAATTCCAGCCGTCAATTTTTGCGGTGATGACTGTTCAGGCATGCCTCAAGCGGCCAACCAAGAGCCCCCTGCTTCGCTGTCGGCCGCGGCCGATCCGCGTTGGCAGGCACTGTTGAACCTGCGCGCTGATGTCGGCGAGGAGTCGGAGGTATCCCGTGACTGAACAGTGGGCCCAAGAACTCGATCTGCTCATTCGCGCCGGCACTCCTCTGATCTGGATTCGCAGCCACGAGGAGGAGCGCGTTGAATCTCTTTTGAGTCAAGCGGCCGAACGCTTGCCAGGCCGGCGACTGGCGTCATGGGACTTTGTGAGTGGCCTTTCAGGTGTCCTTGGCAGCGAGGGACTCGGAGCTCGTCAGCCGATGGTTGTTCTGCAGTGGTTGCAGGATCTCGATGGCAACAGTCCCACGCTGTTTCTGCTCAAGGATGTGCATCGCTTTTGCGATGACCCGGGGATCGCCCGCATGCTGCGCAATCTCACGAGTTTGTTGCGTGGACGCCCTCATACCCTTGTGCTCGGTTGTGGCAGCTGGACTCCGCCCCCAGATTTAGAAGAAGCCCTCACCCTGCTCGACCTGCCCCTTCCCCAAGAACAGGAGTTGATGACCCTGCTTGGCAATATTTCGAAGGCAACAGGATCGCCCCTCAATAGCGAGGTGCTTGAGGAGCTCACCCATGCCTGCTGTGGATTGAGTGAATCACGGGTGCGTCACGTGGCGGCGAAGGCGTTGGCTCAGCGCGGCGAGCTCGGCCGCCAGGACCTTGCTGATGTGCTGGAGGAGAAGCGTCTCGCCCTGGCGCGTAGCGAAGTGCTGGAGTTCTGTCCTACCGACGCCACCCCCGCCGATATTGGTGGGCTGGAAGCTCTCAAGCAGTGGCTCGAGCAGCGCCACCGTGCCTTCAGTGATGAGGCCAGGCGCTTTGGCTTGCCCCTCCCTCGGGGTGTGCTCTTGGTAGGGCCGCAGGGAACGGGTAAGTCGCTTACGGCGCGAGTGATCGCCCACAGCTGGTCCATGCCCCTCCTGCGTTTGGATGTGGGTCGGCTTTTTGCCGGACTCGTTGGCGCGAGCGAAGCACGCACGCGCGAAATGATTCAAAGGGCTGAAGCGATGGCTCCCTGTGTGCTTTGGATTGATGAAATCGACAAAGGATTTGGCAGTGACGGCCGCAGCGATGGCGGAACCAGTCAGCGGGTCTTGGCCACCGTTCTGACCTGGATGGCGGAGAAAACATCTCCAGTGTTTGTGGTGGCCACCGCCAATGGAGTGGATCGGCTGCCCGCTGAACTGCTCAGAAAGGGCCGCTTCGATGAGATTTTTCTCCTCGATATGCCCGCTCGCTCTGAACGTCAGAGCATCATGGAATTGCACATCGGTCGCAGACGGCCAGGGCTGCGCCTTCCCGTTGAAACCGTCGTCGACCGGACGGAGGGGTACTCCGGAGCAGAGCTCGAGCAAACGGTGATTGAAGCCATGCACCTGGCCTTTGCTGAGGGCCGTGAATTGGCGGAGTCCGATTTGATTCAAGCTGCGGCTCAATTGGTTCCTCTGTCGCGTACCGCCAAAGAACAATTGGAAGGCCTGAAGCAATGGGCGAGTAGCGGCCGGGCGCGTCCAGCTTCATTGCGACTGGTAACGAACCCTGACAGGGCGTAACGAACCAGGGGCATGGGCCCAGACAAGGTTTGGCGACCTCCGTATGTTTCGTCAATAGCGCCCCTTTGTCCGTGAATCGTTTTTCGGATCTCACCACCCAACTCGCTGCTGCCTGTCTTGGTGCCGGTGTGATTACAACCGTTGCGGTTGCTCAGGGGCAGAATCCGATTACAGCCCTCGGCATCACCTTGTTCTCGGCTGTTGCCGCGGTGATGGTTGGACAGGTTCTCTAGGAACGTTGATCATTTGATCTGAACCGAGACGTAGGCTTTTCAGCCTGCCCTCTTCAGAACTTCCGTGCTTGACCAGCGCCTGGTGCGTGACAACCCCGAACTGATTTCCCGTGAGTTGGGACGGAGGGGGATGGATGTTGATCTCACAGGTCTTCAGCTGATTGCACAGCAGCAACGCGATCTCGAGGAGCGTCGCAGCAGCCTTCAAGCCGAGGGCAACCGCATTGGCAAACAGGTTGGTCAGCGCATTCAAGCCGGGGCCGATCCAAAAGGGACTGAAGTTGCTGAACTTCGCCTGCAGGGCAACCAAATCAAGCAGAAGGTTGCCGTGATCGAGGATGAGGAGAAGCAACTCACGGCACGGTTGCGTGAGGAACTCCTTAGCTACCCGAATCTGCCGTCAGAGGCTTGTCCAGACGGTCGCAGCGAGGACGACAACAAAGAGGTTCGTCGCTGGGGTGATCCCAGGGTTGAAGACGGACTGATTGAGCATTGGCAAATCGCCGAGCAGCTGTCTTTGCTCGATACGGAGCGGTCCGTCCGAATTGCCCAAAGTCGCTTTGTGACCTTGTTTGGGCAAGGCGCTCGGCTGGAGCGAGCGCTCATCAACTTCATGCTGGACCTGCACACGGGGAAGGGCTACCGCGAAGTGCTTCCTCCGGTTTTGGTCAACAGCGCCAGCCTGATGGGATCAGGTCAACTGCCCAAATTTGCTGAAGAAAGCTTCCGTTGCGCGGAGGATGACCTCTGGTTGACACCCACCGCAGAGGTTCCGCTCACCTCGCTGCATCGCGACGAAATTATTCCTTCGGATCAATTGCCCCTGCGCTACGTGGCCTATAGCCCCTGCTTTCGCAGGGAAGCCGGTAGCTATGGACGGGACACGCGGGGGCTGATTCGCTTGCATCAGTTCAACAAAGTTGAGCTGTATTGGTTCGTCCATCCCGAGCGCTCTGAAGAAGCGCACGCCCAAATCACCGCCGACGCCGAAGCCGTGCTTCAGGCCCTGGACCTGCCCTATCGCGTGCTTGAGCTCTGTACGGGGGATCTGGGTTTCTCCGCCGCCCGCACCTATGACCTCGAAGTTTGGTTGGCAGGTGCAGGTGCGTTTCGGGAAATCTCCAGCTGCAGTGTCTGTTCCGATTTCCAGGCTCGTCGCTCCTCTATCCGCACGAAAGACGGCAAGACCACACGGTTGGTTCACACGCTCAATGGCAGTGGCCTCGCGATTGGCCGCACCATGGCGGCTCTGCTTGAGAACGGGCAACAGCCAGACGGGAGCGTGAAGCTTCCCCAGGCTTTGGTTCCGTACTTCGGTTGCGATCGTCTCCAGCCAGAATGAATCGATTAATGGATCCGATATGAACGTTCTGGCAGCACTGTTGGTTCTGGGGCTGCTGATCGTGATCCATGAGGCTGGTCACTTTCTTGCGGCCAGATTTCAGGGCATCCGCGTGAATGGATTTTCGATTGGATTTGGACCTGCCCTATGGAAACTCGAGCGTGGAGGTGTGACCTATGCCTTGCGCGCCCTTCCTCTTGGTGGCTTCGTGTCCTTCCCCGACGACGAGGAAGACAGTCCCATCCCTGCGGATGACCCTGACCTTCTTCGCAACCGCCCGATCCCACAGAGAGCCCTGGTCATTAGTGCAGGGGTGCTGGCCAATTTGTTGCTCGCTTGGCTGGTTCTCGTCGGCCATACCGCTCTGGCAGGAGTGCCCGGTGATCCTGACCCTGGGGTGATGGTGATGGCTGTTCAGCCGGGTGAACCCGCTGAGAAAGCAGGCTTGCAACCCGGTGATCAAATTTTGAGCATCGAGGGATTGTCCCTGGGTCGTGGCGAGAAGGCCGTGAAAGACGCCGTGACGCCCGTTCGCGACAACCCCTCTCGAGCCCTTTCACTTGAGGTGCAGCGAAATGGATCGCTTCGAGTGATTGCGCTCACTCCGGAGGACCATCAAGGCCAAGGACGCATCGGTGCCCAGCTCCAGGCCAACTTCAGTGGATCCACGCGCGCTGTCCATGGCGTGGGTGAAGCGATCGCAAGTGGATCAGAGCAGTTCTCTGGACTGTTGCAACGCACGGTGTCCGGATATGGAGCCTTGTTCACTGATTTTGGAACGACAGCTCAGCAGGTGAGTGGGCCGGTCAAGATCGTGGAGATGGGCGCCCAACTCTCCAGTCAGGGCGGAAGTGGTCTCGCCCTGTTCATGGCGTTGATTTCGATCAACCTCGCAGTGCTCAATGCCCTCCCATTGCCCCTTCTTGATGGAGGGCAGTTGGTGTTCATCCTTTTGGAGGGAGTGCGCGGACGGCCTATCCCAGAGCGCTTTCAGCTGATTGTGATGCAATCCAGCTTTTTGCTCGTGGTTGGCCTGAGTGTGCTTTTGATCGTGCGCGATACCAGTCAACTCACGGTTGTTCAGCGCTTGCTTGGTCAATGAACAGATAGAGTGAGAGATCAAGACGTCCGATCTGAACTCGCTGCATGGCCAAGAAGTCGATGATTGCCCGCGATGTGAAGCGGAAAAAGATAGTTGAGCGCTTTTCGGAAAGGCGCGCAGCCCTGATGGCTGCGTTTCATGCGGCTAAGGATCCTATGGAGCGTCTTGAGATCCACCGCAAGATCCAAGGGTTACCTCGTAACAGCGCCCCCAACCGTGTGCGCAATCGCTGCTGGGCCACTGGCAAGCCCCGTGGCGTGTATCGCGATTTTGGCCTGTGCCGTAACCAGCTCCGTGAGCGTGCACACAAGGGTGAACTTCCCGGTGTTGTGAAGTCCAGCTGGTGATTGGAGTTCACTCTCTCCCAATTGATTCGACGAAGAGGTGAGTCATCACCTCTTTTTTTTGACCTTTTTTATGGCGACGGATCTGTTGGATTTTGTGGATCTAACCGGGTAACCCCAGCAGTGGGTTCCGCTCAAATGTAAGAATCAGAATTGACAGAAAGACATAAACCAACGTGCAAGGTCAGACGCAGTCGATCTCCTTTGACGGTCGGGAGATACGGCTGACCACTGGGCGGTATGCCCCTCAAGCCGGTGGCTCGGTGATGATTGAGTGCGGGGATACCTCCGTATTGGTCACGGCTACACGCTCCACAGGTCGAGACGGAATTGATTTTCTTCCGCTGATCTGTGATTACGAAGAGCGTCTCTACGCAGCAGGCAGGATTCCTGGAAGTTTTATGCGGCGTGAGAGTCGCCCCCCTGAGCGAGCCACGTTGATTTGCCGACTCATCGATCGGCCGATGCGTCCGTTGTTTCCAAGTTGGCTGCGGGACGATTTGCAGATCGTTGCAACCTGCATGTCTCTGGATGAGCGGGTTCCAGCTGATGTCCTCGCGGTGACGGGTGCCTCCATGGCCACCCTGCTGGCAAAGATCCCCTTCTATGGGCCGATGGCCGCTGTTCGCGTCGGTCTGCTCGGTGATGATTTTGTCCTTAATCCCAGTTATCGGGAGATTGAGCGAGGCGATTTAGACCTCGTTGTCGCTGGCACTCCTCAAGGTGTGGTGATGGTGGAAGCCGGCGCGAATCAGCTCCCAGAGGGAGATGTGATTGAAGCGATCGACTTTGGTTATGAAGCCGTCTCTGAGTTGATCAAAGCTCAGCAATCCATCCTGAAAGAGGCTGGGATCGAGCAAGTGATTCCAGAGGCTCCTGAGCAAGACAAAACGCTGCCGGTTTATTTAGAGAAAGCTTGCAGCAAGGCGATTGGTGAGGTGCTCGGCCAGTTCGAGCAGACCAAGGCTGAGCGTGACGAAAAGCTGGATGCCATTCGCAGCACAACGGCGGAAACGATTCAGGGTCTCAAGGACTCTGATCCCGTCCGCGTCGCGGTGAGTGCCAACGGCAAGGCCCTACCGAACAGTTTCAAAGCGCTCACCAAAACCTTGATGCGCCAGCAGATCCTTAAGGACGGCAAACGGGTGGATGGTCGCAACCTTGATCAGGTGCGTCCGATCAGCGCCGCTGCGGGAGTGCTTCCGAAGCGCGTGCATGGCTCAGGTTTATTTCAACGCGGTCTTACCCAGGTGCTGTCGACCGCAACCCTCGGCACCCCAAGTGATGCCCAGGAGATGGATGACCTCAATCCAAGCAACGAAAAAACCTACCTTCACCACTACAACTTCCCGGCTTACTCCGTCGGTGAGACCCGTCCCATGCGCTCTCCTGGACGCCGCGAGATTGGTCACGGTGCCTTGGCTGAGCGCGCCATCGTGCCCGTTCTTCCTGCGAAAGACACCTTCCCCTACGTGGTGCGTGTTGTCAGCGAAGTGTTGAGCTCCAATGGCTCCACTTCGATGGGTTCCGTCTGTGGAAGCACATTGGCTCTGATGGATGCCGGCGTTCCTCTGAAGGCTCCTGTGAGTGGTGCGGCCATGGGCCTGATTAAGGAGGGTGATGAGGTCAAAATCCTCACTGATATCCAAGGCATTGAAGACTTCCTTGGCGACATGGACTTCAAAGTGGCGGGTACTGATAAGGGGATTACTGCTCTGCAGATGGATATGAAGATCACGGGTCTCCCTGTGAGCACCGTGGCTGATGCGGTGAATCAGGCTCGCCCTGCGCGTCTTCACATCCTCGAAAAGATGATGGAGGCGATTGAAAGCCCACGGGAGGGTCTCTCTCCTCACGCCCCTCGTTTGCTGAGTTTCCGCATTGATCCTGAGTTGATCGGTACTGTGATCGGCCCTGGTGGTCGCACCATCAAGAACATCACGGAGCGAACCAACACCAAGATCGACATCGAAGACAGTGGCATTGTCACCATTGCCTCCCATGACGGTGCCGCGGCAGAGGAAGCTCAGAAGATCATTGAAGGCCTCACCCGCAAGGTGAATGAGGGCGAAGTGTTCACGGGCTCCATTACCCGCATCATTCCGATCGGAGCCTTTGTGGAAATTCTTCCCGGCAAAGAAGGCATGATTCACATCTCACAGCTTTCTGAGGCACGGGTCGAAAAAGTTGAAGATGTTGTGAAGGTGGGAGATGAAGTCACGGTGCGCGTGCGTGAAATTGACAATCGCGGCCGTATCAACCTCACCCTGCGTGGCGTTCCTCAGAACGGCGAGTCTCCTGACTCACAACCTGCTCCGACACCCGTAGCGCCCCTCTCCTGAGAGGCGCCCGCCCAGGCTCAGACCTGAAAACCGGGATCAATCACTTCCATGGCCTGTGCCCCTTTCTTACACAAAGTGGCATGGGCTTTTCCATGGCTAGCGATCAAACAGCCTGCCTGGCGAACATCGCCGGTGTTGTAGGTGAGCTCTCTGCCGTCTGCATGGGTGAAGGCACCTCCAGCTGCGAGTAGCACCGCTTCTGGAGCGGCCATATCCCAATCTTTCGGAGCACTTTTCCCAGAGAGGGAAATGTATAAATCGGTTTCGCCGCGAAGGATGGTGGCCACTTTGCAGCCAACACTGCCCACGGCCTTGGAGTCGCCAAGTTCCAGGGCGGTAATCAACTGCTCAAGTCGCTGATCTCTGTGACTGCGGCTTGCCACCAAGATCAGCTCATGGGTGACCGTTCGCTCACTGAAACGAACTGGCGCTCGTTCTCCGGAGCGGTTTTCGCACCATGTCCCCTCACCCACGACCCCAATCCAAAGCTCTTCCGCCTCGGGGAGCAGCACCACCCCAAGGACTGGCCGCTGCTGATGCACCAAGGCCAGATGCACGGCGTATTCGCCTGTGCCTTGGAGGAAATCCTTGGTCCCATCGAGTGGGTCCAAAATCCATAGCCAATCCGCCGCCAAGGGTTGCCCCTCCGTCAGTTTTTCTTTGGCTGTTTCCTCACTGAGAAGGGTCCAAGCGGCGCTTGGGAAGGATTGTTTTAAGCCATCCAGCAGCCATTGATTGACGGCAAGATCAGCAGCGGAAACAGGACCTTCTCCGCCGTTGTCAACGCTCAGGGCTTTCGAAAAACCGTGGGGTGGTTGTTCTCCACGGGCATAGGCGCGCAGGATGTCGGCAGCCCCCCAGCTGAGGGGGCGAAGAACCTTTAAAACATCTTCCAGGTTGATACCGGCAAGAAGGGTCGGCGAGCTCGGCATCATGGTTTGATCTGGGCTGAGCCATTGTGAAGCAACGCGCTGAACCTGAGGCTGGCGTGCTTTATGTCGTAGGGACTCCGATTGGCCATCTCGGTGACCTGTCGCCTCGTGCGCGTGATCTGTTGATCGCTGTGGACACCATTGCTTGCGAGGACACGCGGCACAGCGGACAGCTGCTGAGCCGTATCGGTTCAGAGGCTCGACGGTGTTCCTTCCATCAGCACAACACCCGCACGCGGATTCCCCAGTTGTTGCTGGAATTGGAAGAGGGCCGCAGCGTGGCGGTGATCAGTGATGCCGGTTTGCCAGGGATTAGTGATCCTGGGCAGGACTTGGTCGCTGCTGCGCGTGCGTCTGGCTGTGAGGTGATTTCTATTCCTGGCCCTTGCGCGGCGACGACGGCGCTGGTGAGCAGCGGGCTTCCTACCGACCGGTTTTGTTTCGAGGGGTTTCTTCCGTCCAAAGGCAGAGAACGCCGGGACCGACTGGCCCTCATCGCAATGGAGCAGCGCACCAGTGTGATTTATGAGGCCCCTCATCGTTTGTGCCAACTGCTGGAGGAGTTGTTTGAGCTTTGCGGTGAGGAGCGATCGTTACAAGTGGCTCGAGAACTCACGAAGCGGCATGAGCAACAGGTGGGGCCAACCGTTGGCGCGGCGCGGATGCATTTTCAAGAGCACCCCCCCCAAGGGGAATGCACTGTGGTGTTGGGAGGAGCCCCACCCCTCGAGATCGAAGCCTTAAGCGACACGCAGTGTTGTGAGCAGTTGTTGGCACTCACCGCCGAGGGGATGAGTGCCAAGGATGCGGCCAAGCTGTTGTCCAGTCGGATTGGACGTTCGAAACGGGAGCTTTATGCGTTACTTCACGCTGTGAGCGAACCGTCAGACTGATCAAGTCAAAAGCGATTGCGATGCTGATCCGGCTACGACTGCTGCTGTTGAGTTTGGGGAGTGGGCTAACGCTGCTGTTAGTGCTCTGCCTTGGTGCACAAAATCTGAATGATCGCTATCGCCTCAACCTTGGCGTTGGTCGGTCTGCCCCCCTTCCCTCCGGCTTCATTGTTGGCGTCAGCTTGGTGCTCGGAATCATCAGCGGTGGCAGTGTGGCTGCGGTGTTGGCGCCAGCGCCTGATTCAGACCCAGACCGCTGAATCATGACTTGAGTGAAAAGAGGGATCCTTCAACCACTAAATGCGTGATGCCACGGGCAAGCAGGTAGGACGATGTTTGCTCAAAGACTTGGGTGTCTGGCACTTTGATCACCCGCTGACTGCGGCCGCATTGGCGTTTGGCAGCACGTGGACTTGCATAGAGGCATAAAGCCTGGCGTTGCTGCTCTGAGGGGTCACTCAGGCCCAATTCAGGGAACTCACTGAGCGGCCGTGGGTCCAGCTCCACCGTTTTGTCGACAAGCATGTAGACGCTGTCTGGCAAAAGTTCAGAGGCGAAGGGCCGGCAAATCACTTCTTGGGTGGTGACCTGTGGGAGGTCCACCGGGAGCACGGCTATCTCATGGAAAACATTTTCATCGTCCGTGTTGAAGGTTTCGTTGTCGTCGAGATCGGCGCCACCGAAATCTTCGGCATCATCGAGCGCGAGGATTTGGCCATCACCATCACCATCTTCATCTTCAACAGCATCGCCATCAGCTTCACTCCCCACGCTCTCTTTGCTGCCCTCCGCGTTGGTGCTTGGTGCTGAGTTAGGCACGCTGCTTTCTGAAGCAGAGCTCTCTAAAGCCGTCCCTTTGGCAGCACGCTGGATTTTGAGCTCGGCGTATTCATCAGCGCTCAACAAAGACCGAACGGTGCGACTCACCGTGTTTGCGCTGCATCCGAAGGCTGCCGCGATATGAGCGCTTGTTTCTCCAGCGCGGTACCGCTCCACAATTTCCTGCTTGTGGCTGTCGTTAAGCCGGCTGGGGGCCATCGTCTGTACCGCACAGTTTTCAAGCTTAAGCGGGGTGGTGGACGCCAACTGTCAAAATGGCCTGATGCTCCCTTAGCTCAGCTGGATAGAGCAACTGCCTTCTAAGCAGTCGGTCGTCGGTTCGAATCCGCCAGGGGGCGTTATGGCTTGAGGGGATTCAGCAAAAGCTGAGCCCCTTTTTTATTCCCAAGCGCGGTGTGAAGCGTTTTCCTTTGGCTGGCTGCTGTTACGAGTCTTGCCGCCGACAGGATGCTCAGCTTTGGGGCGCTGCGATCTTGACGCCTTCCTTGGTCACAATCTCGACGACCTTGTTCATGTCATCAAGCTCCTTTTCATTGGCCTTGAGGCTCTTAAAGACAGACTCCACCCCGCCAGGTTGGCCGATCATGACGTAACGGCAGAAATCGCCCTTAGGCGTTGGCGCATGAACCGTACCGGCTTTCACTAAATAGGATTCGCCAGTGGCAACGATGGTTGGGTGCCCTCCAATATTGAGGTTTAGTTCTCCCTCTAAAACCACATAGTTTTCATTCCAGTCGTGGGTGTGAGGGGGCTGTCCAACGCCACCAGGTGTCGCAAACTCAGCAACGCTGTATTTGCCATCGGTCTGGTCTGCCGTTAGGCGAAGGGTGATTGAATCACCAAGCACGTTGCAAACCTCAGGCTTTTTGTTGAAGAGGGCAAACATCTAACTAGAAATAAATACTTACTTGTGCACCTTCTGTGACGTCGCCAAGGATTTGTGTGTCTAAAAGCACGTTCTAAGCAGTCCGCCAAGCGCTTCTTCCTGGGTCAGCCGTAGTTGGCCTGGCGAATCATCTCAAAATCGATCCCCACAACTTTCGTTAGAACGAAGTAGAGACCCCATGCTGCGACGTTGGCTCCGATGACCCAGGCAAAAGTCGTTCGTCTGGCCTTTTTGCTGTCTTCGTCCATGCGTCAATGTCTCTTGATCTTGAGGCTACGGAAGGAGGGGACTCCATGTTGAGTTTTCCCTGGGCTGGGCACATGCGGACGCGCTGATTGACACCCACAAGGTTGATGGCCTAGCGCAAGCCGATCTGGTCTTGGCCGCAAAGCTGAATGGAAGTGACATTTAGACGCTTCCATTCATAAAGCTATCTCTGCTTCAACAAATGCACTCAAAAAGTACGAGTTTGGCATCATATAGAGGATGCTTGGCTTCAGCCTTAATGTCCGATCAGGGTGCAGCTTGGCGTGTTGATCAATCCATGAGCGGCCTTGCGTGTGTCGTCCATTGGCTGAAGCACGGTGCTTAGCGTTTCACTATCACGGATTGCTTCAAGAATCAGGATGCTTCCATAAAACACGATTTGGAAGTTCCAGGACTCGAAGCCAGGGAGAGTGAAGTTCATGGATTCGAGAGATGGGTTCGATGGATTCACCATCTCTCGAATCCATGGCTTCTGTGATGACAGGTATCAAGCTCTGCTGTGATGTTGCTCACGTTGTTTTTCATCCTTTCACCCATGTCAATGTCGATGCGAGTGTCTTCTGTTGTATGAAATGCCTCTTGCTGCTTGTTTCGCTGATGGGAACATCAGCCCTGGCTCAGAATTTTCAAACGATTGATCGCGTTGATGGTTGGTTGATTGAGCGCAAGGTTGATCGTGAACAAAATCATGTTTGCCGTGCATCGTTGCCTGGTGGTGGATCGTGGTTCTCTGCCCGGGTTCGTCTGGATCTCAATGACGCACTCGTGGTTCCAAAAGGATTGACCACACCCAATACGGCATCGGTTGATTCGGCGCGTAAGGCGCTGCATCTGTGCCGATCCAGTCTTCTCTACTTCTAAGCAGATCTGCGCTGAATCAGTTGGGGGCTGCGTGGGGGCTGGGTGCTTTGAAAGCGCTGTATTGGTTCTCAGGATTTCCCAAAGATCTTCTCCAGAGCATGACGTTCGTTTTGGAGTGAATTGGCTCCCCTTGATTTCAAAGCGCCCATGGGTCTTGGCTGCCGTGGACGATTTAAAAAGACCTTGCTGAGCCACCAAACCTGAAGGCCAAGAAACAGGACAGCCACCAGCCCCAGTGCAATTGCGCCCTGCATTAGTAGTGCTTGCCCCGGTTCTCAATGGCATCCCGTTTAAAGCACTCCAACTCCTCAGGCGTATGAAGCGGAGGCTTCTGCGTTTTGCCTGTCAGTCGCTTAAGAAGCCGTAGGAGACGTTTCATTTCGTCAGTTTGGCTCGGGCCGTGAAGATGGGGTTTGTGATTATCACGACTTGCAGTGTTTCACCACTGTGGTTCCACAGAGCATGGTCAAGGTTATGTCTCAAGACAGGCGCTTGAAACGTGGGCCGTTACCCCATGGACCAAGCCAGAGATAGCGCTCTGTGACCTGTTTGAGAGTGCCCCATTTCTGGCGACCAGTGGTGCCGCGGATTGTCAGCACGTCGTCTTGAAAATGCAGCTCCAACAGCGTTCCCATCAGAAGCTTCGGCAGCGGTTCCGCATCAATGACCACTGGGCTGACAGAACGGCTTGTAAAGCCGTTCTGCATCACCAGGGTCATCTGCACACGTTGGGTGCCATTGCCTCCCATACAACCCAGGTCGCCAGTCCAACCCACCAGCCAGATAGCTCCAAAACCATCTTGAATTCCAGGCTCCAACTGGACCTTGGCGTACTGGCTGGGGCTCTCCTCATGAATTTGGCAAGCCACTGTCTTGCTGTAGCGGCGCACAACATCCTGTGCACTGAGCCCTGGCTCGTTGGCCATCACCACTTGCATTGGAGCGATGGCAGAAAGCACAGCTGCCAAGATCGCAGTCTTGGTTCCCATCAACGAGCAGCAACAGCTTTCTCTATGTAGCAATCATTCTCAGGGCTGTTTCAGGACAGAGTTGGCGCGTGCAGCTTGCCTCTAGGGCACGTACAAAGCCAACGTCTTATTGATTTCCTTCTTTATTCCGTTTAGCCCTTGTTTTATTGCAAAGGTTGCTCGTTTAAAGATGTGCGTGTCAGCTAACGATCATAGCTGGAACGAAAATGTCCCTGAGGTTCTCCAATCGTCGATCGAAATTGAGCTGATCGGGCATTTAGTCACCGGAACCAATGGCACGTTTTGAGCCGCTGTTTAGGAACAGGAAATGCCGAAGCACTGTTAAAAAGTGGTAAAAACTTTGTTGATATTAAGTTGCCACGCTATGGTAATTAAAATGGATGTAATTATGGATCTCCGTACGGCAGGAGTTGTTATCCAGATCCTTAAATTGATGGCTGTGTCGGACGGGAACATGGCACCTGAGGAGCAGGAGCTCTTGGAATCTCTTGGTAAGCGTTATCTCAAAGAAGCCGCCATTCCGTCTTGGGCCGCAGCCTTCAGCCATCCCAATGATTTGGAGGTTTTGGCGGAGGAAATCCCTGAAGAATGTAGAGCTCTCACGGCAAAATTGTCCTACATGGTGATTGCCTCCTCTCGGGATGCTTACCAATTCACTGTTAACTCCGAAGAGCAAAAGGCTTTTACCCGTCTTTGTGACACTCTTGCCCTTGATCAAGACACCCAGAACGAGCTGATTGTGGAGGCGAAAAATGAGCTCGCTAAACGTCCAGGCCTCTGGGAAGTCCTGTCTTCGAGTTTTTCTTCTCCATTCAGAATGGGCGATTCCCCAGGCCCATGAAGATCGCGATGGGATTTGTCCAGGCTTTCTTTCATTCAGCGGCTGCCCTGCCTTAGCCCTTCCTCCAGATTGACTCTCGGTGTCACCAGGGTTTTCATGACGCCAGGTGTGCGGAGACGCTCCTCCTGTTGAAGATGCGCTGCATCTGCTGGGGAGGTGGCCGCGACGGCTCTCAAATGGCGATCGACTGACAAGAGGACAATCGGCTAGGTGGCCTAGTCTGCCAAGCGAAATCCAGAAAGCAAGGCTTTCTCCGCCGCAAAAGCCTCGCTGTGGAGGGGCGTGAAGCCTGCGGGGTGTCGACGGAGGCTGAACCATTTTTATTTCGCTATAGATAAATAGAAAGATTGCGCTGGAGCCAAAAAATGTTCACTGTTAAGCGTTTTTCATGAAATTGAGTAAACAGGCCGCTCATAATGACCAGATTGATAGTTTTCTAAATATTGGAGCTTCAGATTCCCTTTAGATTCTTTGGAGCGTTGCTGGTGGGTTCCTCCCTCCTTTCTATGGCAAGTTCGAAAAAAGAGTTGGCACTGCTTGGAAGCACGTTCCTTTTTGGTTATGGGGCCTTAGAGCTTGCGCTGCGTTTCGGTGGTTACTAAGACCACCCTGCAGCCCCAATGGCTTCATGGCTTCACGCTTTGACTGGGCTCTCTTTTTGTCGAGACCCCCTTATTCGATTCGTTCAATAGCGTCTGTAAGAACTAGCTAAAAGGCAGAGCTGACTCGCTCGCGATCGACTGTATGGCGGCTGCATTCTTCTTCCTGAAAGATGTTGCCTACTAGAATCAAAAGAAAAGGATCCGTGAATAAAGCTGCCGCGCTCCCCCTTCTTTTTCTTTTTGCTCAGCCGCTGAGCGCGCATGCGACAGAGTTATACGGTCAGGAGTTTTTTCAAAGTCCTCCCAGAAATATTTCGATCCACAATTCATATTCCAATGCCTATCAGAGGTCCTATCCCGTTATCTCATTAGAGCTACCCGCAGATGCTGGGGCGAATCTCAAAAGAATTGCCTTGTCGCAAATTAATGGCACTGAGAAGTGGAAATGGCGGGGTAAGGATCTCACTGTTTATTCTGGCTTTTATGATATGCGTAAGCGTGGAGAAAAGGGTCTTGCAAGTCTCCAGTCCAATGATGAGAGTGGAATCACTGAGATCATCTTCAGTCCTTCCATTAAGCCTGGTCAGATTATTAGCGTTGTGATCCCAAGTATTAATCCTAGGCAGGGGGTTTACGAATGGTCGGCAAGTTTTTATCCCGAATCTCCTTCCCTGCCGCCCTCGCAAACGCTTGGCCCAGTCCTGCGTTTGGACATTTATAGATCAAACATTCGCTTCTAATCGTAATTGCAGTTGATTTCTTTGATGGAGTGCTGCTTCCTTTGCAAAATCTGCTAGCGGTTGGATTGGTATGGGGCTGGCTGGGAATTTTAGGGAGTCTGCCCTTGTCTCTAAAAAGATTCAATATGGTTTAGGCGTGGCCTAACCAAGAGCTTTTATGACTTCTAGTCGAATCACACATCTCCTTTTGGCGGCTCTGGTTATTACGCAAGTGCCCAGTTGCATCAGTTTCATTCAGGCTCTCAATCGCTATGAGTCGCCTGAGGCTGCGCTTAGGGCTTGCAGTCAATGGGCGGAGAGTGCCGGCCAATACACCGTGAAGAGAACAGGGATTTGGACCAGTTACGCGCAGTCTCCAGTGCGCTTGTGCCGTAAGGAGGGCGATCACTACGTTGGATCTGAGATCCCTCTGGATGGAGCCAAGGAGATTGGTCAACGCCCTGATGACCCCAAAGGTTTTCTTTTTGACAGTGTCCCTAAAGCCGAGGATTCAGGGAAGCGTTGGGGTTTTAGGCGCAACAAGTGGTCAATCACCATTCCTCTCTGAAGTAACGATCCCGTTGCTCAGCAGAAACCCAAGGTCTGGCAGGGCTTGGGAAGGGCTTGACCAACCGATTCAGATGCCCTAGAACGCGAGCAGTGGTTCAGGCGTACTAGTGAGTATTGATCACCCTCTCCAGGGCAAGAGTCCGTTTGCGAGCCAGGATATTCCCGCATTTTTGAGCGTTAGTTCTGGTGACTTTGTCATCGTGCAGGCGGAGAGGCGGGTGGCTCGAAAGGTCGATGACAATTGGTGGATGGGACAGGTGGTGTTCTGTGAGGGGGGAGCTAGGGATCCGATGGTGAACACAATGTTTCAAGTTTCAGATGTTGATGATGGCGTGATTCATTGGGTGAACGGTGATGAGGTCACGCACATTGTCCGATCACTGGATGGTCTGCAGCTGATGGCATAAATCACGAGTTTTTGATGGTAAGGGCCTTGCGGATGCCTTTCTTAAGCAAGAGGCTTCACTCTGGCTTTAGGTTTTATTGGCAATAGCGGATGACAAATTGAGTGGTGTTATTCGTTGTGGAGATGAATAAACGAGGCGGTCATTAAAGGTGTGAAGAGTTTTCTCTTTAGGCCTTCTTTCTTGGAATTTTATTGCTTTTTCTCAAGGTTGAGATGAATCCCCTTCTTTTTCATGCTGTCAGGCTCAGTCCTTGAGGCCCCAGGTTTCTTGCAGGTCCACCAGCTGTTGATTGGCAACGCTGAAATAGTCGATGGCGAGTAAGTCCTGCTTGCATTCCCGTCCGCGCCGCAGGGCGTGGGCGACTCGCTCCGGCGTGCCCGCGCTAGAGATTTGGTGCGGATGGCTGCCGGCGACGACACTGTCAAAGAGTCCTCCCTCGTACATCGCCATCACGCCTAAAAACCAGAGCGTTGAGCCCGGGACGCTGCTGCTGGCAGCTCCAAATGCGGCGTTCTCTACCTCTCCGATGACATCCACGTTGTATCCACCCAGGACGTGAAGCCAATCGTGATGCGCAAGGGCGGCATTGGCACCGCCGAGCTCCCCAGGGGTGGTGAAGCCATGGCTCTGATAGTGCTGCCAAACAGCAGCTCCTAACGTGCCTGCCGGCAGCTGGGCAAGGGAGCGCCATTGAGCGGCCAGCTCGGGATCTTCCTTCACCGTGAAGGTCCATGCTTGCGACCCATGCTTCTCGAGTAGTCCTTCAAATTCGGCTTTTTGCAGGTCCTCTTCTCCCATTCAGAACAGCCGATAAAAATCACTCTGGGCTTGAGCCCTGGCTTGGGTGGCTACATCTCGGGCCAAGACAAGGGATCGATCATGGACGTTGAGTTGCTCTGCCCAGTGTTCCAACGATCGCTCCAGTTCGGCTGGGATGGGATTGACCATCATTTCTGTCAGGACGAGCAGCTCGATCAGCTCTTGCCGCTGTAGGGGGTCTGGAAAAATCACTCCGGCCTCTGCCACGCTCAGGCCGCGGATTTGTTCGAAGTTGATCTCCACTTCCAGAAGCTCACGGAAGATCAAAGACAGGAAGTGGGGCTGGAACGCTGAACACCAACCACTGGGGAGTCGCATGGCACCGACAACAGCGGCTGCAAGTTCTTCGGCTTGTGCGATGGAGGTATGAGCGAGAAACATGCTGCCGAAACTCCCTGTTGGTTCACTACTTTGACTGGAGAGGGAAGAGCATTCGGGAATGGAACAGGGAAAACAAGCTGAGATCTGATTCCCCATGCCTGAAGCCCCTTGGCTCGCATTCGTGTGCTTCCTAGATACCGAGCCCTCGAATCAATGAATGCTGGATCGCTAGGTGTGTTTGGATCACCAGCTGAAGCTCTAATTTGCTCGAAAGCATGGCCAGAACATCAGAGATTGATGGATGCCCTGAAGGGCTTTGGGAATGAAGCCTGTTTGGCTGATTGTGCAGGATGGGGCCGTTTCTGATTCGCCTCAATACGGCTTGCTAAATGCAATGATTCTGGATTGAGCACGATCAACGTAGCTTTGCCATCCGGTCGACGCTAGAGCCGATGATCTCAACAACGAATGCGTCCATGCCGTCGTGATCGATGCCAGGATTGAGTCGAAAGAGGAACGCATTCACCCAGGCCGTTTCTTTGTTGTTGATTTCATGGCCGCGGTCAACAAATCCTGGCTTTTGCCGAAAGAGATGCAGTAGCACCTCCAGCACATCTTGGGATGAGAGATTTTCGGGATCGATGAAAGGTAAGTTTTCCCTCACGTCCGTCAATGAAATCGAGGCCGAATAGTCGAAGTCCTTTGATATCACTTCAGATGGAGAGGCATTGATTCTTGAAGATCGTAGCGATCGCTCCCTCTCAGCCAACGTTGGAGCTCGATGGCTGGATCGCCAACCAGCACTACTTTGTGTTGAGGACCTTCCAACCTAAGTAGCCGGCACCGCCAAGGAAAATGATCGGAAGGATGGCTTTGATGAATCCCAAAGCCACCCAAACCAGCAAGAGCCCGGCACCGATCCCGAGACCGGTCTTCTTAACCATCGCTTGGCTTTCGTCAGTCATCGTTTCCCATTTGGGTAATGGCATGTCTGCATCTGCTGTGTCTTCCCTTTATGCCCCAATCTTTGCTTGGTGTCATGTTTTTTGCGCAAACCGGCGTGAACCTCATTAATGTTCAGCGCTGGTGCTAAGCAAATCCAATCGGGTCAATGCATTAAAATGAAATGCAAATTAATTGTATTGTAGGTCTTGTAAATCAAGACGTTTAAAGGTGGGAATTTATGTTAAAAGTGGTATATCAAAAAAACCAGCGGATGCTGATCAGGAAAAGGAAAATAATTGATCCTAGGTGATTTGCTTCGCTACACCAAGGCGAATTTGGGAGAGATTGTTGTAGCGATGCTAATTGGTAAAGAGAGATTGATTGAAGAATTGAAGTAGCATTTACTGCTGGTTACCCAGCCGCTCGATTAAAGCCAAAATGAGAACTTGTCTGAGCTTCTATCTCTTGACGCATTCGCGAAATAGCTTCTCTTGCGAAGGCCTTTTCATTTTCTTGGGCTGTGATGATGGCTTTGGTGATTTCACGAAGTTTGCCGATGTCGTCGCAAGCATCAATCTCTCTAAAAGCCGCTTCGAGCTGGAACTTTTGTTCAATCGACAAGCGATGATTGGTCATTGGCTCGATCATTCTCTAAAAAATCTATTGGGTTTTGTTCCTTATCGGTTGTTCGGTTAGAGGTACGGTTTGAAGGCTTCACTCCTCCCTGTTTCAACGGTGCTTCGGCCTCTTCACCATCAAAGTGGATTTCGACGTTGAGAGGGTGGCTTAGGGTCGTTAGCAACGACAACAACATCCGCACCTTGCGAAGAGACTCGGACTGATATGAATTTTGAGCTCAACGGGACAACGATCTATCTCGATCGTCCTAGTGATCGAGCTGTTGTTCAACGCGTAGCAATTCATATGCAGCGTCGCATTCTTGAAGATGATTGGAGGCCCTATGCCTCGAAGGCTGAGGCCTTACGTGCTTGGGCCAAACTCGGAGGAATTCGCTTGAAAGTGCTTCAAGCCTTGGATTTGGTCGAGTAGGTGATTGGCCATGGGCATGATTCATGGCTTTCTAGTGGATATCTCATCCTTTGCTCAGTTGGCACCATCAGAGAGCGAGATGATAAAAAAAACGGAGAGAAGCCATGATTTGTCCTCGTTATGGATCGCCTGCCTGTGGTCCCAAATGTTGCTTAGCAACAGCAGAAGTCTTCTCTACGTACACGCAGAGTGAACCTGGCTTTATGAGCTTTTGTCCAGTTGCTTCCCGCTTGAGTGAGTGGATCGTGGATGACAAGTCTTGGAGGCATGCAGCCATCAAAACCCGATGATGGCTGAAATCTTCACTGCAGACACGCCACTTCCAATCTCGTCGGTTTTGTTTCTGATGGCAATGCGCGATTGCACCGATGCGCTATCCACCCGTCTAAGCCACACTTTGTGTATCGAAATCGGAGGAGCCATGACGGCCGACACTCCACCTGAGCAGATCACAGAAGCAGCCTGACCACTTGGCCCCTGCTCCAACAGTTTTTTCACCCAACGGCGAGTTCCGTCCTTCGGTAGGCAATCTCTTGAGCGCCACGTCGATCGACACTCCATCTGCACCGAACCAGGTGCCCTAAGGAGTTCAAACACTCACCACTTAGGAACCAGGCCCCAGGCGCCGAACGCCAGACGCTTCGCACTCCTCTTTCAGTTCACTGTTGTCGTTTCGAGGTTCACACTTCTCCGATACAGGTTCACTGGATATTGGTTAGCGATATGCATAAACGAGCGAGCTAGGCCGTCTCTTCCATCCGGGAGGGGCGGCCTCTCCGCTTCTGGTTGCTTTTTCGTTTCCGTTTCACGACAAATCTTGATGTCAGAGCTTGGCTTGAGCCATACCAAGGGCATCGAGGATTTTTGATGAGCCCAAACTTGATTCAAGCTGCTGGTATCGGTAGTTTTTTAGCGGCTATTTCTGCCGTGTTCATAACGGCAGTGTTTGTCGTTGGCTGAGGGCAGAGGCCTGCTCGCTCCCCCTGCCTGTGCAGCCTTGCGGCATCGGCCTGTGGCTGCTCACGCTTGAGTTGCGCTGTCATCGTTGAAGTGCATTGAGATTGTGCTTTCTAGGGTTAGTCAGCTCGATCCTTGCTTTACAGTCAACACGATGACGACTGACCTCCATGACTTGGGAATACACGCAATTGCGTTTTGTTCCGAAAGGAAAGTCGTGGACTGGAGAAATTGAAGAGCTTTGGCTTGATGAAAAGCAGCTGATTTCCCGAAGGAACCCACAGCATGATGTCACTTTGGTGGGACTGATGAATGAGCTTGGACAGCAGGGGTGGGAATTGATTACCTATGCGCAGCCATTCACGGGCTACCACGGCGGTTGTTATACATTTAAGCGTCAAACATGATTATTACTCGCATCTGATTTGGCTCAATCATCCATGATCTGATTGAGCTTATGTTTGCGCTTGAGTGTGGTAGCGCGTCGCCTAAAAATCGTTGAATTTGCTTAGAATATCAGGCTAAATCGTTGATTTTAGTCGCTTCTTGAGCTCCCGACAGATGAGCATTCAACTGTTTTTAGCCTATTTTTTGATTGTTTGTTCGCTGGCTGGTTAGCAATCTGCTCGCGTTTGTTAATGGGATAATGGCTTTTTCAGGTCGATTCCCCATGACGTCATGGCGCAACATTGCCCGTTGGTCATTGCTTGTGGTTGTAGGCGCTCTCCCAGGGCCTGCTCTCGCCTTGGAGTCGGTGAGGTATCGCTGCGGACCGCTTGGTGAGGTGATTGTTCATCGTTCCACGGAAAATCCAACAGAGGCGGTCGTTGTTTATGGGAATCAACGTTGGCAAGGCACACTGAGTGGTGGATCGATGACATTTTTTAGCCCGACCCGTCAAACGCCTGGGAGTCCTTGGATGAACTTTGGCCGCAGCGGCGTTTGGCTGTACACCAATTACGTTGGGACTGCCGGTTGGAGTGAGTTTTGGGCAGAGGATGCCTCAACCTACCGGCGCAATCATCCAGACTTCCTTGAATCGAGTTGTGTGATGCTGAGCTCGTAAACGGTGTACCGCGTGGTTGGTCAATCAGTGCCCAACAGAAAAGCTTTCGCTTGATGTCAATGCGCTGGTCTAGTTGACCAGCCGTTTCTAATTTCAGGACAGTGAGCGTCTGGATTGGCGTTTGATGCCTTCTCCCAAGCCGAGACGCATCGTGCCGAGTCGTTCGTTAGAGCGATTTGTCGGCAGATGGTTGGTTGCTATTCCCGTGGCTTTAGCTCCGGCCTGGCTTTCTGCAGAATTGTTCCGCCTTCCAGCTGGAAGGGTGTGTGCAGCCATGAATCGGTCGTTGCAAGAGCAAGTTTCAGCCCCTGAGGCAACGCGCTTGCAACAGAACTGTCGTGAGGCCATTGATGAGAGCGTCAATTTTTGGCTTCTCTGGTTGATTTGGGCCCTTTTGATTCGGGCGAGCTATCGCTACTGGCCCTTATTGGTGGCGATGGTGGTTGAAGGTGAAAAACATGACTTCTAGGTCACTTCTTTAGGCTTTTCATCTTTTGATTTATAGGTGTGATGGATGAGGCTTTTTAAACGTCTTCAAATATGTTGTCTCGATGCAAGCTTGGGTTCAGAGTTGACCCTTTGAGAACACTTTTTGGCTAGTTCGCTTCTCTGAGGCATCGCTTTTTTTACTTAAATGGCCATCGCAACCCCTCGATGGCAGTTTTATTCGCTATTGGGTATGTGAGCTCTCGAGCATTCAGGCCTTCCTCGGCTATGAATCGATTACCTTTGGGGTTGATCTGATGCCCAAAGGCCCTTCCCTTACATCCCCTGCCTATGGGATGTCCTGGAATGTCGCTCCACCCTAGAAGCATGACGAACAGCACCCCCACGATCCTGATCTGGGTCAACCAATACAAGAAATACCAGCAGCTGATCGAGCAGGGGCTAAGTGATGAAGCCTCTGGCGTGAAAAGAGAAATTGATGAGGCGCTCCCCCTCATTGACTTGACCTGGAAAGACTTAGAACAAGCTGCATCCGATGAGCCCATTTCTTAATTTTGATCCCTGCTTGAGCAGTGAGCTTTAGGGCTCCTCGGTCTCAATGCTTTCCATGGAGTTCTCTGAACTCTTCGAGTTTATCGAGATCTTTTTGTTCATCCACGCTGTAGTCAGTAAGGATCAGAGCTTTCCCAATCGTCCCAAGGGCATATTCAATACGGTCGAGATTTTTTCGTCCCTCATCATCAGAACGAGCGGCTCGAATCACCGCAGGCTTCAGTTGATCAGCAAGTTTTTCCATCTCATTGGCGATGAAGAGCGCTTGATCAAGTGGTGTTGTCATGGAGAGTTTGAAAGCCTGCGTGAGTAAGTTTTTTGATTATAAATTAGACTCGCTTGGGCTTTGATGTGAATTCTTTGTTAATTCTTCGCTGAAAATAATATTGACTCAATGTCTTGAGGCTCATTGTTGAATCGCCCACGGGCTTGTGCGCCGTAGATCCTGGACCTGCCGACTGTTTTTAGGCCTTTGGGCCTGCAACTCTGCTTTTGAGCGCCAAAAGCACCCGAGATGCTGTGAGTTTGTTTGTTCAGACTGCCACGATCGCTCACCGTGAGTAAGTTGAGCAAAGACCTGTTCGGAACAGCAGCACAGCACTATGGCGTCATATTCATTTGATGTGGTTTCTGATTTTGACCGCCAGGAGCTGGTCAATACTCTGGATCAAGTCCGCCGGGATGTTGGAAATCGCTATGACCTTAAGGACTCGGGTACTGAGATTGATCTAGCTGAAACGGAAGTGGTTATCACAACAGCCAGTGATATGACATTGCAGGCTGTGGAGGACATCTTGAGAACTAAAGCGACGAAACGGGATCTTTCTTTAAAGATTTTTGACTTCCAAACTCCTGAAGCAGTGGGTGGGAATCGCGTCAAGCAGGTCATTCAATTGCGAAAAGGGCTGAGTCAAGAGTTGGCGAAAAAGCTGAGCAAAATGGTTCGTGATGAATTGAAGAAGGTCACGGTTGCCATTCAAGGGGAAAGTCTTCGTATTACTGGTAAGAGCAAGGACGACCTTCAAGCAGCCATCCAACTCGTGAGAAGCAAGGAAGAAGAATTAGATGTTCCGCTTCAATTTGAGAATTACCGCTAAATGGAAAGTTCCTAGTCTTGATCTTTCCGTTGAAGGTCTTATGACTAGTGATTGATGCTGGCAGGTCTTAAGGGACTTTTCGTTACTCAGTAGCATTAGAAGAGTTGGGTTCCAAGTTGCAATGAAAAGCTATTGTCAACTTTTGGTGACGTGAGAGAATTGTAGATAAGTTGTCCATTTAGAGATGTAAATAGTTTTTTGTCCCCCAAGGGGTAGATTTTGATGGTTCCTGAGAAATTGTTGCTCGGAGAAAACTCATCGACGTAGGCATTCGTGAATTGATTGCTGAGAGAGAGGTTGAAGTAGTTGTTAGGAAGCCAGTCGAAACTGATTCGAGCACTGCTTGCGGGGTAAGTTTTTCCGCAGTTCTTGTCAGCTGTGCAGAATCTTCCCCCCCAAAGGCTCTGGGCCGAAGGTCCTGCCGATACATTGAGAGTTGTGGTGTCAGTTTTGATCAGGTCATATCCAAGTCCAACTGAATTAATGAGATTATTCTGGCCGACCTGATTCAGCATGTCGTACTCATAGGTATTGGATGCATAAGCACTCAGTTTCCCTGAAAAAGTATATGAATAACGCAAGTCCACCTGCCCTTGGTTGGTGTCTGTTGAGCCCTCCTTTTGATTAGCGCTTCTTGTAATTCCGTACTCTGTATTGGCTTTGAAGGAGAGAAGATTTCTTTCATCCTTATATTGTGTGATCAGTTGAAATGTGCTGTCGAGGTCGTAATCACGATCTGTATTTGTGCCTGTCATTCCAGCTGAAAGACTTCCTGTCCAGTGCTTTTTTTTCGGTTTGGCTTTCAAAGCTGTCGATTTAATTTTAAGCTTGCCTAAACTTGGATGGTCAATCACAGTCACGGTATCAGTGCTCTCACTCTTCACTAATGTCCCTTGAATTTTGTCGCCATTGCTAAGGGTTAGCGTGATTGTTTCTGCAAAGACATTGCGTGTGCTGCTATCAAGCAGCAGCAACGCGGTTGCATTGAAGGCTATGGGGAGCCATACTAATCGTTTTAATATAGGGAGAAGACTTGTTGGTTGTATTTTCATCCGATCTTAAATAGAGAAGTTGATTTGAGCTCCTGTTGCCCATATCGTTGGCAGAGATCCTATCCCAGAAGGGTTGATGATCCACTGCATGAGTGGCTGTATTTGCAGGCGATCAGAGATTTGAATCTTGTAGTTGAGTTCAATCACTCCTTCATAACTTTGGTTGGGAGTAATGCTTTGGCTGAATCCGTTTCTGTTCACGCCTAGGGCCAGCACATCCAAGGGCCTGCCAGGGAGGATCCCTTGGCTGAGCAGTCCCCCGGCTAGATAGCTGATTAAGGGGTTGTTGTTTGGGTTCAAGCTGAGACTGCTAGAGATCCAGATTCGGTTCTCGTTTCCAATGGGTAGGGAGAATGGCCATGTGATCGTTCCGTAAATGCCATGATTGCTGCCATCGCCTAAGTTTGTGCTTTGCGTTATGTCTAGGTCGGTTGTTGCTGAATAACCGCCTAGTTGAATGAGTGGGTCTGGCAGGTTTTGTTCTGATTCTTCCGTGTTTGTCTGTTGAGAATTGATCCATGGATTCATCGACCATTGGAAGATTTGAAGATCACCTTGGAGCTTCGGCGTTAACGGCTTAACGCCTAGTGAAGCAGCAATCTGATGTGTCTTATTTAAGTTGTAGTACGCGTAATCGAAGCTCCCAAGCTGTTCATGATGCCATCCTATTTGTGCTCCTAAGGCGACAAGTGGAGTGATTGGAAGGCCAATGATCGATGCGTTGTAAGGTGTGTTTAAGGTGTAATTTGTGTAGTAATCAAGAGCTGGTATCTCCATTACATTGTTTTCGATCGAAATCACTCCAGCATTCATGCTCCAGCCGATTTTGTTTCCGCCCTCTATTCGTTCCAAGGATGCTTGTGTGATCCAGGTTCCAGTTGGATTGACCAAGCTTTGAAGCGGATAGTCCGTCCCTAGCTGTTCATTGAGTTTTGGATTACCTGTGAACTGATTCAGTTCCAGCTGTATTTGCCAGTGATCGAAGCCTGTCCAGTTGCTGCGATTTTTGTTCAGGCCAGTGCCGAGGGTGAGTCCTGCCGCAACTTGTTGCATCCAACTGCTGGCTGATGGTTCCAGTCCTCCTGCAATTCCCACCACCGGTTGGGCCGTGAAATCCAGAGTTAAATCAACCCAAGCAGGTGGTGGTTGAGATGTTTCCGTTTCGTTTGCCTGTGCTTCAGTCATCAAAAGACCAAAGCTCAGCATCGCATTCGCGATACTTAGAGCCGTGATCTTCACTTGATTCAGGCGATTGCAGCGAAGCTTTCTCGGAATGCCTTGATGGTCGCGTCGATGTCTTCATCGGAGTGGGCAAGCGACGTGAAGCCCGCTTCAAACGCCGACGGTGCAAGGTAAACACCGCGTTCCAGCATCGCTCTATGCAGCTGTCCAAACCGAACGGAATCGGTTGTTTTCGCTTCTTCGAAATTGCGAACTGGACCTTCACAGAGGAAGAAACCAAACATGGCGCCAACGCTGCCCCCGGTGATCGGAAGCCCTGCCTCACGGCCCGCATCGAGGATTCCTTGAATCAAGCGTTCCGTTGTGGCAGTCAGTTTCTCGTAACTTCCTGGCTGCTTGAGCAACTCGAGTGTTTTGATCCCAGCCGTCATCGCCAATGGATTGCCGCTCAGCGTCCCTGCTTGATACATAGGACCAGCTGGGGCCACCATCTCCATGATGTCTTTGCGACCGCCATAGGCCCCAACGGGCAAACCTCCACCAATCACTTTCCCCATCGTCGTGAGATCTGGAGTCACTCCAAAATGAGCTTGAGCTCCTCCGTAGCTGATGCGGAAACCAGTCATCACTTCATCGAAGACCAGAAGTGCGCCGTTTTCTTTGGTGAGTTCTCGCAACCCCTCCAAAAATCCTGGCTCAGGTTGGATGAACCCAGCATTGCCAACAATTGGCTCAAGAATGACGCCGGCAATGGCGTCGGGGTTCTCAGCGAAGAGCTGTTTGACCGATTCCAAATCGTTGTAGGGAGCGGTCAGCGTGTTGGCTGTGGTGCTCCGTGGTACTCCGGGGGAATCGGGTAGGCCGAGCGTTGCCACACCGGAACCAGCCTTGACGAGGAACATGTCCGCATGGCCGTGGTAACAGCCCTCGAACTTGATGATCTTGTCGCGCCCAGTGAATGCGCGAATCAGGCGCAGCATGGACATGCAGGCCTCGGTGCCGCTGTTCACAAAGCGCACCATTTCCACGCTGGGGACGGCTTCAATCACCATCTCCGCCAGGGTGTTTTCTAAGGCGCAGGGAGCACCAAAACTGGTGCCTTTCTCAATGGCCTCTTGAAGAGCACTAATGACCTCTGGATGGGCATGACCGCAGATGGCTGGCCCCCAGCTGCCGATGTAATCCACATATTTATTGCCATCGACATCCCAGGCGTAAGGGCCTTTGACCCGATCGAACACGATGGGCTGCCCGCCGACCGACTTGAAGGCGCGCACCGGAGAGCTCACGCCACCAGGCATCAGAGCCTTGGCAGCACTGAAAATGGCCTGGGAGTGGCTGGTGTTCAGAGTGGAAGCAGTCACGGGGACGGGAGCCAATGGGCAATTGCAAACCGTGCAACATCTTGACCCAAGAACGGCCCGATGTGTTTTTTATGTAGTTGAAGCCTAAGAATTGCTGACAAAACTGCCTAGGTTGCTGAAGTTCGGCACGTCATCCGTGAATTACGACTGGCCAGCGCTTGAGCGGGAATTGAGAGGGTTCCTTCCGTCGAAATCAGTCGTCGCAAGGCGCCAGGAATTGTTGTCTTACGACTGTGACGGTCTCACCATGGACCGGCACATGCCGAAGCTTGCGGTGTTGCCAGAAACGGCTGAGCAGGTGGCCCAAATCCTGGCCTGTTGCCATCGTCAGGGCATTCCCTTTGTGGCTCGAGGGAGTGGTACCGGGCTTTCCGGTGGTGCGTTGGTGGAGCAAGACGCGCTGTTGGTTGTGACCAGCCGCATGCGTCGCATTCTTGACATTGATCTCGCCAATCAGACGATCACGGTGGAGCCCGGTGTGATCAACAGTTGGGTGAGCCGTGCGGTTGTTGGTGATGGCTTTTATTACGCGCCAGATCCCTCCAGTCAGGTGGTGTGCACCATCGGCGGCAATGTGGCTGAAAATTCTGGTGGCGTGCACTGCTTGAAGTACGGCGTCACCAGCAACCATGTGCTCGCCTTGGATGTTGTGCTGCCGGATGGCACACCCACACGCCTTGGCAGCGCGTTGTGCGATGCGGCTGAACTGGATCTGCGGGGCGTGTTTATTGGAAGTGAGGGCACGCTTGGAATTGCTACGGCGATCACGCTTCGCTTGCTGCATGCCCCGGATGCGGTAGCGGTGTTGCTCGCCGACTTCTCTTCCATGCAGGCGGCTGGAGAGGCTGTGCGCTTGATCACGCGCGCTGGGGTGTTGCCGGCTGGGTTGGAAATCATGGACCAGACCTGCATCAAGGCGGTGAACGAAGCGTTTGGAGAAGAGGAGTATCCGCCGGAGGCAGGAGCGGTTTTATTGATTGAGCTGGATGGCCAGCAACCAGAGGTCAAGCAAGCTGTCACGGTCGCCACCGCCCTTTGTCGAGAGGCTGGGGCCGGCGCTATACGGGAAGCCTGGAGTGAAGAGGATCGGGCCCGTCTATGGAAAGGGCGTAAAAGTGCCATTTCAGCGCTTGGCAGGCAATGCCCTAGCTATTACCTCCAGGACGGTGTGGTCCCGCGCACGGCTCTGCCAAGGGTTCTCAAGGCCATTGATCAGCTCAGTGCGGAGCACGGATTGGTGGTGGCGAATGTGTTTCATGCCGGTGATGGCAACCTGCATCCGCTGATCTTGTATCGGGCTTCAGAGCAGGGTGTGAATGAACGGGTGAAAGCCCTCGGAGGCGCGATCATGAACCTTTGCCTGGAGGTCGGCGGCAGCATCAGTGGTGAGCACGGCGTTGGCAGCGATAAACGCTGCTTTCTCGACCAAATGTTCAGCGCCGAAGATCTGGACAGCATGCAATGGGTTCGGCTGGCTTTTGATCCGCTTGGCCGTGCCAATCCCGGAAAAATTTTTCCGACTCCACAAACCTGTGGTGAGTCGATGCGACGGTCCGTGCAATTGCAGGCAGAAGGACGATCGCTTCCTGAAGAAGCCATTGTCTACTGAAATCAGTCCTCAACCTCTTCGTCGTCCTCCAAGTCCCAGGCCAGGTCAACAATCACAGGTGCATGGTCGCTGGGTTGGAGCCGTCCGCGTTCTTGCTTATCGATCGAACAGCTTCGTGCGACGTCCCGAAGGGTTTCATCGAGATAGACGTGATCGATTCGCCAGCCACGGTCTCGGTCCCAAGCACCACTGCGGTAATCCCACCAGCTCCAATGGCCGCTGTTCGGCTCAAACAGACGAAAGGCGTCCTGGAGATCGGGGCCTAAGGCTGCTCGCAACGCGTTGCGTTCGCGATCGGAGGCCATGATCCCCCCGGATAAGCGATCGGGATCAGGGAGGTCTCGCGCTTCAAGACCGATGTTGAAATCTCCCACCACGCAGAGCGGTTCATCTCTGGTTTGGATGGCCTTTAGGTAGCGCTCCAGACAGGACAGCCAGGTGAGTTTGTAGCTGTATTTGTCCGATTTGAGACTCGATCCATTGGGGACGTACAAATTCACCACGCGAATGCCATCGATCAGAGCGCTGATCACACGTTTTTGAGCACCAAGTTCCTCGGCTTCGCTGTCGTCCACAAGTTCTGCGCTGAAGCCCATGCGCACATCGTCCAGAGGGGTGCGACTAATCAGCGCAACGCCGTTGTAGGCCTTCTGTCCATGAATCTGAACTTGATATCCCCTCTCGAGAAAAGGCTCTAGCGGGAATTGAGGATCATCCACCTTGGTTTCCTGCAATGCCAGCAGGTCTGCTTCCGAGCGCTCAAGCCAATTCAGAACATGATCCAGTCGGGTTCGCACGGAATTGACATTCCAGCTGGCGATTTGCACGGATGATGCGGCTTCTAAAGGTGACCCTTAGCATCAGGCCGTTATCTGGGAGCTGAGAACGTGCCATCGCTTACCCCGTTCCGACCCCATCTGCTTGGGCTCATCAGTGCTATTTCGCTGGTCACTTGCCTGGATGGCTTGGCTCAGGAAAGCCCGATGAGTAGCGGCTATCAGTCTCCCCAGCAGCGTGACGTGTTCCAGACCGTGCCCGGCCAGAAAAACCAGGAGTCGGTGCTTGATGCCACCAACCCCATGGAATTGATGAATCGGTTGCGCAGGGCGAATGCAATGAATGACGCCACACCGCCTGCCGATGCCATTGATGCGGCCCTTAGGGCTCTGGAGTCGTCCCAGCCAACGCCTTAGTCGGAGGGGTGGGAGGGAGCAGCACGCTTTCACGACGTTTTGCAGTGCTGTCCTCACTGTTTCGGAAGGAATCAAGTTGCCAGCGCACGGCTAACTGATCGAGGGTTTGCTTGTCCTGTTTGCTGCCAGAAAGTCTGTTTCGGGCATTGAGCAGGACCTGTTGCGATTGCTGATTCTGTCCCTTGTCTCGATGGAGAAGGGCGAGGGCAAGCAAAGGCTGCATGCTCTTGGGAGACTCTGTGGCGATCAGGCGATAGGTGGCTATGGCTGCATTGTCTTGTCCGGAGAGACGTTGCAGATCCGCTAAGCGCAATCCAAGCAAGAGTCTTTGACCTTTGGGGGTTTGCTGGAAACGATCGCTTGTCTGTTTCAAAGCGGTGGCCTGACGCTTTGTTTCCACATCCAACAGCAGTTGGAGGTTTTGGACCTCTGGCCGATTGGGCCACAGGGCTTGAAGGGTGATGAGCTCGCGCCTTGCGCCATCGCGATCCCCTCCTTGGAGCTTCCTTTGGGCCAGCAGCAAGCGCCAACGCCAATCGCGTGGATGGGAGAGGGCGAGTCGCTCCAGCCTTTGCTCTGGCTCCAGGGCCTGCGGCGCCTTGGCTTTCTGCGCTTTGGCTTTTGGTGCCTTGGCTTTTCGCGCCTTCGTCTGCTGGTTCCCCGTTGGATTTTGATTGAGTGACTGGGCGACAAACCAGCCTGTGATCAGGGCCAAAGGAAGTCCCAACCCCATCAACCATCGATTTCGAAACGCCTGTTGTCGGTTAGCGCCGGCCAATCTGCATGGGGAGTGCTTGGACCACTCTGAATCGAATCCCTCGAGCTGGCTAGAGTCATCACAGGCAAATGGAAGCCACTGACAGCAATGCGCGACCATCCGATTTCCCCGGTTACAGAACCCCTCCAGTACCGGGCGATCGGTGTTGTTAGGGGTATCTACCGACCGGAATCCGAGGATCAGTTGACCCGGGGAGTCTTGATTGATTCCGATGGCAATGAATTAGAGACTGTCGTTCTTGGCAGGATGCTGACCCTTATGCGTCGTCATCTCGACATGACAACGCCCCACCTTTGGGTGGTCTACCCCCGCTGCCGTGAGTCTGAGCAGCTGCATCTTCAAATTGCAGGAATTTGGGAGCCGAGCACGCTGGCGACAGCTGAAACCTCGGATGCCGAGGCCTCCGAGGCCCAGGACGCGTTGGATCAACTGCCCGAAGGTGACGATTTTTTCTCGATTCGCGGCGAATTGATTTTCACCAAGCCAGAAGCCAATGAGCTTGTGGTGAAGGTGCGGCAGCTGCCTCGCGCTGACGGATTCCGCCCATTGCCGTTCAAAGTTCAGCTCACTGGAGAGCTGCCCCTTGAGCACCTAAGACATTTCGTCAGTTTGGATGTGCGACGTCAAGGACAGCTCCTCGCCGTAGAGGCTGTGGAAGTGATTGCACCGATGCCGACGCGAGGCGGAAAAGGGCGGGAGGGTTCCCGTAAGGGAGGCGCTCGTTCCCGACCTGCCAAGACCTGATGCCCTCTTCCCCCACCTTCAACACCACGGCCGGTGTCGCGGTGGCCAGTGCCACTGGATTGGCTGTGTTCGGACCGTTGATCGGACTGTCGCCGGCTTGGATTGCTCTCGGCTTGGGAGGGGCCCTATTGGGCCTCACCGTGGATGCCGCTCAGTTGAATGGGATGGGAGGTCACCTGTTGGCGGAATCCCTGCCCGGCGGACGCAACAGATTGCGCAGAGTCGCGTTTCACGAAGCAGGTCACTGGTTGGTGGCTCAAGAGGAAAATCTTGAGGTCAAGAGGGTTCTTGTCGGAACCCGTGGCTGCCTGAAGGCAGGGTTGCGCTGCAACGGTGTCACTGAATTTGCACTGCCCGACCGGGCCCGGTTGTCTCTGGAAGACTTGCGTCGTTGGAGCCGCGTCCTGCAGGCGGGGATGGCTGCAGAGACATTGCTCGAGGGACCCCCTCAAGGTGGTGAAGATGACAGGGCTTTATTGGGACGCATCTGGGGCGTGTCAGGACAAGATGTCGACACGGCTCAGCGCGAGCAAAGACGGGCCCGTCGGGAGGTGGAGCAGCTTCTGCGTTCGCGGCGCACTGAGATTGAATCAATCGCCGACCGGTTGCTGGACGGCATGCCACCAGAGCCAGCATGAGTGCGCTGGTCATTGATTGTCCAACGGGGCTTGCCGGGGACATGTTGTTGTCGGCACTCCTGGATTTAGGAGTGCCGGAGTCGGTTGTGCATCAGCCCTTGCAGGCGCTTGGCCTCGCCAAGGCCTATGCACTCAATGTGGAGGAATCGAAGAGTGGTGGCTTGCGTGGTCTTCGGCTCACGGTGAGGAGCGAGGAATCCAATCCACCCCATCGTCGCTGGTCAGATTTACGCCAGTTGATCTCGGACGCTTCGCTGTCACCTTCCCTAAAGGCCAAGGTTTTGCAGGTGTTTCAGGCCCTGGCTGATGCGGAAGCCACGGTGCACGGCTGTGCTCCTGATCAGGTTCATTTCCATGAGATCGGGGCCATCGACAGCTTGGTGGATGTGATCGGCGTCTGCGCTGGAATTGAGCACCTTTCCCCGGGTTTGATTTATTGCACAGCACCCCCAGCAGGCCATGGACGCGTGACGACGGCCCACGGGGTGTTGCCTGTTCCAGTGCCAGCGGTTCTCGAATTGGCAAAGCGCCATCAGCTGCCGCTCCTCACCGGGGAAAATTTCCCTGCGGCTGAGCTCACCACGCCCACCGGTCTGGCTTTGATGGCGGTGTTGGCAGATCACTTTCATCGTCCCTCCAGGATGGAGGTTGAAGCCGTTGGCATTGGCCTCGGCCATCGGTCTTTGGACCGTCCCAACTTGCTGCGCATGATGCGCATTCGTGATGCGACCAGAACGGAGCCTGGTTGGCAGGAGCTTGTGGTGCAGGAGGCTTGGATTGATGATGCCACGGCCGAAGAGTTGGCAAGCCTGGCTCAGCACTTGCGTTTGGCTGGTGCATTGGACGTGGTTCAAGGAGCCGTCTTGATGAAAAAGCAAAGGCCGGGTACTGCTGTTATGGCCCTCACAACACCAAATCAGGCTGCGGCCTTGCGGCAGGTGTGGTGGCGCCATAGTCCAACCATCGGCTTAAGGGAGCGAGAACAGGGGCGCTGGGTGTTGCCCCGTCGTTGTGGGACTAGCACCACCCCTTGGGGGATGATTCGCGCTAAGCAGACGCGCCGTCCAGATGGGACCTTCACCTTGAAGTGGGAGCAAGATGAGCTCCAGCGCGTCTCTGCTGAGGCTGGTCTCACCGTGATGGAGCTTCGTGAGCGCCTGTCTCGCGAGACGCTTGCTTTTGTGCCCGAGGAGGACTGGCAGTGTTGAAACGGCTTTCTTTTCCTGGTGGTTTACGGCTTTGGATCACCCTGCTGACCCTCGCCTTTGTGGGCGTGGCGTTGGCGAGCCATGCCACAGGATTGCGTGCCCTCACCATCAGCCGACAGGGATGGTGGTGGTTGTTGTTGGGGCTTGGTTTGAGTTGGCTCAGCTTGGTTGTCAATGCCCTGGCTTGGAAGGTCTTGGTGATTTGGCTCGGACATCAGCCGGAGCGCTTGGCCTTGGTGCCGCTCTATCTGCGAAGCAATTTGCTCAAATATTTGCCCGGTGGCATCTGGCATTTCCTCGATCGTTTTCGTGCTCTCCGGCCTGATCTTGGTGGCGGCAAGGCTTTGGTTTCGGTGTTGATGGAGCCCATGGTGATGGCCGTTGCTGCGTTGCTTTGGGTGCCGTTCGGTGGGTTCCAAAACGGTTTGGCGTTGCTCTGCGTTCTTCCTTCTCTGCTGCTGCTGCCACGTTGGCGGGAGCCTTTGTTGCGACGGTTGGAGACCAGCAAGTTGCGTCAGCTCAATCGAGTGGACCCAGGCACGACGACCTCCATTGAGGATGAGGATCTGGGCAGTGGTCGAGTGTCGTACCCCTGGTGGCCCCTCCTCTCCGAACTGCTGTTTGTTCTCTGTCGATTTGCTGGGTTTTGGTGCTGCTTGCAAACGTTCGGACTCGTGTCTGGGCAGCCCCTAGGCCTTTGGCTTGCGGCCTTTGCCCTTGCCTGGACGGCAGGTCTGGTCGTTCCTGCTGCTCCTGGAGGGTTGGGGGTGTTTGAGGTGGTTCTGTTATTTCGTATCGGCACGATTGTGCCGGAGGCTCCCCTCCTTGCGGTGGCCCTTAGTTACCGATTGCTCGTCACCTTGGCGGATCTGATCGCTGCCGCTGCTGTGAAGGGTGATGCCTGGGTCACGGCAAAGCTTCGCGTTTGATCGGCTGTTCTGATGGTGTGGCCTCTCCCTGAATTGCCAATTCGCTGGGAGGCGTTGCCCTGTCCGCTTGATGCTGGTTGGGCTTTGATCCGTCTTTGGGAACTGCCAAAACGGGCCGATAACGGGCTGTCCCTTGGAGGGTTTTCCGCAGCGGCTTACCAAGCATCGGATGATCGACTTTGGTTGCTGAGTGATGCGTCACGGGGATATTTGCTCCCGGTGGGCCCGCTTGCAAAACCCTTACGAACAGGAGGTCAACTGCAGGTTGGTCCCCGCTTGGTTTTGCGAGATCAAAGTGGAACCCCCCTCTCTGCCTCGTTAGATGCAGAGGGTTTGGTGCTTACGGGCGATCATGGGGCTTGGATTGTGAGCGAGGGGCGTCGTCAAGCAGGGCATCAGGCGCGTCTTCAGCGTTTTTCGCTTCGCAATGGCTGGTTGTTGGAGACCAAGGCTCTGCCACCTGCATGGATGGCTCTTCCTGGTCAGGGACTCGCGGTGAATCAAGGGCCAGAGTCTTTGACGCGCTCCATCGATGGTGGACTCTTGATCGCAGCGGAGTCTCCATTGCTTCAGGATCTTGCTGCCGGCGATAGGGATGGCGTGCGTCTAGCGCATTTGGACCGGGAAGGTGTCATGGAAGAGCGTGGTCGCTTGCCTCTCGATTCCAGCGTCTCAGATCCAGAAGAAACCGATTCAGAAGAAACCGTTGGATTGTCCGAACTTCTTGCCTTGGAAGGCCCCCCTGGTCTGTTGGCACTGATTCGTCGTCATCGCCCCCTTCAATGGACCTCCAGGCTCCAATTGTTCTCTTGGCCTAAACGCAAGTCTCCGCTGGCTTTGCAGCCCATCATGGGTTGGGATTTCAGGGGTGAGGATCTGCCTCGCGAAAATTGGGAGGGTCTGGCTTGGGGGCCAAAGCTTGACGATGGGCGTCGCACTCTCGTGATCGTCAGTGACGATAATTTCAGTCTGATTCAGCGCAATTTGGTGGGACTGTTGGCTCCTCGCCGGAGCCCTGGTTGCCTTTCTTTGCCGAAGAATTAAGTCTCGGTTGTGTGGTCGAGGCCTGGCACCAGGGCTGCTGCAGCAATGAGGCCGAGTCCAAGGATCATCAAGGCAGGCCAAAGCGCTGCCGCAAGCCGCTCGTCGCTCGCATATTGAAAAACGCGCACGGAAAGGGTGTCGAAATCAAAGGGGCGAAGCGCGAAGGTCAGCGGAAGTTCCTTCACCGTGTCCACAAAGACAAGCAGGGCACCGACCGCGAGCGGGCCCCGCAGCAGGGGAATGTGAATGCGACGGAGCACATCCGGCCAGCGACAGCCAAGGCCAGTGGCTGCCTCGTCCAGGCTGGGTGACATGCGTTCCAAGCCGGCATCAAGTCCCCCTTTGGCAACGGCAAGGAAGCGATCGCTGTAGCCCCAAAGCAACAGCAGGATGGGTGAGAGCTGCCAGGGCCCACCGATGAGGAGGAGGGCCAGAGCGAGGACGGCCCCTGGGATCGCATACCCGAGCCCCGCGAGAAAGGTCAGGCTGTGCAGCCAAGGGGCCGTGGTCCAGCGCTTTGTGATCGCCAGGAGCAAGGCCGCTGCTAAGGCCAAACCTGCCGCGGCGAGGGCGAGCCCAAGACTGCGCAAGGTCAACAGCAACAGCTCTGGTTGTAAGCCGGTTTGAAGTTGATCAAGGTTCAAGCAGGCCCAGATCAAGGGTGTACCAAGACTGAGAAACGGTGGAATGAACCCCAAGGCCTGAGCGGCCAAGGCTCTCGTTCCGGTGAGCGTCCAATTCGGGGATTCTCCACCTGTGAGGCCTTCGGACCATCGACGGCTTCGACGCCGCAGTTTGCGTTCGCCGATCAACAGTCCCGTCACGATGATCAGCGTGACGAGGGCAAGTCCGACCGCTCCTGCGGGGTTCCCTTCGAGTTGCCAGGCTTGGAGAATGCCAGCGGAAAGGCTGGGGATGCCCAGGAGTTGGACGGCCCCAAGTTCGTTGACCACCTCCATTCCCATCAGAGCGATTCCGGCTCCGATGGCAGGGAGAGCCATCGGCAGAGCGATGCGTCGAAAGCTTTCCCATGGCCCCACGCCTAGGCATCGACAGGCTTCAAGCTGCCGGCGACCGCAGATGCTGAAGCTTTCAGTGCTGAGCAGGAAAACATAGGGATAGGTGCTTAAGGCCATGATCAGCACCCCCCAGCTCAGGCCATGAATTCGGATCCCATGGATGCTGCCCAGATCAACCAGCGTTGCCGCTAGGAGATACGAAGGGCTGGCGAGTGGGAGCAGCTGGGCAATCCGAAGAAGGCGTCGGCCGGGGAAGCGGCAATTGGCGAGAAGCCAGCCGTTGGCTGAGCCAAGAATGGCCCCCAGACTTGCGGTTCCCAGCAGCAGGAGCGTTGTTCCCCGGATTTGGATCAGACCATCGGCTCCCAGACTGGCCGTGCCAAGAAGCAGGCCCCTGACCCCCTCTCCAATTAATCCGCCCAGGGGAAAGAGCGCAAGCGCGGCGAGGAGGCAGGCCAAGGTTGCCAACAGGGTCCTTCCCTGCTGCCACTGGCTTTGCAAGCTCTTGCTTGTCATGAGTGGTAGCGCTCAACCACAGCGATCAACCAAGCGAGCGATGGCAATGGAGCCATTCCAATGGAGCGAGGCCAACGGCTGGGACCTTCACAAGAAGGGAATGCAGTCATGTCCCCGTTGACGGAATGGATTCCTATTGACCTGCATTCGCACAACCAGCCTGTTGAGAACAGTACTCAAGAGTGGCTTGGTTGGTTGAGGCCTCCCATCGATGAAAATCCTGGGCTGAGAGATGGAAGGGGGCTCAAATGATGCCGTCAGAGGCGGTGATTCCGAACAGGGATCGGGACGAGTGCGGGCTCCATCAAGCCACCGCCACTGTTGTCGTCATCGTCAGAGTTGGCCGAGTACCAAAGAACGATGCCAATCAAAATGAAACCAGTCCCGAGAAGGGTGAGTTCCAACATCGCCAACTCAAAGCTGGTGAAACTCTAATCACTTTGATTAGGTTTCGACATCCAGGTTGAACGAAACCTGTGAAGGGGATTGGTTTAGGAAAAACCCTTGCCGGCGTCTTTGGCAACGCAGGCTTGAAGTTGCCTCCTCAGGGTGCTGTGGTCCATCTCTTGGCCGATCAACACCAACTGGTTTTTGCGCTGGCCATCCCACTCGCTGTCATCGATAGAAAAGCGTTTGCCAGCCAAGTGAAAAACATGGCGCTTTTCGCTTTCGTTGAACCACAGGATGCCTTTGGCACGAAAAACGCTCTCGGGCAGTTGGTTGTCGAGGAAGTTTTGAAATTTGCGCAGGGAGAAGGGTCCGTCGCTACTAAATGACAGCGAGGTATAGCCCTCGATGTCGAGATGGTCAGCATGGCTTTCATGGTCATGGTCGTGATGCGCGTGCCCATGGCCGTGATGGTCATGACCGTGGTCATGGTCGTGATGGTCATGCCCGTGGTCGTGATCGGCTGAGTTTGCGATGCGATCGCTTTCAAACAATCCGACACTCATCAGCAGCGGCAAGGGAACCTCTCCCTTGACGGAATGGAGGATTCGGGCGTCTTTCTTGATACTGCGCAGGCTTTCTTCCAACGCTTCAACGCGTTCTTTAGGCACCAAATCAGTTTTGTTCAGGAGAAGGATGTCTCCGTAAATGATTTGGGAGCGCCCAACTTCACTTTCAAAAACGCGGTCATTGCAATTTTCAGCATCAATCAGGGTGATGATCGAATCCAGTCTCGTCTGATCTCTTAATTCACTGCCCAGAAATGTCATTGCGACAGGAAGTGGATCGGCAAGGCCTGTGGTCTCCACAACCAAATAATCCAAGGGATCTGGGTGCTTCAGAATCTTTTCAACGGCTTCCAATAACTCACCATTGATCGTGCAGCAGATGCAGCCATTGCTGAGTTCCACCATGTCTGCGCTGGTGCTCACCACAAGATCATTGTCAATACCAATCTCGCCAAACTCATTCACGAGAACAGCCGTTTTGAGTCCGTCTTGATTGCTGAGAATGTGATTGAGAAGGGTGGTCTTTCCGGCCCCTAAAAATCCAGTGAGAATGGTGACAGGTGTGCCGTTGGTTTCAATGGTCTGGTTGGAAGCAGTCGCTGACATGGCCGGATTTAAAAAGTTGCGGGGAGGGAGTCGATCGCTTGTGCTAAGTCGGCATCACGGCTGGACAGTCCACCAAGATCATGGGTCGTTAGCCGAATGGTGACACGGTTGTAGACATTGCTCCACTCAGGATGGTGATTGGCGCGTTCGGCCAGGAGTGCAACCTGAGTCATAAAGCCAAAGGCTTCAACGAAGGAGGGGAAGCGCCACTCTCTTTCCAGTCCATCATCAGCGATGGTCCAGGCAGGGCAAGCAGAGCAGAGGCTCTCCCGTGCCGCGTCATCGAGCAAAACGGCTTGCTTTGACATGGATGAAACCGGATCTTGGGTGTCTGAAGTTTGGTTCAGAGCCCATCCACTGGGAGAACCGACCTAATCTTTTAGAGCGTTTTGATTGCCCATGGCGATGGCCCCCTTGCTTGGTCGTTCGTCCTCTGTTCGGATCTGGGTTGTGAGCTCACTCCTTCCCACAGCAGCGCTTGTGATCTGGGCCTGTCAGGCCCCATCCGCCTCGGCGCAGCGAATCGTCAAAAAGATCGAGAGCCGTTGTCCTTTGGGCTATGTGGACATGCTCAATGGCAAATGCACCACGCTTGGAATGATGACCTACACGGTCCAGGCCATCGACGGCCGATCGTGCCCATCCGGATGGGTGGATGTGGGAGGTGGCTATTGCCGCAAACAATGAGTCGTTGCTTTGCCTCCCAGCAATGTCATCCCTAAGGTGCCGAAAGTTGTTGCAACTTTGATGGTTCGTTTGTTTGCCCTTGGGGTGTTGTTGTCTTTGGTCGCACCCACCGACGCCTTAGCGCAGAAAAAGATCCCGAAAGCAAAGGGTCACAATCAGTGTCCCTTGGGTTATGTGAATACTCTTGGTACCACTTGCGTATCACCGATTTACTATGAAATGAGGCCAACAAACGGTGAAGCTTGCGCCTCCGGTTGGATGAATGTTGGTGCTGGTTATTGCCGGAAAAAGTAGGTCTGAACGTGAATCAACAGCCGGTTGCTTTTTGGTCCTTAAAACCGTGGTGGTGTCAGCCCTGGAGCATCGTGCTCACGGGATGTGTCATCTCGATTGGCAGCTGGCTGTTTCTTCATCGCCTTTGGATCACGCTTCCCATAACCCTGGTGATTTTGGCTTGGTGGATGTTGTTTCTGGTGCTTGTGCCCACTGCCTATAGAAGGCAAGAGGAGATTCAACCCCTGCCTTGAACCCAATTACCACCCTGGGTTTGGTGAATTTGCATCGCTGAAATGTGTGGGTGTCTTCACCTCAAAGCACCGGGCTGTATAGGGTTCAATCAGCGTTGGAGCCCAGATGGGATCCAGGACCACGGCCTGGGATCGGTTAGGCGATTACCTGCATCAGACCAAAATCATTGGCTCCATTGCGAGCACGCTTTACTGGGATCAAAACACCCGCATGCCCTCTGGCGGGGCTTCCTGGCGTGGAGAGCAGTTGGCGCTCCTCGCGATTCAATTGCATTCCCGGCAGAGCTCTCGGGAGTACGCCGAGCTGATTCAGGAAGCCCGTGTCGAGTGGAACCAGTCAGATCTTTCAAGGACGGAGCAGGCCGCTTGTGGTCGAAATCTTGATTTGCTGGAACAGGATCTGGCCAGGCAACAGGCCTTAGATCCTGCGTTGGTGGCAGCGTTGGCAACGGCGAAAGCCGAGGGTTACAACAACTGGCAACAAGCAAGGGCTGACTCCGATTTCGGCTTGTTTGCTCCCTCTTTGCGCACCATGATTGGATTGCGCCAGGAACAGGCGCGACAGCTTTCAGAGCCGCGAAGTTGTTGGGAAACCCTGGCTCAGCCCTTCGAGCCCGATCTCACGTTGAAGCGTCTGCAGGCCTTGTTTGCGCCACTTCGGCAGCGTTTGCCCGAATTGTTGCAACGAGCGGGTGGGCAGCCACGTCAGCGAGAACTCAGTTGGGATCTTCCTGAACCTGCACAGCAACAACTCTGCGACAGGTTGTTGACCTCCTGGGGACGGGATGCGTCGATCACCTGTGTGGCGCGATCCCCCCATCCCTTCTCGATCACGCTTGGTCCAAGCGACTACAGGATCACGACAAGAGTCGTTCCAGGGCAACCGCTCTCCTGTTTCTTGGCCACAGCCCATGAATGGGGCCACTCTCTCTACGAGCAGGGCCTTCCTGATCAGTCGCATCAATGGTTCGCTTGGCCTCTGGGGCAAGCGACATCCATGGCCGTGCATGAAAGTCAATCGTTGTTTTGGGAAAACCGGGTTGCCAGAAGTCGGCCGTTCGCGCAGCAGTGGTGGCAGGATTTTGAGGCTGCCGGGGCTCCGCTCGCATCAGCAGACGCTCTTTGGAGGGCGATGAACCCGTTGGCCCCTGGTTTGAACCGGGTCGAGGCCGATGAGCTCAGCTACGGCTTGCATATTTTGATCCGAACGGATCTAGAGATTGCTTTGCTCGAGCAAGGCCTTTCGGTGGAGGAGCTCCCTGCTGAATGGAATCGGCAGTACAGGGAGCTTCTGGGCGTGACACCCTCCAACGATGCTGAGGGCTGCCTCCAGGATGTGCATTGGAGCGAAGGACTGTTCGGATACTTCCCCTCGTATTTGCTCGGACATCTGATCAGTGCTCAGCTGAGTGAGGCGATGGCCGTTGCCATTGGTTCTCCTGAGGAGCATGTTCGCAATGGTGACGTTGCACCCTTGCTGGCCTGGCTGAGGGAGTCTGTGCATCCCGTCGGACGGGCGATGAATGCGGAACAATTGGTGCAGAGCGTGAGTGGTCGGGAGCTGACCTCTGAACCCTTCTTGCGCTACCTGGAAGAAAAACTTGCGCAACTTTTGGCTACGAAGCAAAGTTGAGGCACGTAAGCGTTACGTATGTGGTACGGATACGTGCTTTGGGTTGGGGGTCGGGCCCCCGTAGGATTCCGGCGCTGATCGTCCTCTCCCATGGCCAATCTCGACCAGGCTCCAAGCCGCAGCATGCCCAACCTGCTTCATGTGCTGCCGGCCTTTGCTGATGAGGCTGAGCTACGCCTCAACACCATCGTGGAGCTGAACTCCAACACGATCAACAAGTACGAGCTCATTACGGAAACAGGCCATCTCAAGCTGGATCGGGTTGGGTACTCCTCTCTGGCTTATCCCTTTGCCTATGGCTGTATTCCTCGCACTTGGGATGAGGATGGAGATCCTCTCGATATTGAGATCGTGAACGTGACCGAACCCTTAATTCCTGGTTCGATCGTGGAAGCAAGGATTATCGGCATCATGACCTTTGATGATGGTGGTGAGGTTGATGACAAGGTGATCGCCGTTTTGGCAGATGACAAGCGTGTTGATCACATCAAGAGCTTCGAAGATCTTGGTGAGCAATGGAAAAAGGAAACTACTTACTACTGGGAGCATTACAAGGATCTGAAAAAGCCTGGCACCTGCACGGTGAATGGATTCTTTGGCACTGAAAAAGCCGTAGAGATCATCAAGAGCTGTGAAGCTCGGTATGTTGCTGAGATTGATCCAAAACTCGTGGATTGATATCAGAGCGCTTCTATTGAATAGAGCGCTCCTGTTGCATGATTAGGTCAAAGCGGGGTGATGCCCCGCTTTTTTATTGTGAATTGGTGATCAAGGTTGAATTAAAAGAGGTCCAGATGAGGCTGGAATATTGAATTTCTCTCGTAGTTTGGAAACGGATTGATCGGCTTCTGACCAGAAATTAAAATCTCTGATGAGGTTAGTGTTGCAAGCCAGTCCCTTCTCATAGCCTTCCATCGCATCGTTTGGATGGAAGGCTCCTCTGGAGGGTGGAATGATATCTCCAACCGTACTGAAGGCTTTTCCTAAATGAAAGTCGAGAATTACTTCTAAGAGTGATTCAAACCCAAAACCATCGTCAAAGAGCCCGGCCTGAAAGGCTGCCACATTCATTTCTCCCTGTACATCTGTATTGAATCCTCCAAGAATGTGGCAGCAATCGTGATTTAGGAGGAATTCAGATGTGCTTTTTTTCTCCCCCGGTAGTGCCCAATTCCTATCCCGGTACCAATGGAAAACTGTGTGCCCAAGGCTGCCTTCTGGATAAGTCTCTAATTGTTGATACCGTTCAGAAACAGCCCGATCACCGATGGCTTGGTGGAACATTGTGATGACACCTTTGATCACTTTCGATGCTGAGTCGAGGCCCAGAAATTCGCCTAAGCTCCTGCGTCCGTAATCGATTAAAAGTCGCTTTAAGTGATTATCCCGAACGCGATGTAGGTCTTTGATTGTTTGGGGGTGAATCTCTAGATGTTCGGCAAAATCATCCACAATCGCCACCATCCGTGGGTCGACCTTCATATCTACATAAGGCAGAAGAATCAGGATTTGAAGGAGTTGTTCGCGTTTGCTTTTATCGGCCATCTTCTCTGATAGAGCCGCTGGCTTAATGCCATCGAGGTGGTTCAGATCGATGGACGACTTCAGAACAAAGTTCTGAATGGATTCGATCATTTCCAGGGTGATGGGCTCAAGTTCTGCAACGCCTCCCATGGAGCCCACTTCCTGCATGGCTTGCAAGAACAGATTTGCGTCTCCTTCAGACCAAGACAGTTGGTGCTTCATTTCGGCTTGGAGGCTCTGGAGTCTGGCTAGCACATTTCTTAAATCCTTAAGGTTTCACTGCTCGCAGTGTGCGGTTTTTTTTTCGCACAGTGCATACGTTGAGACCAGTGAGTCTTGGCTGTCTGCTCATGAGTCTCAAATGCACCGCTTGCGTCCCTGGCCTCCCGGTGGCGTTGCTCGCTTCCTCTCTTCTCGTGGCGGCTCCAGCGCTGTCTCGATCCCAGCCCAACCCATTCCAGCCCACCCAAGTGTCAATGGCTGTTCGTTCGCCAGTGGAGGGTCGCGTTGTGTTGGATCTGGGCCGCAGGCAAATCAGTGTTGTGCGCCAGGGGCAGACCCATGGCCCATGGCCCGTGGCGATCGGTGATCCCAAGACCCCAACACCCTCTGGGGTGTTCAAGGTCGAAAACATGATGATGAATCCTCAGTACCAGAGCACCAAGTCAGGGAAGCTGCATCCCAAACGTGGACCTAACAGCCCATTGGGCCATCGCTGGATTGGCTTCCTGCGCAGTGGACCCAATCAATTTGGTATTCATGGCACTCCCTGGCCCCATTGGGTCAAAACCAGAGCAGCCGTATCCAACGGCTGTGTGCGCATGTTGAATGCGCATGTTCAGCAGCTGTATGACCACGTGGAAGTGGGAATGGCAGTGGAAATTAAGCGTTGAAACCAGCGATCACTGGCTCCGCTCCTGTTCAAAAATCTCCTGAAGGATCTCGCCAGCTCCTTGATCTTTGAGCTTATGGGCGAGATCTCGTCCCACCGCTTCAGGATCGGCGATGGGGCCAGCCTGCTCGTCACGGATCAGCCGCTTGCCATCGAGGCTGGCCACCATTCCCGTGAGCTGGATGGTGTCACCTTCAATTTGGGTGTTTACGCCGATGGGCACTTGGCAACCGCCCTCAAGCACCCTCAGGAAGGCTCGTTCCGCTAAGCAGCGAGCTGCGGTTGGTGGATGGTTTAGCACTTGAATCAGCTCCATCACTTCGGGACGATCGCAGACGCATTCAATCCCTAAAGCTCCTTGACCCACCGCATGGAGAGAGATGTTTCCGGGGATGCTTTGGTGAATTCGATCGCCGAAGCCGAGTCGGCTGAGTCCAGCGGCGGCCAAGATCAAACAGTCGTAATTGCCTGAGTCGAGTTTCTCAAGTCGGGTAATGACGTTCCCGCGAACGTCTTTGAACTGAAGATGGGGGTAGTGGTAGCGCAGTTGGGCTAGGCGGCGTAACGAGCTCGTTCCAACAACCGAACCCTCTGGGAGTGTCTCCAGTGTGTACTCAGCATTTTTGCTGTTCACCACTAAGGCATCGGCGGGGTCTTCCCGTTCGGTGATGCAACCCAGCATCAGCCCTTCGGGGAGATTTGTAGGGAGGTCTTTGAGGGAGTGAACAGCGATCTCGGCACGGCCCACCAGCATTTGAGCTTCCAGCTCTTTGGTGAATAAGCCCTTATCTCCGATCTTCGCTAGGGCAACGTCGAGGATTTTGTCTCCCTGGGTTGCCATGGCCTCAACAGAAATGTCGAGACCGGGGTGGGCTTTTTCAAGTTCTGCTTTGACCCAATTGGTCTGAACCATGGCCAGCTGGCTGCGGCGTGAGGCGATGCGCAGATGCTCGAGGGCCATGTTTGAGAGACTTCAGTCCGCAAGATTACGCAGACGTGCCCCCCGCTGTCACGTGGATGTCTATGAAAATTGGCATGCCTCTCAGTCGCCTTGTCAGGGCGCTCAGCTTTACGATTCAACACAGATGAGCGATTGCCATGCCAGGGCCTGTGGTTAACGGAGTTCGTAAGGACGGTCTGCCTGCTCTGGATCAGGCAACGTCGGCCAAGGAGGTCCTCCCTTTTTTGCCGCTTTTGAATGAGGGCACGATCAAATTGATTCTGTTAAGCAGCGGCGGTGTCTTGATGGCGCGGCTGAGGAATACAACCGATCCAGATGGTGAACGGGCATACCAATTGATACGTCCACTCAGTGTGATTCAAACCAGCTCTGATCAGCCGTGGGAATTGCAGCCTTATCTAGAGGGCCTGACGTCACAAAAAAATGTTGTGGTTTATAAAGCCGCCGTGGCCTCCATTCTTGATCCTGATCCTCGGCTTCTTCAGGTCTATGCACGCAACACATCTCAAGAGTGTCCGCCTTCAGAAACTCCTGTGGAACGATTGAAACGGGCTTTTCAAGAATTCACCGAATGCATCGAGGATGAGGCATAAGCTGATATTCATAATCGTTTATGGACGAGCGTTGAATCTCAAGCCCTGGAATTTTAATTTTGAATTTTAAGCTTAAGTGTTCAAGCTCGAATGGCTTGTCGCTTTCTTAGCTATGGGTGCCAATATCGGAATTCTCTTTGAAAAGTTTTTCTAGGTCTAATTTCCCTTTTTCGGAAAGAAGTGTTTCGTAGTCAAGTTCCTTTTCGATTGACTCGATTAAGTCGTCATCGTCTGTGAGATCTGGATGAAATTCGCGATACCAGGCCAAAATTCTGTCTTCGATCTCAAAGATTGCATTGAAGAATGGCGTGATGTTGTTGTGCAAGCTGTTTTGTTCGGCTTCCGTTAGGCCCTTGAATTGGTGGTCATGCGTCATGAAGGCATGGGTCACAAGTCTTGCTTTCTTCAGTGACTCCAGAGCTGCCAGGAAATCACTGGATGAGTTTCTAATGTTGCTGTCCATTCGTTTGATCGATCGTTGCTTGTTTGTTATTGGTTTTGTGGGTTGAGTTGATGGAAGTATGATTGATTGATAGTGATTAGCTCATAGTGTTTAACTGAAGGGAGTGTGCATTTGGGATAGATTTCAGTGGGCTGTTGAGAGAGCTTTGCTGTGGGGCACTAAAAAACCCCTGTCAAAGACAGGGGATGGTCAAGCTGCCAGCTGAAGCTTGGCGTGCTATTTGATGTATTCCTTCAGAACTCCATTCCTGTTGGGATGGCGTAATTTCCGCAGAGCTTTGGCTTCAATTTGACGAATCCGTTCGCGGGTTACATCAAAGATTTGTCCAATCTCTTCCAATGTTTTCATGCGTCCATCGTCAAGGCCATAGCGAAGACGTAGGACATCACGCTCACGGGGGCTCAGCGTTGCAAGAACTCCTTCAAGGTCTTCTCGAAGAAGGTTTTTGGCAACATCTTGCTCTGGATTCTCGATGTCGGCTTCGATGAAGTCGCCCAGTCGTGAATCCTCTTCTTTGCCGATGGGGGTTTCGAGGGAGATTGGGAGCTGTGCACTCTTGGCGATAAATCGCAATTTTTCGATGGTCATTTCCATCGATTCAGCGATTTCTTCCTCTGTTGGCTTGCGACCAAATTCCTGGCTGAGAACCTTGGTGGTTTTCTTGATCCTTGAAATGGTCTCGTAAAGGTGAACGGGTAGTCGGATGGTTCGCGACTGATCGGCAATGGCACGGGTGATCGCCTGACGGATCCACCAGGTGGCATAGGTCGAGAACTTGTACCCCTTTTCATGATCGAATTTCTCTGCAGCACGAATGAGACCGAGGCTGCCTTCCTGAATGAGGTCCTGAAAGCTCAGGCCTCGGTTCATGTATTTCTTGGCGATCGATACCACCAGGCGCAAGTTCGATTGCACCATTTTTTCTTTGGCGCGTCGGCCGAGCATCAGCCGTCTGCGGAAACGGATCACTGGCATCTCAACCAGTGCTGCCCATTCCTTGGTGTCAGGAAGTTTGCCGTTATCGCTCTCAAATTGCGCAGCTAGTTCCTCGAGATGCAGCAGGTCCGCAATTTTGCGAGCCAATTCAATCTCTTCGTCCGGACGCAGGAGGCGAATGCGTCCGATTTCCTGCAGGTAAACCCGAATGGAGTCTTCGGTGTAGACGCCTTTAGGCCCAACTTTGATGCTCGCTAAGACCTTGGCTTTCGCTTCTGCTTTGGCATCTTTGGCCTTTGCAGCTGCCGTTTCAGTGGCTTTCACCGCGGTTGCGGTTGTCGCCGCCGCAGCCAGCAATTGATCAGCTGATGTGTCCAGGTTGGCGGCAGGAGCGGTGGCTTTTGCTTTGCTGCTGGCCTTGCTGGTTTTGGCTTTTGTGCTGGTTTTGCTTGCTTTTGTTTTCGTGCTGGCTTTTGTGGCGGTTTTGGCTTTCGAGGCAGGCTTTGCTTTGGCCTTCACCAGCTTTGGCTGACCTTTTTCATCGGCCAGCATCACGATCGAAGGCGCTGGTTTTGCTTTGGCCTGTGCCAATTTGGTCGCGGCAGGACTCATGGCGGTCAGTAACGAGGGAGAGAGCGGGACAGGAGGCGAATGTCATCAACAGTCAGGGCAACCAGCCTGATGGAGGCCGTTGCTTTTGTGGCGTCACCTTCCCGTCATAGAAACGGTGCGCAAAGAAAAACGCGGAGCGTTAAGCAAAGTTGAGAGAGCTGGAGTGGTCCGATGCAGAACTGTCAAGGGCATTCTCAGACCGGTCGGCTTCATGGAATCCCATGGCTCGAACTTCGGATCTTCCCTTTGGAAGGAACTCTGCTGGTTCCAACAACAGCTATTGAGCTGTCCAACAGTTTTATTTTAAAAAAAACGTGTCATGAACGCAACCCCAATAACCGATTTTTCAAAAAATCCCGTCCGTCCGCCGCCAGTTTCAGTGGTGGTTGATGTTTGGCTCGAGGCTGGGCGGGATGGTCGCACCTTCACCTACAGCGATGGCAAGCAGCTGAATGTCCGTTTAGGGGACCTGGTTCAGGTGTCTCTTCGTGGTCGTCGCATGCAGGGTTTGGTCACGGCCTGCCGCAGGCCGTCTGTGGATGAAAAGCGTGCGCTCCAGCCGGTCGAGGCTCTCCTTCAACAGGCTGCTGTTGGACAGTCATGGAGATCGTGGCTTGAGGAGATGGCGCAGCGTTGCCACACCAGCCCGTTTCGAATGCTGAAAGCAGCGCTTCCTCCCGGCTGGCTTGGTCAGCGCGTTGTCGCCAGCGTGAAGGAACGCAGGCTGTGGTGGGTGTCGTTGCCTGATAGCAACGCTGGTTTGGAGGCTGGTTTGGATGCTGATTTGCCGGCGCGGCAGGCCTGCTTGGTGGTCAAGTTGCAGGAGTTGGGGGGAGGAGCGTGGCAGCGAGACCTGGTAGCGGCAGGCTTTCAATCAGGAATCGTGCAAGCCCTGGTGCGCCGGGAACGGCTGGTTCGTGAGTTGCGTCTCGCTACGGATGCCCAACCAAGTCCGCCGTCGCTGGGAGTTGTTTCGGAGATGGAAGTGCCGAGAACCCTTACCGACGAGCAGACGATTGCGATCGAAACCCTTAAAAATCAGCCGGAAGGTGGGGGTGTGCTGCTTTGGGGGATCACCGGCTCAGGGAAGACCGAGGTCTATCTCCAGCTGGCTGCCGATGAGTTGGCCGCAGGGCGGCATGTGTTGGTGCTAACACCAGAAATTGGTCTGATCCCCCAGCTGGTCGATCGCTGTCGACGTCGATTTGGGTCACGCGTGCTCGAATATCACAGCGGTTGCACGGAACGGGAACGGGTACGCACCTGGCGCAACAGCCTCGAAGCAGAGGGGCCGCTCGTCATCGTTGGCACCCGTTCAGCCATCTTTCTGCCGCTCAGCCCCCTGGGTTTGATCGTGTTGGACGAGGAGCATGACAGCTCTTACAAGCAGGAATCCCCGATGCCCTGCTATCACGCCCGTGACCTGGCGATGGCGAGAGTGCAACGGGAGGGAGGGCGTGTGTTGCTGGGTAGCGCCACCCCCTCTCTTGAGACCTGGATTCAGCTCGCTCCAGACGGTCCGCTGGCTTTAGCGCGGCTTCAACAGCGCATCTCTGATCAGCCTTTGCCGCCGGTGCAGATCATTGACATGCGCCATGAGCTGGCCGATGGCCATCGCCGCTTAATCAGCAGGGCGCTCATGGATCGCTTGTCGAAACTTCCTGAACAAGGGGAACAGGCGGTTGTCTTGGTACCGCGTCGTGGATACAGCACGTTTTTGAGCTGCCGAAGCTGTGGGGAGGTGATGCAGTGTCCCCACTGCGATGTGGCGCTAACCGTTCATGGGAAAAGCACCGCTCAACAGTGGCTGCGTTGCCACTGGTGTGATCATCGAGCCCCGGTGACGACGAGCTGCGGGCACTGTGGTTCTACGGCTTTTAAGCCCTTTGGCGCTGGGACTCAAAGGGTTTTGGAACAGCTGGAGTCTGAGTTGGAAGGACTGCGATTGCTGCGCTTTGACCGGGACACCACCGGGGGACGCGACGGCCATCGGCGCTTGTTGGATCAATTTGCCGCTGGCGAAGCGGATGTGTTGGTGGGGACGCAAATGTTGGCAAAAGGGATGGACCTGCCGCGCGTCACGCTTGCGGCCGTGTTGGCGGCTGATGGCCTGTTGCATCGTCCCGATCTTCGCGCTGGGGAGCAGGCGCTTCAGTTGTTGTTGCAACTGGCTGGCAGGGCTGGTCGTGGTGAGCGTCCAGGGCAAGTGCTCGTTCAGACCTACAGCCCCGATCATCCGGTGATTTTGCATTTAGTGGATGGGCGTTATGAGCGTTTTCTGGAGGAGGAAGCCGTGGAGCGACGCGATGCTGGATTGGTGCCCTTTGCCAGGGCTTGCGTGTTGCGATTGTCTGGGACATCTGCATCCGCAACGGCGACGGCAGCTGCCGTGTTGGCGGAACAGCTTCGACCCGGTTGCAAGGACTCTGGTTGGCAGCTCATCGGTCCAGCTCCAGCTCCGGTGGCACGGGTTGCTGGTCGCAGCCGCTGGCAGTTGTTGTTGCATGGGCCCCAAGCTTCGGCCTTGCCTTTGCCATCCGGCAGCTCTCTATGGGATGGCTTGCCCAGTGGGGTGGCCCTGGCTGTTGATCCAGACCCGCTGCAGCTCTGAACTCAAGACGGTAATTCCGGGTAGCCGAAACCCATCAGCAATCGGAGCCGTTGCAGGCTGGCCGTCAACACGAGCAGCGCCAAGATCGCGAGACCGCCCAATCCGAGCCGGCTCCAACGCCACTGACTCCATTGCAAACGATTCTGAACGCCAATCCTGAGCGGCCAGATGAGCTCGCCCTTGGCATTTTTGCTTGCCACGGCAGGGCTGCTTTGCAAGCTGCGCAAGCTCGCTTGCTCCCCAAGGCGTATTGCGATTTGCAGCTCATTGAGGCTCTCAAGAGCGCTTAGATCGAGTTCCAAAAGTAGCTCCTGCTTAAGCCCCACCAGCCAGTTGCGCTCTGTCAGCTGGAGGGTGGGTGCTGGCAATGAAAGGCCTGCCGTGCGTCCCGCTGCTTCCACGGTTTGGCTGAGGAGTGCAGCGGCGTCTTCACTGGTTTGAGTCGGTGCCTTCACCTCCAGGTGACCATGGCCTGCGTTGCGAATCTTCCACGGCAGATTCATCACCCTCAGCTCACGACTGAACGCGTCCTGCCATGGAAGGTTGAGGCCACTGCGGCTATCGATCGTCCAAGCCATCTCCACCCTGTCTGGTCCTGGGAGGTTGAGGTCTGCAGTGATGCGTACGCAGCCGCTCAACAAGAGCGTGAGCCCCACCAGCACGGCGATCACCAGCAATGCAAAGCCTGCTGGCGCACGGGTTGGACCGGTTGGAGGGGATGGCGGCGGCGGCGGCAGTTTGCGGCGATTGAACAACTTGGATCGTTTGCCAACACGCGGATCCATCTCCAAGGTTGGCAATTGCATCGACCAATTCGCAGGTCTTTCCAGGCTTGGCGCTTCCAGCACATCCAGCAATTGCCGCGCCCTGATGCGCAGATCTGGATCCTTGCAACGGGTGAGCAGTCGGCAGGTGCTCAGCGCCTTGTTTTCATCCCCCTTTCCCATCCAAGCTGTGACCATCAGCATGCGGATCTCAGCGCCTCGACTGTCGCTGATCGGGTTGGCTTCTGCGAGGGGCTCCAGCAGGGCGATGCATTGGCCGTAGTCGCCACGCTCCAGAGCGGCTTCTGCGGCTGCCATGGCATTGGTCATCGATTAACCGCGGCCGAGAACCATCGTTCCGATGCCGGCATCGGTGAAGACTTCAAGGAGAAGGGCATGGGGGACACGACCATCCACGATGTGCGCTGCCGCTACCCCCTGAGCTAGGGCACGGATGCAACATTCGGTTTTGGGCGTCATCCCACCGGCCACAACGCCCTCGTGAATCAATTGCCGAGCCTCGGACAGCCTCAGTTGTTGGATCAAGGAGTCGGGATTGTCGCGATCACGAAGGATTCCTTGGGTGTCCGTCAGCAAAATCAATTTCTCCGCTTCCAGTGCAGCGGCAAGCTCACCAGCAACCGTGTCGGCATTGATGTTGTGAGATTCCCCTTCCAGGTTGGCAGCCACGCTTGAAATCACCGGAATGTATCCCCGCGCCAGAAGTGGTTCCAACACATCGGGATTGACCCGTGCCACGTCGCCGACCAAGCCATGATTTCCATCCCCCCAGGGACGTGCCTCCACCAGTCGGCCGTCACTACCGCTGAGGCCTACAGCGCAAGCTCCCAGTCGGTTGAGTCCATTGACGATCTGTTTGTTCACTCGGCCGACAAGCACCATCTCCACCACGTCCATCGTGTCGGCATCGGTGACCCGCAATCCGTCGCGAAACTCGGAGGGAATATCGAGCCGCTTGAGCCAGGTGTTGATCTCTGGGCCTCCGCCATGCACCACCACGGGTTGCACTCCCACACTTGCCAGCAGGGCGATGTCGCGAAACACCGCATCGCGTAGCTCTGCGTGGACCATGGCCGCGCCGCCGTACTTGACAACGATTCTCCGTCCAGCAAATCGTTGGATGTAGGGAAGGGCCTCGCTCAGGACGGAGACCCGGAGGGAATCATCCATGCTGCAGGTGCTCAGGGCTCTCCATGCTCGCCTGTCGTGGCCTCACTCTTGGGAAGCAGGGTTAAATCCAGCTGATCGTTTTCCAGCGGGATGATTTGCGCTTTAAGCCCTTTGGCAAAAAAGCGTCCCAGGCGCTCGCGACGTTCTTGCCAACGCTCGAGACCCACGGCTTCGCAAGCAAAGCGCATCCTTAAGCCATATCCAGCATCACCGCAGATCTCTTCGACTTCCAGGAGCTGAGAAGGCTTGTCCTCATCCCACAGTTTCAGTGCTTCAAGAGAGCTCTCGAGGTGTGCTTTCTGCCCATAGCGCCAGCGCGTGACGTCATTAAGCAGTTTGACCAGTTCTGGAGACGCCGCCTCGCGTTCTGCGCGAAATTGTGGTTTGGGTGTCACCCGGCGTGCTGGGGGAAGCTCAGAGGATTTGAGCGCGAGGCCCCCGAGAAAGATGGGAATTCCGTAAAAGATGGTGGGCAGGCTGAGATTGGCATTGCCAGCTCCGTAGGCCAAAGCACCAACCACGGTGAGGACACCGCCAGCGATGGTGATCAGACTTCCGGGCGAAATGAGCTCGTTCATGGGGGCCCGTGCATTGAAGCCATTGTGACCAAGAGGGCTGCAGGATGGGTGCAGGAGTCCAAGAATCATGAACAACCCGTCCGAGCAGCCTCTAGAAACCCGTGTGCTGATTGCTCAGCTGGAGACGGATCGCGCTTGGCTGCTCGAACAAATTGATCGTGGCCGCTGGCCCGAATTAAGACTGGATTTAGCGGCCCTGGAGCGAGAGCTGGGGCAGCTGCTGTTGCGCGCTTCAGAACAATTTTCTGACAAAAGCCAGTGAAAACTCTGGCGCTTGCTGGCGTTAAAAAGGAATGTCGTCGGTCTCGGGAACCAGGGGAGAGGTGTTCCACTGAGCTGCTGAGTCCTGCCCAGCCGCCGCTGGCTTGCTCGGTGCTTGAGAAGACTGGGGCGTTTGCGCTGGTACGGGGCGAGCTGGCGCAGTGCGCGCAGCCACTGGGGGCTGGTCTTGGCTCGAGACCGCCCCTCCCACTGAATGGAGTCGCGAAAGGGTGAACTCAGCTCTTTTCTCTTTGGTGCCGTCTTGACGAGGAACCGTGTTCATTCGCAGTCGGCCCTCAATCAGGAGACGCTGCCCTACCTGCACGCGATTTTGAAGGTCCTGGGCAAGATTTCCCCATCCCACCACCTTCAACTGCCCCTTGGGATCATCAGGTCGGAGGGCATCAAAAGAAACGTCCATCTCAGCAATGGGCGTTTGGTTGTCTTGGGTGTATCGCAGGGTGGGAGCTTGAAGGACATCCACCTCGAGCACGCAGTGGTTCATTCTCAGCTGTGACGGTGAGCGCCATCCTGATGCACCGACCGGAGAATCGCCAGGGGACTGTCTGGTTGCTGGCAGGGACGGGTGATGGCCCGCGGTTGGCGGCGGTTCTGATCTCGAAGGGCTGGCATGTCCATGTCAGCGTCGTCAGTGACTCTGCTGCGCAGCCCTATCAGGGGATGCCGCTGGAAGGGATCCACGTGGGTGCGCTCGGGGGTTCAGAGGGGATTTCTCAATGGCTGCAGACGATTCCTGTGGATTGGGTTGTGGATGCCACTCACCCGTTTGCGCTGAGGATTAGCGACCAGTTGAACCAGGCTTGCAAGGGCTGGGGCCAGAGGTTGGTGCGGTTCGAACGGCGGATGGAGGCCTCGGGGAAGGCTTTTGTGCTCAGCTCCATGGCGGACCTTGCCGATCAGTCGTTAGCGGGGCGACGCCTTCTTTTGGCCCTCGGCGCCCGCCAATTGGTTGAAGCAGCGAGGGTCGCGCGTGAAGCAGGAGCCACCGTGTTTGCTCGCGTCCTTCCTTCGCCGATGTCGCTGATTCAGGCGGCAGCAGCGCGCGTTCCATCGGATCATCTGGCCGTGGTGCGACCCCTGCAGGGTCCCGAGCCAGGGGCCCTGGAAGCAGCGCTTTGCAGGCGCTGGGCGATCACAGACGTGGTCTGCAGGCAGTCGGGGGGGGCGACGGAGGCGCTCTGGGCGAGCCTTTCGATCGAGATGGGGCTGGGGTTGTGGCTCCTCCGCCGACCTCTACCGATTGCTGAAGTTGCTGTTGTGCATAGCGTGGGCGAGCTTCTCACGCATCTGAATGGCACCACGTCCTGAGGCTTTGTGGTTGGTTTTAACCACGGAGGCTGATGTTCAGAAAGCCTCTGCACTCGCTGAGCAGCTGATCAGCCGTGAGCTAGCAGCTTGCGTGAGCTTCCAGGCCATTCAGTCTTGCTACCGCTGGGAAGGGCGGGTTGAACATGCCAATGAAGTGCAGCTTCTGATCAAGACCACGGCACCCGGTTTGAACGCGCTGCTCGGGGCCATCGAGGCCCTTCACAGCTACGACACCCCTGAGATCCTGCATTGGCAGGCTCAGCCATCGCACGCCTACGGCGCTTGGGCCGCGGCGTCGATCAATCCAGATGCTTAGCGATCAGATCAGGCAAGGAAACCTTGGAGCGAGGCCCTAATTGGGTCACCACCTGTCCGGCACAGATTGATCCCATTTTGCCGCAGACATCAAGGGGAAGGTCATGGGTGTAGCCATGCAGGAAGCCACCCGCATAGAGATCGCCCGCTCCTGTGGTGTCGACGAGATCGCCGAGTTTGTAGGAGGGGATGTCCCAGCGTTGATCACCGCAGAGCACCACAGACCCTTGAACACTGCGGGTCAGCACGGCCACGCTGCATCGACCTTTCACTTGTTCAAGTGCGCTCTCGAAGTCTGTGGCTCCGTACAACGATTTGATCTCATCCTCATTGGCAAAGAGCACATCGACATGTCCATCGACAAGCTCGAGAAAGCTTTCACGGTGACGGTCAACGCAGAAACCATCGGAGAGGGAGAGGGCGACTTGTCCGCCGCTTTCTCGGCAGGCTTCAGCCGCCGTGATGAAAGCCTTTTTGGCCTCAGGGCTATCCCAGAGGTAGCCCTCGAGATAGAGAACCTTGGTGTCGCGAACCATGGAGAGATCGAGATCATCAGGATCCAGTTGGGTTGAGGCACCGAGGTAGGTGCACATGGTGCGCTCGGCATCCGAGGTGACCAAGATGAGGCAACGGGCCGTACTCGCACCGCTCACGGCAGCCGGTGTCTCAAAACGGGTGCCCACAGAGCGGATGTCGTGGATAAAGATGGTTCCTAGTTGGTCGTCACGAACACGACCAATGAACCCGGACTTGCTCCCGAGTTGAGCGAGACCGGCCAGGGTGTTGGCGGCTGAACCTCCAGAGGTTTCGAGACCTGGACCGCTTGCTTCGTAGAGGCTTTTGGCTTGGTCCTCGTCAACAAGGGCCATGCTGCCCTTGCTGAGGTTGTGATCGCTCAGAAATTGGTCCTCGGTTTGAACCAAGACGTCGACGATGGCGTTACCGATGCCTACGACGTCGAGAGAACTGGCGGTGCTGAACCGGGGAGTGGAGGACATCTCTGCTGTCGGTAGTACAGCGAGTATGGCTGTTCGCTGGATCGCTGTTTTGCGTCAGCGATGCGAGCGGGCTCAGGCGCTGAGGAGTGCGCGTTTGGGGCCATGGATCGGATCTTCCACCACGATCGTTTGGTCTCGGCTGGCGCCGAGGGAAACGATGGCAATCGGCACATCCATCAGGTCGGCGAGGAAGCGCAGGTAGTCCATCGCCGGCGCAGGAAGGTCTTCGAGGCGACGGCATTCCGCCGTGGAACATTGCCAACCAGGGAGGGTTTCAAAGATGGGCTTGCAGCGAGCGAAATCTTCGGAGCTGCTGGGGAAGTGCTCAATGCGTTCGCCGTCGAGCTCGTAGGCGACGGACACCTGGATTTCATCCATCTCGTCCAGGACATCGAGCTTGGTGATCGCCAGGCAATCCAGTCCGTTGACTTGAACGGCGTAGCGCCCAATCACCCCATCAAACCAGCCACAGCGGCGTCGGCGGCCCGTGGTTGTTCCAAACTCCCCGCCTCGATCACAGAGCTGGTCGTTCAAACTTCCCGAGAGCTCTGTGGGGAAGGGACCTTCTCCAACCCGAGTGGTGTAAGCCTTGGCCACCCCAATCACTCGGTCGATCAGGGTCGGGCCGACACCTGCACCGATGCAGGCCCCTCCTGACACAGGATTGGAGGAGGTCACGTAGGGATAGGTTCCGTGATCGAGGTCGAGGAGAGTGCCTTGCGCTCCTTCAAAAAGAATGTTTTTGCGGTTGCTTGCGGCTTCATGGATGGCACGGGTGCAATCCACCACGTGAGGCGCTAAGCGCTTTCCGTAAGCCAGATATTCACCGATGATTTCTTCAGCATCCAACGGCTTTTCGCCATAGATGGTTTCGAGCAGTTGATTCTTCTCGCTCAACGGCCCTTCAAGCCGATCCCGCAGTCGATCTTCGTCGAGCAGGTCGAGAACACGAATGCCGCTTCGCTGAGACTTATCCGCATAGGTGGGGCCGATGCCGCGGCCGGTTGTGCCGATTCTGCGCTCACCTCGTTGCTTTTCCATCGCCAGATCCAAGAGGCGGTGGTACGGCATCGTGACGTGCGCCGTCGATGCCAGCTGGAGTCCTGAAATGTCGATCCCGTTGGAGATCAGCATGTCGAGTTCTTCGAGCATCACCTTGGGATCGACCACGGTTCCGGAGCCGATCAGGCAGGTGGTGTCTGGGTAGAGGATTCCGGAAGGGATCAGGTGAAGCTTGAGCACGCGACCGTCCACCACGATGGTGTGGCCGGCGTTAACGCCTCCCTGATAACGCACCACAACATCAGCGGAGCGGCTCAGAAGATCCGTGATCTTTCCTTTTCCCTCGTCACCCCATTGAGCACCGATGACGACAACGTTGGCCAAAGAATCGGCGGCCCGAAGCCGCATTTCTGCACAATCCAGCACTTTCGCAGACAGTCCTGCCTGCGGTCAAAGTGCTGTTCGATTTTGTGATCAAGTGCCGCGAACGGCTGCTTTTTCGGCCTTGCCCAGTTCCTTGTCGATCCTGGCTCGCAGAGCATCGGGAACGGGACGGTTGGTGTAGTTGTTGTAGTGACCAGCCAAGGAGTTGAGTGCCGTCTGCATGGTCGTGAAAGAACTCAAGCCGTTCACCTTGGGACGTGCTCTGTAGCGAGAGACGTAGTCGGTGATCAAATCGCGAGCCTCTCCTTCAGCCTCTTGGCGATTCGCCGCGTCCTGGGGCAACGCCAACGTGTCGTGAATGGTGTGGGCAACAGCGACTGTGTCTTGGACGTAGTCCCCGCTAAGCGTGGACGATTCGTTTCCGCAGGCCGTTACGAGCAAGGAAAGCCCAAGACAGAGGGCCAGGCTCAGATTGATTAGACGGCTGGTAAGGCGTTTCAGTACGGCGATCATGACGAAGGAAATTTGCTGGACTTTACGCGGGGTCAGAGCTGGACCCGTAGCTCGGTCGGGATCGCTTCAAGCAGGGAAGAGATGGCTTCGGCTCGACTTAAAACGTTGGCGTCCCTCTCCGACCGTTGCACGAGTTCCACCTTCCCATCGGCGGCAGCGCGACCAACCACAACTCTCCAAGGGATTCCAATGAGATCGGCATCCTTAAATTTCACGCCGGCCCGCTCTCCACGATCGTCCAGGAGGGCATCGATTCCCGCGGCCCGCAGCTCGTTGTAAATCTCTTCACCAAGGCCCATTTGGACCTCGTCTTGAACATTGGCTACCACCACGATCACCTGAAAAGGGGCAATGCTGAGCGGCCAGATCACTCCAGCATCATCGTGATGCTGCTCAACGGCTGCCTGGGCAAGGCGTGAGATTCCTATGCCGTAACACCCCATCCAGAGGTGCTGCTGTTTGCCTTCTTTCGTGGTGATTTGAGCTCCCATGGATTGGGAGTACTTGCGACCGAGTTGAAAGATATGCCCCACCTCGATCCCGCGTCGTTCTTCGAGGCTCTGTTCTGGGCTGTGGACATAGTGATCTCCTGCTCTGGCATTGCGGAGATCCAGCGCTGGTATGGTGCCGAGATCAGACCAAGTGCAGCCCCAACGGTGCTCGTCGCTTGTGTTGGCTCCGCAGACAAAACGGTCGAGCTCGGCAGCTGTTGTATCGGCGAGTTTGTAAAACTTCGTTCGCCAGCTGCGCGCGCCCGTGAGGTGCTGATCAGACAGGTCAGGGCCGATCGATCCAAACGGCCATGGCTGCAGTCCTTGAGATTTCAGCTGATCGGCATTGATCGGGCTGAGATCGAGAACGGGGCTATCGAGCTGTTGTGTGAGCGCATTCACGAGTTTCACCTCGTTGAGTTCCTGGTCTCCTCGGAGACAAACAAGAACCGGCTGTTCATCGCCAGATTCGAGCTTGGCGAGGAGAAGCAGAACCTTGATGACTTGGCTGGGGTCAAGCGACTGGGCGGAGCAGAGCGCATCAATCGTGATTTGCCCTGGAGTGGACATGACCTGCGATTCCCCGCTTGGTAAAGGCAGAGCAGGGGGTGCGATCGAGATGGCTTTTTCTTGATTGGCTGCGTAATCACCATCAGGGCTGATGAGGATCAAATCTTCGCCAGCATCTGCCGTCACCATGAATTCCTGGGATGCGGCGCCGCCGATGGCTCCACTATCGGCATCCACCCCGACAGCCGTCAGGCCGCAACGTTGGAAGACCCGGGTGTAGGCCTTTTCCATCTGCGCGTACATGCTTGCCAGATCTGCTTCATCGCCATGGAAGGAATAGGCATCCTTCATGATGAATTCACGGCCTCGCATCAAGCCAAAGCGTGGGCGAATCTCGTCCCTGAATTTGCTTTGAATTTGATAAAGGGTGACGGGGAGCTGGCGATACGACTTCAAGAGGTCGCTGGCTAATTCCGTAATGACTTCTTCATGGGTGGGGCCTAGGCCAAGGGAGCGCTCCTGGCGATCTTCAAGGTGGAACATGATCCCCTCGCCGGCGGTGTAGCCCTGCCATCGGCCACTTTTTTCCCACAATTCGGCCGGTTGAAGTTGCGGTAGCAACGTTTCAAGGGCCCCTATCTCATTCATCTCCTCCCTGACGATTCTCATCACCCTTTGAAGGACCCTCCACATCAGTGGGAGATAGGCATAGATTCCTGAGCCAACGCGTCGGATATATCCGCCACGAATCAGCAATTGTTGCGAGGCGATTTCGGCGTCAGCGGGAACATCCCGCAGCGTCACCAGCATCAGGCGGGAGACGCGCATAGCGATCAATGATCAACAAGATTGGAAGCTACCACCGCTGCAAAAAGAGGTCGCTTCAGGAAGTGTCCCGATCGCTTGGAACGACGCTGGCATCCTGAGTCTCAGCTGCTACTGTCTGCCCAATCCAGCGCGTCCTAAATCAGTCTCATGTTTCCTAGGTCGATTAATGATCCTGTTTCTGCTGCCGAAGATTCCTTGATATCCGAAAAAGATGTTGATGCGGTGATGGCTCAATCAGATGCTTTAGTTGCTATCGATGATGTTCAAAAATCCTTAAATCGATCAAGGGCTTCTGTTTATCGTTATACAAATACTGACGTTCGTAATTTAAATCCTCCTTTTAACCCTAAAAAGTTAAATCCTGAATACCGCAGTGATCAAAAGGATCCTCTCCTTTTTCATCCCAATGAGGTTGCCCGTTTTGCCAAGGATGTCCTGAGGATCAAGGAGGTCACCGTTGAAGTTCTCAACTCTCCTTCGACAGCGACTCAGCAAGTCTTAGGAGCCATTCTCGAAGAGTTGCGCCAAATCAGAACACATCTGGAAGACCTTCCCGCAGCTCCCTCTGACCTGGCGGCGCGCCGTGATCGACAAGAGCGTCCAGCCGCTTAGCGCTGGGATGGTGCGACAATCTCTTTAGTTTCTTCATAACGCCTTTCCGGAGCTATCCATGCCATTGGGTATGGCTTGCACAGGAGTACTTCCCTCCCCTGCCGGATGTCCTTAATCCTGTCTGAATGGACCCCGAGCCTGCCCGCGAATTTTCTCCGCAACCGTCGTTTCAAGTTGCTGCGCCAACACTTGCCTTTCTGGGGTTCATCCTCGCTTTCACCAGCCTTGGGATTCCGTTGGCTGCTGTGCTGACCGATCGCCCTCCCATGGGTTCTTTGACACCACTCACTGCGCAAGATCGTCATGGATCTGAGGTCCCTGCCTCCTTCACCCTCTCCGGGGCTACTCAATCTGATCGTTGAGATTCCAGCGGGTAGTTGCAATAAATATGAGTTTTCAGAAGACGTTGGCGTGATGGCCCTGGATCGGGTGCTTCACCCATCGATTCGCTACCCCTTTGATTACGGATTTGTTCCCAACACGCTTGCGGAGGATGGATCTCCTCTTGATGCCATGGTCATCATGGCGGAACCCACTTTTGCGGGCTGTTTGATCAAAGCCAGGCCGATCGGAGTGCTCGACATGGATGACACGGGTCATTACGACGGCAAGATTCTGTGTGTCCCCGTCGCTGACCCTCGGCAAGCAGGGATTCAGAGCATCCAGCAAATTGCACCCAGCCAGCTGGAGGATGTGGCCGAGTTTTTCCGTACATACAAAAATATGGATGGTCGTGTCATATCAATTGGGGGTTGGCGTGATTCGGATGCCGTCGCTCCCTTGTTGGAGGCATGCATTCGAGCGGCCGGTAGCTAAGGGCCCAGGGTGCTGAATCCAGCTTTTCTCGGCAAGATCTGTGATCGAAGCGCTATTAGGGCCTTACTTCTTGTAAGTTGGTTCGCGCCTAGATTGTGAACGACCCGTGCCCACCATCCGTTTTGAGCAGGAAGGCCAACAGGTCGGTTGCATCGAAGGAGCGAATTTACGGAAAGCAGCGCTTTCCTCCGGGATCAATCCCTACAAAGGCCTGAATAACCTCAACAATTGTGGAGGGGTTGGCCAGTGCGGAACCTGCGTGATCGAGGTTCTAGAAGGAGCCCAGAACCTTTCCCCCCGAAGTGATGTGGAAGAGGTGTACCTCTCTGATCGCCCTGCGAACTATCGCTTGAGCTGCCGCACCAGTGTGAATGGCGATGTGACCATTCGGACTCGGCCTGACGAAGGCGTTGGCAAGGGTTCAAATAGCCTGCTTGGCGCTTTGAAGAACTTGTTTGGACGTTGAGCTTGGCTCCAACCATCAAGGTTTACAGCTACTCCCGCTGCTCCACCTGCCGTAAGGCCCTGGCTTGGCTTGATGCCAACAACCTGGCCTACGAGGTCGTTGACATCACAACAGCTCCTCCCTCAAAAGAGGAGCTCGCGCTTGCCTTTGATCGGTTGGGACGTCGTCAACGTCTCTTCAACACCAGTGGTCAGAGCTATCGGGCTCTTGGGGCAGAGGTCGTTAAAGCGATGAGTGACGATGCTGCACTGGCGGCTTTGGCGGCGGATGGGCGTTTGATTAAACGCCCTTTTGTGGCATTGCCGAGCGGAGATTTTTTGGTGGGATTCAAGCTCGAGGATTGGAATCAGGCCCTTTTGGGTTGAAGTTGAGTCCATCCAGCTCTGTAATCAGTTCGTCCACGCCACCTTGGGTGTGAAGTTGGAACATGCTGGTGCGTTTGAATTCTTCGAGGAACGCCACCAAGAGTTCCTGGCTTCTTTCCAGTACAACTCCTTGTTCGAGGGTGCGTGCAAGCTCCTCCCAGAAACGGTCGAGCGTTTGAATCCCTAGATCCTCGAGCACTTGGTCTTTCTGGCCAAGTTGGTCGCCTGCGCTCTTTGAAAGCCCCAATAGTGAATCCACCATCCCCATGGCGAGCTGACGACTCAACTCGGATTCCGCCTTTTGCACGCCAGGGAGCTCCCTGAGCGGTGCCGGCAAGACCAGGCCATCCAGATTCCTCTGCAGGGCGTGGCCAAAGAGGGCCACGAGTTGTGGCCGCATCCCTGGCCCCACCTGCGTGAGGATCAGAGGCAGCCAGAGTCGCAGCAGCTCTGCCAGTTCTCGCTCTTCACTGCTGTCTACAGATTGATGACTACAAAGCCGGAGAATCCTGTCGGGCAGATTTGGCGAGCGCACGATGCCTTGCATGGCATCCAGCACACGAAGTGTGATCACTTCAAACAGTTCAAGCGCTAGGACGGCGACAACGCCGCGACTGACAGCTGCTCGAAGGGGCTCAAGATTCAGAAGCTGAGCGCGGGACAGACGCTCTGTGACTGGAACGACGCGCAACAGACGCCAAAAGGGGATCAGGAGAGGTAGGTCAATCCAACGTCTGAGTAAGGCGTCTCTCCAGGCAATCGCGGGAAATCGGCGTTTCAGTCGAATGGTGCGAACCAGGATGTCCAAGAGGAACAGGATTTGAAACGGTATGTCGATCCGCCAGGAGAGGTCGATTGGCATTCCGTTTTCATCAATCCCGCGTGAGTAATTGGTCTCCGCCAGCGGGAGAATTTTGGTGTTCCAAAACTGCTGTTCTTGGCCCCAGTCGTGCTTGCTCAAGTAACGGTCGCTGAGAAGATGGGCCGCCGCTTGTTTGGCTGAATCCATCTCAGCTCGGGCTCTTAGACGGTTCTTGAGCTTTTCGAATGCGCCTACATTCCCGGAGCTGATGAACGGGTTTTCATCCACTAATTGGCTGTTTTTAACAACCAATTCCAGCCGCAATTGTCGTGCGGCTGGACTGTTAATGCCCTGCTTTGAAGCGGTTGTCTCGAGTCTGCGGAAATGTTCGACATACGACATCGTGTCGGGGTGAACAGCGATGCCCTTCAGCGGGTCGTAAAGGGGGGTGATGTTTGGCAGCCACGGCAGTGGCAAGGCCAAGTTGATCGAAGGGAGGGGATACAGCGTTCTCTGCAGCCAGAAATTTCGCAGCGGAATGTAGGTGACATCGAAAATCACCCAGATCAAGTTGAGCGCTGCGATCAGGGCTAAGGCCTGATCCCAGCGATTCCAGAGCAATTGGATGGTGCGGGGTTTCACGCCCTGCCAGCGGGGTCGGACCATGGATCACCGTGCCTGGTTTCAGGCTAGAAGCACAGGCTGATCGCGCCTATCGTGATTTTCAGGATTGAAGCAAGGTGCCTGTTGGCAGACAAGCAACACAACAGTCGGTCTGAAGACGACCAACCCAACAGCAGCGAGCCTCTTCAGGAGCGCAACCAGGATCTGAAAAAGGAACGGGGTTCTGGACATCCGCTCTGGGATTTTTGGGGCCCGCTGTTTTTCACCGTGGCTCTTTATTTCGGGATCCGCCACTATTTGGCCGAGGCACGCTTTATTCCCTCAGGCTCGATGCTGCCTGGCTTGCAGATCCAAGATCGTCTGTTGGTCGAGAAGCTCACCTACCGCGGCCGCAAACCTCGGCGGGGAGAAATCGTTGTGTTCAATTCCCCCTATGCCTTTGATCCTGCCTTGCGTGCAACGACGTCACCCCCACCTTTTCAATGCGTTCTCGCCAATATCCCTTTGATTGGCCTGATTCCTGGAGTCAGTCATTCGGCTTGTGATGCCTACATCAAACGGGTTGTGGCTGTGGCGGGCGATCAGGTGGTGGTGAACCCCCGAGGAGAGGTGCAAGTCAACGGTGTTGCTCTCGATGAGCCCTATGTGACCAATTACTGCGCTCTAGACAAGCGGGGGATGAGCCTTTGCCGCACCCTGAACGCCACGGTCCCGGAGGGACGGGTCCTCGTTCTTGGTGACAACCGCAGCAACAGCTGGGATGGGCGTTATTGGCCGGGTGGGGCCTTCCTTCCTGAAGATCAGATTATTGGTCGTGCTGTCTGGCGCTTCTGGCCATTCAATCGGCTTGGTTCGTTGGGATCTTGAGTCCACAACTCACCACTTGCCCTCGGATGGGGACGCCGATCCAAGGCTGGTTGGCAGCTTTTGGGGCGTAGGGGGCGTCACGGGTGTGATCCCATGTTTGCTCAGGATCGAAGAGCAACCAGCGGTTGCTTCCGATGCTGAGTCGTTCTTCGTCCTGTCCAAGCAACCGTGCCGGGCCAAAACTGAGCGCTTGCCACAGTTGGTTCACACTCCATCCCAAATCGATCACGAGATGTTTCCAGAGCGTTGGCAGCACGAGGTGGTGACCGGATAGCCCTTTCGGACGTTGATCCGGAGGCAAAAGACACTCCTCATCGTCGAGCGGCATGCCATGAACAGCAACGGCGTTGATCGTTCCTTCCCGTAGGCCATCAATCAAGGCGTTGCGATCGGCTTCTCCACCAATGGATGGAGTGACAAACCATTGGGTTGTTTCAGCTGTTTGCTTGGAACGATCCTGCACGAGATGCCACCAGCTCACCGTGGCCAGAGCTGGTGACGGCGTGTGGCTCAGCATCTCCACGCCATCAGCGGTGGAGAGATTCATGAGCACAAGCTTGCGCTTGCCGTGGCGGCGCTGCAATTCCAGGAGCTGCCCCATGGGCAGTGTTTCGCTGATGGTTGGATCGGCAGGCCACCCGGCTCGGAGTGTTTCCACGCCTTCCCGGATCATTCCGTCTCCACGCAGGCTGGAGTCATGGGGTGCAATCAGCACAGGGGCTCCAGCCATCTCTCCGAGCATCAGGGCGCGGTCGATGAGGTTGGCAGACGGCATCTGCTCGCCAGCGCTGAGACCGATAGCCCCTGCCTGAAGAAGATCAGCGTGGCTGCTGAGGCGTTCTCCTTCTCCGCGGTGGCTGAAGCTTCCCCATAAATGCACTTTGAGATCGCAATCTTTCGGCTGGAATCCCTTTAAGCGCTCTGGGCTGTCCCGTTCCGATTCACCATTTGGAAGCAGGGCTAGCTGCCCATAACCGGCTCTCCCTGCAGCGTTGATGAGGGTTTCGAGCGTTTCTCCGCTGCCTGTAAATGGATGGGGAAGGCTCGAGTGTGGGTCGACAAGACAGGGGGCCAGGAGTTGCTGGCCCCGGTCATGGCCCGAAACACCTCGCTCCCTGGCTCGCGCCCTTGCCTCGTCTCCAAGAGCGATGAGACGATCGTCTTCAAAGAGAGCAGCACTCCCTACTTGGAGCGGCTGATCGCTGGCGACGAGAACTTGCACCGGGTCGAGCAGCATCGTCTCAGTCATGGGTTCACAGGGCTCCTGCTGCTGTTCGATCCAGAACCCCACCGAGGTGGGACGTGAGATTCAGGCAACTCACCACTGCAGGTTGGCTGGGATTTTCGGGCATGTCGATCACTGTGACGCCACCGTTGCCTTGTTTCACGGCCCAAATGTTTTTGGGGGCAAGGCCTAAGAGATGACACAGGATTGTTTTGTTCACGGCGTCATGCGCCACAACTAAGGCTGTCTCCGACGGATCGAGCCCATCCGCGATCGCGTTCCAACAGGCCACAGAGCGTTCCCAGACGTCTTGAATGGTTTCCCCTTCGGGCATTTGCACGGTTTCGGGAGCGTCCTTCCAGGCTTGGAGCAACGCCTCCCAGCCCTCTCGAATTTCGGATTCCAGTTTCCCTTCCCACAGTCCGTGACCGATTTCCATCAGGCCATCCGTCACGGTGAGCGGCACGCCGGCGTGCGATTTCAAAATCCCCTCAGCGGTTTCTTTGGGGCGAGACATCGAGCTGCTGTAGGCCCGATCCAGCGTCACCCCCTCGAGGAAGGAGCGAGCCGCCTCTGCTTGGGCATGGCCGTTGCTATTGAGCGGAATATCAATCTGTCCCTGGAAACGCCCCTGCCGGTTCCAATCCGTTTCACCGTGGCGGACCAGGATCAAACGCGCCTGGCTGCCCTTGGCTGGCAGCGCTGGTTCTAAGTGGGCAATGCTGTTCAAGCATTCGATCTGCACTTGGTAACCGTTAGGCCCTGGTGAGAGGTTGAACACAGACAAGGATGCATTGTCGAGGCGGAGCCGTCTGAAGCCTCCTTGGGGTTCGCCCAGCAACACCAGAATCAAGCAGCGCAGAATCGCGTTGTGACCCACGACCAGAACGGTGTCGTCGCCGGTGACCGGATGCCGATCCAACAGGCCTTTTAAAAAGGCACGCGCCTGAACCATCAACTCGGGCAGCGGTTGGTAACGCGTGCCATCAGCGCGGGTGAGTTCGAGGGCTTCCGGTTGTTGGCGCCAGGTGGCGTAGCCCTTTGGATCCTTGATGGCCCGTTCATCGGCGCTGAGTCCGCTCCAGGGCTCAAGATCGATTTCCAGGAGTCCGTCATCCAGCACGGGAGTCAGCCCGTCTTGTCGCACGCTCAGCACGCCGGCTGTGGTGGAGGCAGCCCGTTGAAGCGGTGAGCTGTAGGCCGCATCAATCGGCACGTCGGCCAAGGCGATGCCTATGCGCCGCGCTTGGTCTTCGCCGATCGCGGTGAGTGTTGATAGATCATTACGCCCTTGGATGCGGCGCTCAACGTTGAAGCTGCTCAGGCCGTGGCGGACCAGGAGGAGACGCAGTGACACCGCAACAAGAGGGAAAGGCGCGGTCATCGTATGGGCGCACGGTCCGTTCAGACGCCGAAATGGTCAAAATCGGCCGTTGGTAGCCCATCGCCGGAGAGAATCGTTTGCAGTTGCCCATCGTCTGTTGACCAGCCCGCTGAACGGACGTTCAAACGCAGTGCCCAAGTGGAAAGTCCTTTTGGCTGTCGTTTCGATGGTGCTGGCTTGCAGCGTTTGGTTCCTCGGCTTGATGGACAGCCTCGGGCGACCTTCTGTGGCTCCAGCTTTGTCCTTGGAGCAGCAGGAGCTGGCGTTGTTGGCCGATCCCGTGTTGACGCCAGCGCTTAAACCGCTGCTGGTGGGTCAAGATCCGGCCAAGAGCTTGCTTGAAACGTTGAGAGACACCCCTCTCGACAGTCTCAGCGATCGCCAAACCCTCTTGTTTGCCTCGCTCGAAAATGATCCGGAGCGTCGCAAAACCCTTCTGGAGACTCCACTCCAGACCCCAAAGCTTCGGACCCTTCAGGAGAGCCTGGCCACCGAGCCTCTCCCCCGTGACCTCTCCTCTCAGGACCAAGACCTGTTGTCGGACAACAGCCCTGATCCCTTAACGCGGCGTCTGGTGTGTCAGGCCCTGGGAGGGGCCGAGGCTGATTGTGTTGAAAGCTTTTCAGCCACGGCTGCGGCTCGACGTCTTGTTCTGAGTGAACTGATGCCGCTCGCGGCGTTGTTGTTGGGTTCTCTTCTGCTGGTTCGTCAGCTTTGGTTGCTTGTGCGCCGAAAGCAATCCTCCTGGCCTGAGCTGCAAGCCCCTCCCCTTGGCTTGGTTGACATGGTGCTGCTGATCGCTGGTGGTTTTGTGGTGCTGGGCGAGGTGTTGGTTCCACTGCTTGTGACCCCTCTCTCAGCCTTGGTGGCTCGCAGCATGGCGGCCCCTCTCAACCAGTCGGTGGCTGTGTTGATTGGGTATTGCGCTTTGGCGACGCCTCCGTTGCTCATCCTCAAGAGCCAGCTGGATGGATTGGATCAACGGCTGGTGCCTGCAGGAGGTTGGCTGCAGTGGCGGGTGAGCCCATGGTGGACAGCTCTGTTTCAGGGTGGTCGCGCCTGGTTGATGGTGATGCCACCGGTGGTGTTGACCGGTTGGTTGATGACTCGCCTGATCGGGGATCAGGGAGGCAGCAATCCATTGCTGGAAATGGTGTTGAACGGCAGGGATCCGTTGGCCCTGTCACTGTTGGCCATCACCGCGGTTGTGTTAGCCCCGCTGTTTGAAGAAACGGTGTTCCGTGGGGTGTTGTTGCCCGTTTTAGGTCGCTCGTTCGGGCGGGGTTGGAGCGTGTTCGGTAGCGCCCTTGTGTTTGCGGTTGCTCACCTCAGTATTGGTGAATTGCTGCCCTTGTTGGTTCTTGGTTTGGGGTTGGCATTGCTGCGTTTGAGCAGTGGTCGTCTCCTCCCCTGTGTGGTGATGCATGCTCTCTGGAACGGTGTCACCTTCCTGAATCTTGTCCTGCTTGGCAGTTGAGATGATTTCCCTGATGCTGTAAGACATCTCTGCCTTGCGGGCGGACCATACGGGTGGTTCACTGGCGCATTGCCCTGTTCGTTCAACGTGGTCGCGGTTCCCCAAATTCAACCTGCTCCACAGGAACACGTTTCAGCCACTGGCGCCCTCGAGCTCATTCAGGGTTCGCTGTCTGCCAAGCGTGTTGCACGCCGCTCGCCCCTGCTGGCTGGCCTTCATCGTGTCGCCGATGGCAGTTTGATTGGTGTGTTCACCGCTGTTTTGGCTCTCAGTGGACTCACCCTTCACTGGCAATACCGCTGGACGGTCGCCTTTCAACGCTTGGAGGACACGCGAGGTGTGGGTCATCGACTGACGGAGTCCACTGCCATGCTTGAGCGCTATCTCCTCGATCGCACCCAGACGCCAACGGCGATGGTGCCGACGACCGCTGAAAAATTGCTGTACATCGAACGTCCTAATCAAGAGGCGTCCGCTGGATCCCACGATCATCTGGCTTTCATCGGCTCCTTGATGGATCGTTCAATTCATCACGGGTATTGATCAGATGCCAGCCAACCGGCAAGGCTCGATCTCCAAAACACGTCGCGAACGACGGAGGGTGATTCGTCTTGAGCCGGTGCCCGCCGGTCGCATGAAGGTGGTGTTTGTCCTGCTGTGTGCAGGCTTAGTGGGATTGGTCGGGCGTATGGCTTGGCTACAGATTTTTCAAGCCTCTGAGTTGGAGGCGCGGGCCCGCGTGGTGCAAACGCAACGCACCAAGCCCCTGGGCAGCCGTCGGCCGATTGTGGATCGCAACGGCAGGCTTGTGGCCTTAGACGAGGAGCGCTATCGACTTTGGGCTCATCCTCGGTACTTCAACTTTCCTGGCGACGAGCCGACCCTCATTCGCGACCGCAAAGAGGTTGCTGCACGCCTATCTCCGGTGTTGGCTCTCTCCACGGACGAGCTCAACAAAAGGATGGGAGACAGCTCGTCGGGCATCAAGTTGGCTGAGGGTGTCGACCCTGAAACGGCGACAACCGTTCGTTCCTTAGGAATCAGCGGCATCGATCTGGAGCCCTATCCCTACCGCGTCTATCCGCAGGGATCTCTCTTTGCCAATGTTGTTGGCTTCCTCAACCAAGAGCGTCAGCCCCAGGCGGGTCTGGAACAAAGTCGTGACGATGACCTGCAGCGTCACGAGCAGGCCCGAAGTCTCCGTCGCGGAGCCGATGGAACCCCATTGCCAGACAACCTGGCGCCGGGCGTGTTTTTTGGGGATGACCTGAGATTGCAGCTCACCTTGGATGCTCGCTTGCAAGAACTGGCGGCAAAGGCGCTGACGGCACAGGTCAAGACCTGGAAAGCCAAAAAGGGGGTGGCGATCGTGATGGATGTCACCAATGGCGAATTAATGGCGCTGGCTTCAACGCCCACCTATGACGCGAATCGTTATTGGGACTTCAAGCCAGAGCGTTTTCGGGAATGGTCTGTTCAAGATCTCTACGAACCTGGATCGACCTTTAAACCAATCAATTTGGCACTAGCGCTTCAGGAAGGTGTCATCCAACCCAATGAGACGGTTTACGACAGTGGCGCCCTCACGATTGGTGGCTGGCCGATTCGCAACCACGACCGCAAGGGCAATGGGGTGGTGGACTTTGCAACCGTGCTGCAGGTGTCAAGCAATGTCGGCATGGTCCAGGCGATGCGCAAAATGCGCCCCTCTAATTACTGGGACTGGTTAAGTCGGCTTGGGCTCGATGCGAAGCCGGATACAGACCTTCCAGGGGCGGTGGCAGGTCAGTTGAAGACCAAGGAACAATTCACCACACAGCCCATCGAGCCAGCGACCGCGGCCTTCGGTCAGGGCTTCTCGCTGACACCTCTAAAGCTTGTTCAACTCCATGCACTGATCGCGAATGGCGGGAGGTTGGTGAGCCCTCACATCACCCGTGGTTTGCGGGCCGGTCATGCCTTGGCTCCGAGCGGAGAGCGCATGGGGCAGACCTTGCTCCGCCCAGAGGTCACGCGCACGGTTCTGAATTGGATGGAATCTGTGGTGGAAAAAGGCAGTGGTAAGGGGGTGCGCACCCCTGGTTATCGCATTGGCGGCAAAACAGGAACGGCGCAAAAGGCCGTGAATGGTGTGTATGTCCCTGGGGCTTTGATTTGCAGTTTTGTCGCAACGCTGCCGATTGAGGACCCTCGCTATGTGGTGCTTGTGGTGGTTGATGAACCACAAGGGGCCCACGCCTATGGCTCAACTGTGGCTTTGCCTGTGGCTAAATCCATCATTGATGGGCTGCTGGTGATTGAAAAAATCCCACCAAGTGGTCAGGTTAAATCTGCACAAACGGACACATCTCCTCCTTGAGCTGTCAGTTTGAAAATCGTCGCTACGTTGAATTCATAGATTTTTAAGTGCGCCATGGCCACCCTCCTTGAGCAGCTTTCCGCCATGACAGTGGTGGTGGCCGATACGGGTGATCTCGAGGCGATCAGGCGTTTCACTCCTCGTGATGCGACCACCAATCCCTCCCTGATCCTTGCTGCAGCCCAGATTCCTGCCTATGAGAATCTCATTGATGAAGCCTTGCGTTCCTCCCGCAGGCTTCTAGGTGAGAGTGCTCCGGTGGAGCAAGTGGTGCATGAAGCACTCGATGAAATCAGCGTGATATTCGGAAAGGAAATTCTCAAAATTGTGCCTGGCCGAGTTTCAACGGAGGTTGATGCTCGCTTGAGTTACGACACCGAGGCCACCATTGAAAAAGGTCGGAAGCTCATCCGCCTTTACAACGACTCAGGAATTAGTAACGACCGTGTCTTGATCAAAATTGCCTCCACGTGGGAGGGGATCAAAGCGGCTGAAGTTCTTGAGAAGGATGGCATCCATTGCAACCTCACCCTGTTGTTTGGTTTTTCTCAGGCTGTGGCCTGCGCTGAAGCAAACGTGACCTTGATCTCGCCATTTGTTGGTCGGATTCTGGATTGGTTCAAGGCCGACACAGGCCGCGATTCCTATCCAGGTCCTGAAGATCCTGGTGTGATTTCAGTTACCAGCATCTTCAACTACTTCAAGACCTACGGCTACAAAACCGAAATTATGGGAGCGAGCTTTCGCAATCTCGATGAGATCACCGAGCTGGCAGGTTGTGATCTCTTGACCATTTCTCCGAAATTGCTGGATCAATTGCGCAGTAGTGATGCTTCGTTGGTTCGCAAGCTCGATCCTGCCAATCTCCCCCCTGTCGCTGCGCGAATGAACGTTGACCAGCAGCGTTTCATTTCGATGATGGCCGACGATCGAATGGCCACGGACAAGCTCAGCGAAGGCATCAAAGGTTTCAGCAAGGCCATCGAAACTCTCGAGCAGCAGCTTGCTCACCGTTTGGCTCAGATTGAGGGTGGCTCAGCGTTCAGCCATGCCGTTCAAGAGATTTTCCTGTTGAACGATTTCAACGGCGATGGCTGCATCACCCGCGATGAATGGTTGGGAAGTGATGCGGTCTTTGATGCCTTGGATCAAGATCATGACGGTCGTTTGACCCCCGATGATGTGCGTTTGGGTTTCGGTGGTGCCTTGTCCTTAACCGCTGTTTGATCAAGCTGGTTTAAGGCTTCAGACCGCATGCACGCCTTTGCTCTTTGGAGTGGAGGCGTGCCAATTCAGAAGCTTGCAACAGAAGCTTGCAACAGTGGCTGCCAACAGTGCTCGCTGCGTTCCTACGCAATCGTTAGGGTCATTCAGCGGGTCTTTCGGGGGGTGGCTTCCATGGCGCTCCAGCTTGTTTGGTTCAAGCGAGACCTGCGGGTGAAGGACCACCAACCCCTGCAGCAGGCTTTGCTCAGGGGGCCAGTGTTGCCGCTCTATGTCGTTGAGCCCGAGTTGTGGCAGCAGCCAGACGCCTCCGAGCGGCAGTGGTTGTTTTGCCGAGAGTCGTTGTTGGATTTGCGCCTCGCTCTTGCGCAGCTCGGCCAGCCGTTGCTGGTGCGCACTGGTGATGTGTTGGAGGTGTTCGAGCGGGCCCATCGTCAATTTGGTCTTGATGGGCTCTGGAGCCATGAAGAAACCGGAAATGGTTGGACGTATCAGCGCGATCAACGAGTCGCCCGCTGGTGCCGGCAGCACGGGATCCCTTGGAAGGAGATCCCCCAATTTGGGGTGATCCGCCGGCTGCGGTCGCGCAATCGTTGGGCCAAACGCTGGGAAGCGCAGATGGCCGAGCCGATCACGCCTTCCCCGTTAGGACTGCCATCCATTGAGGGGATTGAGGCTGGCCTCATTCCTGAGCGCCCCCACCCGGCGTTGGCGGCCGATCCATGCCCGCATCGTCAAAGCGGCGGACGTTCCATGGCCTTGCTGGAGCTGAACGATTTCCTCGAACATCGCGCGCCCGGGTATGCACGCTCCATCTCCAGCCCAAATACGGCCTTCACTGGTTGTTCGCGTCTTTCGGCTTATCTCACGTGGGGGTGTCTCTCGATGCGGGAGGTGATCCAAACAAGCCGTGGCTTTAGCGGCCGTGGGATCAGCAGCTTTGAGTCACGCCTGCATTGGCATTGCCACTTCATCCAAAAGCTTGAAGCGCAGCCAGCGATTGAATTCGAAGATTTTCATCCGTTCATGCGGGGGTTGCGCCGCGCTGATGATCAGCGGCTTGCCGCCTGGGCGGAGGGAAGGACTGGAGTGCCTTTCGTGGATGCCTGCATGCGCGCCTTGCGGGCCCACGGTTGGATCAACTTCAGGATGCGAGCGATGTTGATGTCGTTTGCCAGCTACCACCTCTGGTTGCCGTGGCGAGATAGCGGCCTTCATCTGGCGCGACAGTTTGTGGACTATGAGCCCGGGATCCACTGGAGCCAGTGCCAGATGCAGTCAGGCAGCACGGCCATCAATACGGTGCGGGTCTACAACCCGATCAAACAGGGGCAAGACCATGACTTGAAGGGTGCCTTCATTCGCACTTGGCTTCCTGAACTCCATCTGGTCCCTGATGTCTACGTGCATGAGCCGTGGAAGTTATCGATGGCAGCGCAACGCCAGGCCGGGCTTGAGCTTGGAGTGGATTACCCCCTGCCCATGGTGGAACCTGCGCTTGCGGCTCGGGAAGCGAAGCAGAGGATTTGGGCGATCAGGGAGCGCTCTGGGTTTTCTGCCATCGCCGATGGCATTCAGCAGCGCCACGGGTCGAGACGTTCAGGCTTATCGCCGATGGGTTCGGGTCGCCGTCGACGACGGCGAAACCCTGCGCCTGATGATTCCCAACAACTCACGCTTGATCTTTAACCTCTCTGCAGCAGCAAGCGGCGGATCACCCTCTGGGCAATGTCGCCGTAGCCCATCTCACCAGAGAGAATTTGGGCAATGCGCCGCGGGGCAGTGGGGCGCTTGATTCCCAGTTGATAGCCCACGTTTGGAAAGCGATAAAACACTTGAGCAATGCGACGCCCCCAAGCCATCGAATCACCCCAGCGTTCGCGCATGCGCTTTGTGTAGTTGGAGAGGTCAGGCTCAGTTCCGTTGAGCCAAGAATCGAGACTCACGGCTGCTTCGCAGCCGCTCATCAGTGATGGCCTGAGGCCTTCGGCAAGGAAGGGGTCGCAGAGCGATGCGGCATCACCGACTGCCACGATCCCTTTGCCGTGGAGAGGTGTGTGGCCATTCCAAACTCTTAAATCCGCGGTCTGTCGCAGTCCGGCTGTGGAGGCAAATCCCAGATCTGGTAGGAGTTGTTCGAGCACGGCTTCCGCGTCACTGGCCCGACGTCCAATAAACGTGCCAACACCCACATTGATGCCGTTCGCCAGTGGGAACGCCCAGGCGAAACCATGGTGGACGAGCCCAAATTCAAACCTCGCTGTGCCTGGTTGCAAGGTCCCCATTCCTTCGAGTCGAACGGAGAGCGTCTTGGCCATGTGCAGATCTCGTGGGCCGATCCCCAAGCGTGTGGGCCAGGGAGAACCTGAGCCATCAGCCAGAACCACGGCTTTGGCCTCGAGCACTTCATTGTCTTTGCTGTGAACAAGCCAATGGTTGTCAGACGGCTGAAGGTTTGTGACCTCGAAGGGTCGCTTCAGCTCTGCCCCTAAAGCGATCGCTTGCTCGAGCAAGAGTGCGTCGAGCCGTTCACGCTTGACGATCCAGAAGGGTGCAGAGCCTGGAAGTTCAGCGACCACGGGATCGGTAAGACACCAGCTGAAATCAACCTGTTTAATGACGTCATCAACAGCTGGTTGAAGGTCGAAGGGGAACCACTGCTGAACGGAGGCCGCCATCCCACCAGCGCATGGCTTGACTCGCTCTGATGGGTCGCGTTCCAGGATGGTGACGCGATGCCCTAAGCGGGCTAAGTGGAAGGCCGCGCTGGAGCCGGCCGCACCGGCTCCGATGACAGCAAAGTCAGTGGTGCTCAAACCTTGAGGATTTCAACCTCTTTATCAGCTAAGTGTTTTTCAAGTTCTGCGATGAACCGGTCGGTTGTTTTTTGAACTTTATCTTGCTCATCTCGGCTTTGATCTTCTGATAATTCTCCCTCTTTCTCTTGTTTCTTGATTTTGTCGATGGCATCTCGGCGCACGCTGCGCAAGGCCACTTTTCCCTCCTCTGAGTATTTAGCGGCAAGTTTGCAGAACTCTTTGCGTCGTTCTTCTGTGAGTGGTGGCACGTTGATGCGAATGACCTTGCCGTCATTGTTTGGGGTAAAGCCCAGGTCACTTGTTGCGATTGCCTTTTCGATCAGTGCCAGAGATCCCATGTCGAAGGGTTGAACGGCAATCGTTTGCGAATCGGGAGTGGAGAGAGACGCGAGTGATTTCAGGGGGGTATCGGCGCCGTAGTACTCGACATTGATCCGATCCAATAACGAAGGATTGGCTCGGCCGGTACGGATGGTGTTGAAGTTGCGCTGGGTGGCTTCCACCGACTTGCGCATGTTGGCTTCGAGATCGGAGTTCGACATGACGATGACTAGTTGCTGATACGAGAACCGATGGGTTCCCCGGCCACGGCTCTGCCGATGTTGCCAGGTTCAAATAAATTGAAAACAACAATGGGAATATTGTTGTCTTTGCAAAGAGCGATGGCCGTGCTGTCCATCACGGCGAGCTCTCCGCTGAGCACCTGTTGAAAGGTCAAGGAGTCGTAACGAACGGCATCGGGGAATTGATGGGGATCTTTGTCGTACACACCGTCAACCTTGGTGGCTTTGAACACCACATCAGCGCTGATTTCGGCCGCCCGTAAAGCCGCCGTGGTGTCGGTGGTGAAGAAGGGATTGCCACAACCTGCTCCAAACACGACCACCCGGCCTTTCTCTAGGTGGCGCATCGCGCGCCTACGGATGTAGGGCTCTGCGACCTCTTGCATTTCAATGGCGGTCTGGACGCGAGTGGGAATGCCGGCTCGTTCCAGTCCGTCTTGCAGGGTGATGGCATTCATCACGGTGGCGAGCATGCCGACGTAGTCAGCGGTGGCGCGATCCATGCCTGCGGCAGAACCTTTCAAGCCTCTGAAAATGTTTCCCCCGCCAACAACAATCGCCAATTGAGTGCCAGTGGCAACAACCTTGGCAACATCGGTGGCGATGGCCTGAACAATTGCTGGATCGATTCCGTAGCCCTGATTGCCCATCAGCGCTTCACCGCTGAGCTTCAGGAGGGCACGCGCGTAGGCCATTCAACATCCTTGTCTGTAGGACAGTAGCAAGGCTGTTCTTGGGGGGTCGAGAAAGCTAATTCGCTTCTGACGTTGCCTTGGCGCATGGGTGCGTAGGGCAACCAGATCACTGTGGAAGGCCCGTTCCAAACGCGATTCCTTAGAGCGCGATCCCTTAAAAAGCGATTCCTTAGAACTCGATTCCTTGCTGAGCTTTGACGCCCTGTTCTCGGAAGGGGTGTTTGACGAGGGACATCTCCGTCACCAAATCGGATCTTTGAATCAGTCCTTCGGGGGCGCCTCTGCCGGTGAGGGCAACGTGGGTGAGCTCAGGCCGTTCATCGAGGCCTTGCAGGACTTGATCGAGTTCGAGATAGCCAAGCTTCAAGGCCACATTCACCTCGTCCAGCACCACCAGCTTTTGTTTGGGGTCTCTGAGGTAAGAGAGCGAGGTCTCCCAAGCCGCTTGCACCAGCTGACGATCACGCTCTCGATCTTGGGTTTCCCAGGTGAAACCCTCGCCCAGGGCATGCCAGCTCAAGGCATCTCCAAAGGCTTTCAGTGCTTTGGCTTCTCCAGGCTCCCAGCCTCCTTTGATGAATTGGACAACAGCCACCTGGTGCCCGTGCCCCAGGGTCCGTAAGGCCAAGCCAAGAGACGCAGTGGTCTTGCCCTTGCCGTGGCCGGTGAAGACCAAGACCAATCCCTTTTCAACACTGCGTTCAGACACCCGTTGGCGCTGCACGTCTTGACGGCGTGCCATGCGCTTTCGGTAAGCATCGGCGTCTTTCTCTGGAGCCAAATCGCCGCCCATGCCCAGGGATTCGGCTGATTGGTCCAAGGCTGATGGGTCTAAGGCTGATGGGTCCACAGGCGATGACTTTGCTGCTGACGTTGGATCCGAGCTCATGACATCTCCCCAGTTGTCTCCAGCATGCCGCTGGAAGGGCAGCGCGCTGTGATGCGCTGGAGAGCCGCTCCGGCCAGCACAGACTGCTCAACGTTGCAAAAGCCGATCTCCCGCAACTGCTTGGGGATGTCGTCCTCGAGCAAAGCCATGGCCGTTTCCGTCTCAAACAAAGCGCAGAACAGTTGTTGGGGAAGTTTCAAAAATGGACCAGCCGGGTGGAGGTCCACCACCACCAGCCAGCCTCCTGGTCTCAGCAATTCCAAACAGGACAGCAACACCTGTTGGCGTTCTTTGCGAGGGAATTCATGCAGCGCCAGGCTGATTTGAATGGCATCAAAGCTGGCTGGTGCGCAGGGCGGAGCTTCTGCCAGCCCCTCAATGCAGGTCAGGAGCGGCTGACGGGTGGCGGCGAGTTCTAGGACCTTGGGTGAGACATCGAGGCCCGTGACCTGAAACCCGGCTTCGATCCATGGCGCTGCCGCCTCTCCTGAACCACAGCAGAAGTCGAGCACCTTGGCCCCCCTGGGCAGAACGGGATCGAGCGCTGAGAGCCCAAGGCTGCGCAGTTGGTCGACTCCTCCAACACTCAGCGCGGAGATCCCTGTAACGGTGTCATAAATCCAGCGATAGCGATAGGCCAGTTGGCGAAGGGGGGATGTCATCAGGCTTCTCTCCTTGCTAGCGCTGCATCGACGGCCTGTTGCTGATCTCGTCTGGTGATCCAGTGGTGATAGGTGCGGGTGTGGATCGCCACGGAATGTCCCATCATCCTGGCGGCAACGGTATCGGGAAGTCCGATGTGGATGGTGCGTACAGCCCAGGCATGGCGAAGGTCGTAGGGCGTAAGGGGAACGTCGTACCGCCTGAACTGCTCTGCCACACGCCGTCCAACTTGTTGGAGCGTGGTGTGGCGCAAATCGGTGCAAACCGGCGGCAGGGCCGCGGCCTTTGAGGCGAGATGCGTCAAGTTGAAGCGGTCCACCCACTCTGGATGGAAGGGCCAAACCTGATGCTCACCGGTTTTGGTTGTGGGAAGGACGCGGATGACCCTGTCCCCTCCCTCCGCCAAAGCCGAGACATCCGTAAAAAACACTTCATGGTTGCGCAGTCCATAGGTGGCCATCAGTCCGTAAACAAGACGCCAACCCGGATTGGGAATGCGCAGCATGGCCTCCAAAATTTGCTGGTCGCTGGGCAACTGCCGAAAACGAGCGCGGTGCAGGCCGTATCCCCCCGCTTCTGCACGCCAGGCATCCGGTAGCGGCAGGTTTTGATGACGGGCGAGTGCTCCTAGGGCCGTGGAACACTGTTGGCGACTTCGGCTTCCATCGGGATAGCTGTTCAAGGTCAGCAGTAATAGGTCAGGGGTGAGGGATGCGTGCTGTTCCAGAGCCAAGGCCTGGAGGCGTCGGAGGTAGGGCTGGTAGGCCCCGCTCCAAGTGGTGCGGCTACCCGCTGGGGAGCGCCGCCGCCGGGGGTCGGCGAAAAATGCTTGTTTAAAGGTCTCTAGATCGCGTTCTAGGGGGTGGGCCAATGGGGTGGATGTGCCCGGTGGGTTGTTGTTCTGCTGAACCTTTTGCTTCGGTAACCATTGGTCCCATTCAAAAAGCTGTCGGTGCAATTGCAGCTCCACAAGCTGCACGATGCGTTCCGCCTCTTTCAACCCATTCAGGTCGGCCACCAGTCCCAGACTCAGGCGCTGGGTTTTCCATTGGTTGGGTTGCTGACGGCATGGCAGCCGTCCACGCAGATTGAGTTTTTGCCCGCGTCGCTCCACACGAAGACCACAGCCCTGCTCGGCCAAGGCCGCATTAGCGGCCGCGATCGCGGTGTCGAAGTTCATGACCCTGTAAAGACAGCGTCACCATGACGTTGATGGGAGTTACGCTCAACCCCTCAAAACAAAGAAACTTCCATGGCTCGGGTTGGCATTCTTCTGCTCAATCTGGGTGGTCCAGAACGGATTCAGGATGTTGGCCCCTTTCTGTACAACCTGTTTGCAGATCCAGAGATAATTCGACTGCCCAATCCGATTCTGCAAAAACCGCTGGCTTGGTTGATCAGCACGTTGCGCAGCAGTAAATCGCAGGAGGCCTATCGCTCCATTGGTGGAGGCTCTCCTCTTCGCCGAATCACGGAGCAGCAAGCGCGAGAACTTCAGAGCCTGTTACGCCAGCGTGGAGTGGACGCGACCAGCTATGTGGCCATGCGCTACTGGCACCCGTTTACCGAGTCGGCCGTTGCTGATATCAAGGCTGATGGCATTGATGAGGTGGTTGTTCTTCCCCTCTATCCCCATTTTTCAATTAGTACCAGCGGCTCGAGCTTCCGGGAGCTGCAACGCCTGCGCCAAATGGATGAACGCTTTGAGGCGTTGCCTTTGCGTTGTATTCGTAGTTGGTACGACCATCCGGGCTATGTGCGCTCGATGGCTGAGCTCATCGCCGAGCAGGTCCGCGCCAGCGACGACGTCGAACACGCGCACATCTTTTTTAGTGCCCATGGCGTTCCGAAGAGCTACGTGGAAGAAGCCGGCGATCCCTATCAGCAGGAAATTGAAGCCTGCACCGCTTTGATCATGGCTGAATTGGAGGCCATTGTTGGTCACTCCAATCCCCACACCCTGGCCTATCAAAGCCGTGTTGGGCCGGTGGAATGGCTGAAGCCTTACACCGAGGAAGCCCTTGAAGATCTCGGCCGGGCGAAGACGCAAGATCTCGTGGTGGTTCCCATCAGTTTTGTGAGCGAGCACATTGAAACGCTCGAGGAAATTGATATTGAGTACCGCGAACTCGCGACCGAGTCAGGTGTCGTGAATTTCCGACGGGTGAGGGCCCTCGATACCTATCCACCTTTCATTGCTGGATTGGCTGATTTAGTTGTTGCCAGCCTTGAGGGGCCTGAGGTGAATCTCGACCAGGCGGCCGAACTCCCCACCACCGTGAAGCTCTATCCCCAGGAAAAGTGGGAGTGGGGTTGGAACAACAGCTCGGAAGTTTGGAATGGACGCTTGGCCATGGTTGGTTTTTCTGCCTTCCTTCTCGAGCTGATCAGTGGCCATGGCCCACTGCATGCTGTTGGTTTGCTTTAAACAGTGCCAATTGGTTAGACGGCCACTTAATCTTTAGGGTCAGATCCCTGTGAGGCAGCCGTGACCCTGACATCCGTTCCCACGGCCGCGGATGCGTTGGATTGGAACGGTCAACGCCGTATCACCGGCGCCCACGCCTTGATGAATGCCCTCAGGCTTCATGGCGTCGACACCATTTTTGGCTACCCGGGCGGTGCGATCCTGCCGATCTATGACGCTCTGCATATCGCCGAAAGCGAAGGCTGGCTGAAGCACATTTTGGTGCGTCATGAGCAGGGTGGTACCCATGCGGCCGATGCCTATGCCCGTGCTACGGGTCGCGTTGGCGTTTGTTTTGGAACGTCTGGCCCTGGAGCCACCAATCTGGTGACGGGCATTGCCACGGCCCAAATGGACTCTGTTCCCATGGTGGTGATTACAGGGCAAGTGCCTCGGCCAGCGATCGGCACGGATGCTTTTCAGGAAACAGATATCTTCGGCATCACCTTGCCAATCGTGAAGCACTCCTGGGTGGTTCGTGACCCAGCTGATCTTGCTTCCGTGGTTGCACAGGCTTTCCTGATCGCCTCGTCAGGACGCCCTGGCCCCGTGCTGATTGATATCCCAAAAGATGTCGGTCAAGAAGAATTCGATTACGTCCCAGTCCCACCCGGATCGATCCATCCGCCTGGGTTCAGGCAGCCAGCCCAGCCTTCGGTTCAGGCGGTGAACGAGGCGCTTGCGTTGATTCGTGCATCGAGTCGTCCCCTCTTTTACGTCGGGGGTGGTGCGGTGAGCGCAGGGGCCCATGACAGCCTCCAAGTCTTGGCGGAGCGCTTCCAGATCCCGGTGACCACCACGTTGATGGGGAAGGGCGCTTTTGACGAGAATCATCCTCTCGCCTTAGGCATGCTGGGGATGCATGGGACGGCATACGCCAATTTCGCAGTCACAGACTGCGATCTATTGATCGCCGTTGGGGCTCGTTTTGATGACCGGGTGACAGGCAAGCTCGACACATTTGCTCCCAAGGCCAAGGTCATTCATTTTGAGATTGATCCTGCTGAGGTGGGGAAAAACAGGCGCCCCGATGTGGTCGTTCTCGGTGATGTGGGTTTAGGTCTGGCGAAGCTTGTCGATCAGAGTCTCCAGCATTCCGCCGAGCAGAGGACCGCGTCTTGGTTGGAACAGATCAACACCTGGAAGGAGCTTTACCCGCTCACCATCCCGGCCAAGGAGGGAGCGATCTTTCCGCAAGAAGTGTTGTTGGCTGTCCGGGATCTGGCCAGTGACGCCATCATCACGACCGATGTAGGCCAACATCAGATGTGGGCTGCGCAGTACCTGCGCAATGGGCCGCGTTGTTGGATCAGCAGTGCTGGGCTGGGAACGATGGGATTTGGAATGCCAGCGGCTCTCGGGGCGCAGGTGGCGTTCCCGGATCAGAAAGTGGTTTGCATTGCTGGTGATGCAAGCATCCTGATGAACATTCAGGAACTTGGAACCCTGGCGCAGTATTCACTCCCTGTGAAAGTTGTGATTGTGAATAACCACTGGCAGGGAATGGTTCGGCAGTGGCAGGAAAGCTTCTACAACGAGCGATATTCAGCATCCGACATGCTCAATGGCATGCCTGACTTCAGTGCTTTAGCGAGGGCTTTTGGGGTTGATGGCGTCAAGATCACCGAACGAGATGATCTGCACAGCAAGCTGAGTGAAGCGTTTGCGACCCCTCGTCCAACCTTGATTGATGTCCATGTCAGGCGCGGAGAAAATTGCTATCCGATGGTTCCACCAGGTGCCAGCAATGCGCAGATGGTGGGTCTTCCCTCCCATCCTGAGTTGGCCCAGGACTCCAGATGATCATGTCCGGATGTTTTCGCCTTCCCAGCCAGCGACCACTGTTTCTGCAGCGCTTGCGCAGCGAGTCTGTGATCCGTTTTTGCTCCAGTCTTCTGATCTTGTTGGTCGTGTTGGTGGTTTCACCATTGCCATCGCTGGCCGCAGAAGTGTTACAGGTGCGTTCGTCCACGCTTCTCCAGATTGGAGATAGCAACCGCAATTACAGCGTTCGTTTGGCTTGTATTGCAGTCGATCCTGTCAATGAAGCGGCTGCTGTCGATCTTTTGAAAAAATCCGTGCCGCGACGCAAACGGGTGAACCTGCGTCCGGAGGGAAATGAAGATGGTGTTTTGATTGCCCGCGTGACCCCTCTCGATGCCGATCAGGACCTTGGGGGTTCCCTGCTAGAAACCGGTTTGGCGACTTCAAGTTGCCCCGCAGGCTGAGATGGGAAAAAATCGCTTCGCGGCCGGCATCGTGATGGTGCCCTGCTTGCTTCTATCAGCCGCTTTTTTTAGTACGGCGGTCTGGGGTGATGTGCCTGGAGAAAATCAATCCCTTGCTCTCGGACTGGGAGGGCTGCTGTTGGCAGCAGGTTTGCTCGCCCTGTTGATCCCAGCGACAAATCCTGAGACAAAAGAGGACGAAACGGATCCATCTCCCTAAATTTCGACAAAGACCCTTTCTCTCATGACCCCTCCAGCTGAGGTCCCCATGAGTGACCGTGTTTCTGATTCGGGATGGGGGAAGCTCTTCAGAGGTCTCCCCATCGGTCATGGTTTGATCGTGGCGGCAAGCCTGCTGGGATGCCAAGCTCTCGCGGCTAGCACGCAGGAAAGAGCCCCCGTGCTTGCGCTCATGTCAGATGGGTATCAGCCTGCTCATGCGGTTTTTCGTCAAGGTTTTGCTCTCGGGGAAGAGCAGGTTCGAGCCTGTGGATCTTCTCCCTCGCTTGTGGAGTGGCGCACGGTCGGTCTCGATGACGATCCGGCTCCCCTTCTAGGGTCCAGCCGTTCTTTAGTGATTGCGCCGTTTGCGACGGAACTGCCTCGTTTTTCTCGACTCGCCCAGGATCACCAGATCAATGTGATTCTTCCCTATCAGCGCGGTGCGTCTTTAAATCAATTGGTGCCGCTTGATCCCCAGGGATTGCTGCATCCTTTAAGCCCTTCCCAGCAGTCGGAAATCGACCAACTGGCTGCCGACACCCTGGCGCAGGGATGGCGAAGAATCATGGTGGTTGCCGATCCTGCTGATCGCGCTGCAGAGATGGTGGATGCCTATACGGAGGCTTTCAAGCAACTGGGAGGCAAGGTGGAAACCTATGAGAAGGCCCTCGTTCAGCAGGTCAACGCTGATGATGCCTCCGCGGTGAACCAATTGATCCAAGATCTGGCTTGGAAACGTCCTGCTGCCATTGCTCTGGCCGCTGATCCCTCTAGTCGGTTGGCGATGCTCTTGGATCAAGCCCAGACCGATGGTCGGCTGAGGGGAGCTTCGCCTGCCACACCGGGGAGGATTTGGCTGATGCCCGTGATCCGTCTTGATGCCGTGCCTCCAAAACCTTGGGCACAATTGATCCCTGACCAACCGGCGCATGGTCCCGGTTGGTCTTCCTTCGCAGCCTCTTATCAGCAGCGTTGGGGGCAGGCTCCTGACCTCTTAGCGGCCTCTGGTTTTGATGCGGCCCGTCTTGTGGCTCTGTCCATGCTTGCGCCCGCGCCCGTATCAGAGGAAGGTCTCCGTGACCCCATCGGTTGGCTTGATCCGGATGCTGAGGTTCAGCCCTTGTGTGAGGCGATCGCTCTGCGCCAGCAAGGTCAGCCCGTTCGTCTAGCAGGGGCTGCCAGTGATCTGGCCTTGAGACCCGGACAGATCCCATCGGGAACGGCAACCACGCGATTGATCGCTCCGCAGTCGGGCGCTGATCGTGATGGGAGCCTTTAAAGCCGGTGTTGCGTCTTAGTGAGCTCCGTCTTCCGCTGGATCACGGCCCCGATGATCTGGAGCAAGCGGTGCTGCGATACCTCAAGATCCCACGGGCGCGCCTTCTCGATTGTCAGTTGGTGAAGCGGAGTGTTGATGCCCGTCGTCGCGATCGCATTCAGCTGATTTATTCCGTGGATGTTGCCTTAGATGGTGAGGCGGCGCTGATGCGCCGAAGGCACGGCGATCGAAGACTTCGTCCAACCCCAGACACTCATTACCGCTATGTCGCCCGTGCCCCGGAAGGGATTGGCGGGCACTCCGAGCAGCGGCCTGTGGTGGTCGGCGCTGGCCCCTGTGGTTACTTTGCGGCTCTTCTTCTGGCTCAGATGGGGTTTCGCCCCTTGTTGCTCGAACGGGGACAGCCCGTGAAACAACGAACGGCGGATACGTTTGGATTTTGGCGCCGAACCGCTGGGTTCAATCCGGAATCCAATGCCCAGTTTGGCGAGGGCGGTGCCGGAACCTTTTCGGACGGGAAGCTTTATAGCCAGGTCAGTGATCCTGATCATTACGGCTGCAAAGTTCTGGAAGAACTGGTGGCCTGTGGTGCCAATCGTGAGATTCTCACGAAGCACCGACCCCATATCGGCACCTTCAAATTGGCCACGGTGGTGCGGGGCTTGCGGGCCAAAATCGAGGCGCTCGGTGGGGAGGTTCGTTTCGGCAGTCGGGTGGATCAGCTCTTGCTGGAACCCTGCGCGGGACCTCCTGGTTCAGATCATGCTTCAGGGAAGTCCCAGCGAGTGGTTGGCTTGTCCTTGGCGGATGGGACGTCCTTGCCCTGTCGTCAGGTGGTGTTGGCTCCAGGGCATTCAGCCCGAGACAGCTTCCAGATGCTTCAGCAGGCTGGCGTCGCGCTTGAAGCCAAGCCCTTTGCGGTCGGCTTTCGCATTGAGCATCCCCAAGCGTTGGTCGACGAAGCTCGCTGGGGGCTGAATGCAGGCCATCCCCTCCTCGGCGCCGCGGAATACAAGCTCGTTCACCATGCGGCTAATGGTCGCTGTGTTTACAGCTTTTGCATGTGCCCTGGCGGATTAGTGGTTGGAGCCACGTCCGAGACGGGCCGGGTGGTGACCAATGGCATGAGCCAGCATTCACGCAACGAGCGCAATGCCAACGCAGCCTTGGTTGTTCCTGTGGAGCAGGAGGACTTGGCGGCCTACGCCGCCTGGCCGGGGGATCCCTTGGCCGGTCTTGCTTTCCAGCGGGCGCTGGAACAACAAGCGTTTGTTTTAGGGGGGGCTGATTACAGCGCCCCGGTGCAGCGGCTCCAGGATTTCTTGGCCGGACGGCCCACAACGGAACTCGGTGCCATCGGCGCTTCTTATCAACCTGGCGTGTCACCAAGTGATTTACGCAGCCTTTTGCCGATGCCGATGGTGACGGCATTGCAGGAAGCTTTGCCTCTCTTTGCTCGTCGCATTAAAGGGTATGACCATCCCGATGCGTTGTTAACAGCAGTGGAAACCCGCACATCGTCTCCCCTGCGAATTCCTCGCGACGACCATTTCGAGTCGATTAATACGCTGGGTCTCACGCCTGCTGGCGAAGGGGCTGGCTACGCGGGGGGGATTCTTTCAGCAGCGATTGATGGCATTCGTGTCGCAGAGGCTGTGGGCTTGCGGCTGGGTTCTTCACTCTGAGGAGTCCGCAGCTTGACCAACAATTCCGCTCCACTGCACCGCTTTCACTTGATCGCGACGCCAGGAGTGGAAGAGGCTTGGCTCTGAAACGGTGCAGAGAGGGCAGAGACTGATCTGTTGATCTGGAATACCGCAGCGTTGCAGTTGCTCACGGGCGGCAAGACGAATATCGAGGCGACACCTGTTTGGCTCTGGATCGGGCAGAAGGATCCCCAGAGCTTCCATGTCGCTGAGCTTGAGAGAACGATCGGAATCGAGGGCTTGTCCCACCTGCTCCGCCACGGTTGTCTCAACCTGATAGAGAGCCCCACTGACGGCTGGACCAAGGGCCACAATCAGCTGTTCCGGCTTCGCTCCTCGCGTTGTTAAACGCCGAATGGCCGCAGGAAGAATGCCACTGGCGACCCCTCGCCAGCCTGCATGACAAGCGGCGACGTGACCAATCGTGGGGTCTGCAAGCAGTACGGGGGTGCAATCGGCACCGCAAACCCAGAGACTTTGGCCACCACGGTTGCTCACCAGACCATCAGCCTCAGGCCAGGGAGACGCGCTGGCTTCGTCAGCATTCAGAACTCGGTTGCCGTGAACCTGTTGGGGGCGATGGACACTCACTCCAGCCGATAGATAGGCCGCTAAGGCATCAGGCCCTCGGTTTTGCCAAAGACGGGTGAAAAATCCATGTTCGAACCCTGCGGCCTGCATCGCATCCGAGGTGAGGTAGTAGCCGCCGTAGCAGCCCACCCATGTCCAATGCTCCAGGGTGTTGAACAGGTTGTCGGGCTGACGGAATGGTTCGGCAGCAGTGGTCATGGTTCTGCTTGATCCCGCAGCATCCAAAACCCTTCAAAACGCTCGGCGTCTGGGGAGGTTTGAACAGCGATGAACTGCAAACCGTCAGCATGCTCTGCTGCCTGTGTCATCAGTGCTGAGACGTGGACGGCTTCCTCTGAGCTGAGATCGCTCACAAGCCAACAGTCATCCTGACCGGCCTCCAGGAGGAGTTGGGTGCCGCTCACTCTGAGACGAACCGGTTCAATTCCACCGAGCAGTCCAGCGAGGGCTAATCCCCTGGTTTGGCTGAACAGGCGCAAGCCGGGGATGATTTGGTCATCGTTAATGGTGTTGGGAACGGGGAGCAGGCCTCGGAATCCGATGGGCCATCCGGTGGCTTCGCGCAGGGATGCGGCGGGAAGTTCGGCCCAATTCCAGGCATCACCCCGCACGGACTCAGGTAGCGGACGAGGAGGCGTGCTGACCGGGACAGGAGGGGGCGCAAGAGGACCTGCCATGTACCCCTCTTCCTTGGGGTAGAGATCCTGTTCGCGCTCAGCGATCCAATCGAATAGGGCATAGGTGCGACGGCTTGGAACCATCTCGAGGCCCAGTTCAGAGGCAGCTCTCTGAACCATGGTGCGCATGGAGCTTCTCCAAGAACGCAGCTTTCGAGGAACGGCCCAGCCTTGCTGTTGAGCTGCCGCCATGGCTTCTGTGAGAGCGCTAGTTAACCAGGTGGAATTAACACTGCTCGCAGGACAGCGTTTTTCGAAGCGAAAACTGGATGTTGTCCCTTCGCAGGGGGAGCTGACGATCAGCAGCTCCCAACGTTTTTTCCCATCAGGCTCGAGGATCGGTCTGGAATAGAAATCGAGTTCCCAGTCGCCTGAAAGGATTCCGCTTGAACGTTCACTCCCATCGTTCTGGATCTGTTCGGCGGACATCATCCAGCTGATTGTTCCTGTTGCTTCAGGACGTTACGAGCCCTGTTGGCTCGATCGGTTGCTTCTGCCATCACTTTGTCTTTATCGACAAGTAATTCACCAGGTTGTCCCTCCAACATGGCTGTGTTCAGGGCGATTCGGCCGCGACCAGGATCCAATTCCGTGATTAAGGCTTTGACAGCGTCGCCTTGATCGAAGATTTCGCGCATCGAGCGCATGCTGCCTCCGGTAATGGCTGATTGATGCAGAAGTCCGCTGATCCCTCCGAGATCCACGAACAGTCCATAGGGCTTGATCGCCGCCACATGACCCTCCACCAGTTGTCCGACCTCTAGTTCTGAGAAACGGGCGGCAGTGGCAGCTCTCTTCTCGGAAAGGACCAATTTCCGCGTTTCAGAATTGACCTCGAGGAAGGCCACACCCAAGGTTTTGCCCACCAATGCTTCGTGGTTTTCACCATCCTGCAGTTGGGAACGGGGGATGAAGCCTCGTAGTCCCTCCAAATCGCAAGTCACACCACCACGGTTGAAACCGGTGACTTTCACTTGAGAAACCCTGCCCTCTTTCTCAAGCTGCTTCACCTTGTCCCAGCTTTGACGCAGGGCGAGCGCGCGGCAGCTGATGGTGACCATCCCATCAGCATTTTGTTCCCGCGTGACCAATACTTCAATCTCAAGGCCCTTGGGGAATCTTTCCTTGAGGTTGGTGATCACTCCCAGACCACATTCGTTCTTGGGCATGAAGCCCGGGGCTTTGCCCCCGATGTCGACATAGACACCATCGCTTTCCATCCCGATGACGGTTCCTGTGACCACTTCTCCTGTGGTGCCCACCGGCTCGTTGGCATCGAGGGCTGCCAAGAAAGCACCCTCGTCAAAGTCAAAGTCGTCGACACTTCGATTGGAGGCTTTGGCAGGCCGTGGGCTGGATTTCGAGGATTTTGAATTGGAGTCGGATGGGCCAAGAAGATCAGCCATGCTCATGCCACTGAGCTCATCCGTCCCAAAGCGCAAATCGTCGTCGTCAACGACTGATGGCTTTGCCGCCGCCGTTGACGACGACGTTGGGGCCATGGGGGGCCTAGCCGTGGTGTTTTGAGCGATTTGCGCCGCTTTCTCTAATTCAACAGCCCGTGCCATCGCGGCATCGGCGGCCGTCCTCGCTTCTTCTGCCTCACGCCGAAGGCGATCCTGTTCGTCTTTGCGACTTATATGCATCACCTGCAGGGGCTTGCGCGGAGGCTGAGCTGCCGGGCTTTGCCCTTTGCTGTCCATGGATTGTTGGCTTTCTGATCCCGCCATGGGTCTCAATGTCCTCGATCAGTCAGTCTGGCAGCAAATGGGAGGCGTGTCGGCCGATGACTGCACAAGCTCACTTGGGTCTTTCCGCCACACGGCGCTTGGACAGCTTGAGTTGGCCAGAGGCGGAGAAAGCCTTACAGCAATCCGGTTCCACCGTGGTTTGGCCGATGGGCGCTTTTGAACAACACGGCCCCCATCTCCCTCTTGCCACCGATGCTCTGTTTTCTGAGCGGATCCTCGCCTCTGTGTTGTCAGAGCTCGCAGCAAATGCTCCGATTTGGAGCCTGCCCTCACAATCCATTGGATTTTCTCCAGAGCATGCAGGCTTTCCTGGAACCTTGAGCGTGTCCTCGGGCTTGTTGACCCAACTGATCATCGAGGTGGGAACGCAGTTGAGTGCCCAAGGGGTGAAGCGCTTGGTGTTGTTCAACGCCCATGGGGGGCAGATTGGATTGCTTCAGGCTGCGGCAAGGGAACTTCGTGTTCAGTCGCCATCTATGGCGGTTCTTCCCTGCTTCTTGTGGAGTGGCGTATCTGGTTTGGCTGCGTTGATTCCTGAGGAAGAGCTACGGGGCGGATTGCATGCCGCGCAGGCTGAAACCAGTTTGATGCTGGCTCTTGAGCCGCGGTTGGTGGGGGAGGCTCGTCCCGTCGACGGTGACCATCGCCAGCCCGCCTCTCTCGCCACTCCACCTCCTGGTTGGAGCCTGGAAGGAGCGGCCCCTACGGCCTGGCTGACATCTGACCTCAGTAGCAGTGGTGTGATCGGTGATTCACGCGCAGCCAGTGCCGAACTTGGGGAAGCCTTGGAACGCTGCCTGGTGAGCCATTGGGCCAATCTCTTTGGCAGTTTGTTGGCCAGTAATTGGCCCCCTTCTCAACCTGTTGCGGTTGTCAACTGACCCTTCAAGCACGTCTGTTGAGGTGAACACTGGTTACAGTCGTCAGCATTGCTGATAACCGGAAGAGAATCATGTCAACCCTTGACTCCACAGCAGTCGCTGTGCTCGATGATCAGCAGGGTTTGGCAGAGCTACCTGATTTCACGACGGATGCTTACAAGGATGCCTATAGCCGCATCAACGCCATCGTGATCGAAGGTGAGCAGGAAGCTCATGACAATTACATCTCCTTAGGCACGCTGATCCCTGATCAGGCTGAGGAACTCGCCAAGCTGGCGAAGATGGAAATGAAGCACATGAAGGGCTTTACCGCCTGTGCAAAAAACCTCAACGTTGTGGCTGATATGCCCTTCGCTCAGGAGTTTTTTGCTCCTTTGCATGGCAATTTTCAATCCGCTCTCAAAGAGGGCAAGGTGGTGACCTGCCTGCTGATTCAGGCCCTCTTGATCGAGGCCTTCGCGATTTCGGCCTATCACATCTACATCCCTGTTGCTGACCCCTTCGCGCGCAAAATTACCGAGGGGGTCGTTAAGGACGAATACACCCACCTCAACTACGGACAAGAGTGGCTCAAGGCCAATTTCGAGGCAAGCCGCGACGAGTTGATGGAAGCCAACAAGGTGAATCTTCCGCTGATTCGCTCGATGCTTGAGCAGGTGGCTGCTGATGCTTCTGTCCTGCACATGGAAAAGGAAGATTTGATCGAAGACTTTTTGATCGCTTATCAGGAAGCCTTGAACGAAATCGGTTTCAGCTCCCGGGATATCGCTCGCATGGCGGCAGCAGCTCTTACGGTTTAACTGGGTTTTAACCCTGAGGATGGACGGATGGCGGGCGTCAATTTCGTTCCTGTCCGTTCATCCTGAACCCGACCCGTGCTTAGGTGGGTTCGAATCCCATCGCCTTATCGGTGCATGTGGTTCGGATCCCTACTTCTAAGTACGACCGTCGGCAGCACATGTTTGGTCTGATCGGACATTCCACCAGTTTTGAAGCTGCTAGGCGTAAAGCTTTAGAGCTGGGTTTCGATCACATTGCAGAGGGTGACCTGGATGTCTGGTGCAGTGCTCCCCCTCAGTTGGTCGAGCATCTGGAAGTCACGAGCCTGACTGGAAAAACAATCGAAGGGGCCTATATCGATTCGTGTTTTGTGCCCGAAATGCTGAGCCGCTTCAAAACGGCAAGACGCAAGGTGCTGAACGCCATGGAGCTAGCTCAGAAGAAAGGCATCAATATCACTGCTCTAGGCGGCTTTACCTCAATTATTTTTGAGAATTTCAACCTGCTCAAGCATCAAACCATTCGCAGCACCACCCTGGAGTGGGAACGGTTTACGACTGGAAACACCCATACGGCTTGGGTGATCAGTCGACAAGTTGAAATCAATGCTCCTTTGCTTGGCATTGATCTCAGCAAGGCTCGGGTCGCGGTGGTGGGAGCCACTGGAGATATCGGAAGTGCCGTTTGCCGTTGGTTAACCAAGCGCACTGGAGTTAAAGAGCTGCTGATGGTCGCTCGTCAGCAGCAGCCCCTGCAAGACCTGCAACAGGAATTAGGTGGGGGCCGCATCCTCAGCCTGGATGAAGCGCTTCCTGAGGCTGATGTTGTTGCCTGGGTAGCGAGCATGCCCCGCACCTTGGAAATTGATGCGGATCGACTACAGAAACCCTGCTTGATGATTGACGGTGGGTATCCGAAGAACCTTGATTCCAGGGTGGCTGGAAAAGGCGTTCACATTCTTAAAGGAGGCATCGTTGAATTTGTGTCCGATATCGGCTGGACGATGATGGAAAATGCTGAATGGCAAATGGAGAAGCCTCAGCGGCAGATGTTTGCTTGCTTCGCTGAAGCCATTCTTCTCGAATTTGAGGCTTGCCACACCAACTTCAGCTGGGGTAGGAACAACATCACCCTTGAAAAAATGGACTTCATTGGTGCTGCCTCGATGAGGCACGGTTTCACCACGCTCAACCTTCAGGGGCAGCTTCAGGCTGCCGCTGCCTGACGTTCACAGATCTGGTTTTCATGGCACGTCGCCCCCTGCTTGAGTTTGAAAAGCCCCTGATTGAGCTTGAACAGCAGATTGAGCAGATCCGCCAGTTGGCAAGGGATTCAGAAGTTGATGTAAGCCAGCAGTTGCTTCAGCTGGAAACCCTTGCTGCTCGCAGACGCGAAGAGATTTTTCAAAATCTGACTCCAGCGCAGAAAATTCAGGTTGCTCGCCACCCTCATCGTCCGAGCACTCTGGATTTCATTCAGATGTTTTGCGATGACTGGGTTGAGCTCCATGGTGACCGTCGCGGGAGCGACGATCAGGCTTTGGTGGGTGGCCTCGGTCGGTTGGGTGATCGCTCGGTGGTCTTATTAGGCCATCAAAAGGGGCGTGACACCAAGGAAAACGTGGCTCGGAACTTTGGGATGGCGACCCCAGGCGGTTATCGCAAAGCCCTGCGATTGATGGAGCATGCCGATCGTTTTGGCCTGCCCATTCTTGCTTTTATCGACACGCCTGGTGCCTATGCAGGCTTGCTGGCTGAGGAGCAGGGCCAGGGGGAGGCGATTGCCGTCAACCTTCGCGAGATGTTCCGCCTGAGAGTGCCCATCATCGCCACGGTGATTGGGGAAGGGGGATCTGGCGGTGCTCTTGGAATCGGTGTTGCTGACCGTCTGCTGATGTTCGAACACAGCGTCTACACGGTGGCGAGTCCTGAGGCCTGCGCCTCGATTCTGTGGCGTGATGCAGCGAAAGCACCGGAAGCAGCGGCGGCGTTGCGCATCACCGGCAAAGACTTACTCAGCCTTGGCGTGGTGGATGAGGTGCTTGCAGAACCGTCAGGTGGAAACAATTGGGCCCCACTTGAGGCAGGAGCAACGCTGCGGGAAGCTCTCGAACGAAATCTTGCTGAGCTTTCAGCACTCCCGCCCCAAGAATTGCGGGATCAGCGTTACCGAAAGTTCCGGGCGATGGGCCGCTTCCTTGATCCCACCGCGTCAGATGCTGATTCAGCTTCTTAGGATTGCCGCGATCGCTGAGGCTCATTGCCCTCTGTACTAATTACCGGAGCATCACGCGGCATTGGCCGCAGTGCTGCCTTTACGTTTGCTGAAGCTGGCTGGGATCTCATCCTTCTGTCGCGAGACGAAGCTTCTCTCCAATCCCTAGCGTCTGAATTGGCTTCAACGGGTCAACGCATCGTGTACGGAGCTGTTGATCTCACCAAACCTGAGGAGATCGCTTCAGGGGTGGCAACCTTGCTCAGTCAGGGGCTTACACCGTCTGTACTGATTAACAATGCTGGCGCTGCTTGGACCGGAGGGCTGCTTGAGATGCCCTTGGATCGCTGGAATTGGCTGATGCAACTCAACCTCACCAGCGTGTTTCAGATGTGCGCTGCTGTGGTTCCTGCCATGCGTCCTCAAGGAGGACTTGTGATCAACATCAGTAGCCATGCCGCACGAAATGCTTTCCCGGACTGGGGGGCGTACTGCACGGTGAAGGCCGCCTTAGCCAGCTTCACGCGCTGCCTTGCTGAAGAGGAAAGGGCGCACGGGATTCGTGCCTGCACGCTCACCCTCGGTGCTGTTGATACGTCACTTTGGGATTCTCCAACGGTTCAGAGCACGTTTGACCGGCGTGCCATGCTTCCAGTCGAGCAAGCTGCTGTTACGCTTCTTCATCTTGCGCAGCAACCGTCCACACAAATTATTGAAGACCTCACTTTGATGCCAGCTACTGGTGCCTTTTAAAACACCCCTGACATGACTTCTACAATTCCAGCTATCTCCAACGGCACTTTGACTTCACTGAATGCTGAAGTTCAACCCGTTTCTCAGAGAATTCGCCAGCGTCTCATCGATCAGGGTGTTTCTTTCCTGGCCAATGACAACGTTGCGGCATTCATCCAAACCGGTGAGCTCGATGAACTCGAGATAGAGGTTGCTGATCGTGTCAGGGAGCTTCTGCGCAGCCTGGTCATTGATATCGAAAATGATCACAACACAGCTGAAACGGCCGAGCGTGTGGCTCGGATGTATCTCCGTGAGGTGTTTAAGGGTCGCTATCACCATCAACCCAAGGTGGCGAGTTTCCCCAACGTCAAGCAGCTCGACGAGATTTATACCGTTGGCCCCATCACCGTCCGCTCTGCCTGCTCCCACCATCTCGTCCCAATCATGGGGAACTGCTGGATCGGCATCAAGCCTGGCGATCGTGTGATTGGTCTCTCCAAGTTCACCCGTGTGGCTGATTGGGTGTTCTCAAGGCCGCACATCCAAGAGGAAGCGGTGATGATCCTTGCTGACGAAATTGAACGGCTCTGTGCTCCTCAGGGTTTGGGCATCATCATCAAGGCTCAGCACTACTGCATGAAATGGAGAGGTGTGCGTGAACCGCAAACCAGCATGGTGAATTCAGTGGTTCGTGGTGATTTCCGTCATGACCCCAGCCTCAAGCAAGAATTTTTCGAGCTTGTGCGCCAACAGGAAGCCATGCTTAGCACCTGATTGTTCATTTGAGCTGAGGGTGATCAGCGCGGTTGAATCGGTTTTATCGAATCGGACCGATCACGTTGCTGCTCACCCGCTGGACTTCGCCATCGCTGGTTGCAACGACCATCACGGCCATGATTTGTGAGCCTTGGTCGTCTTGGCTGATTTGATAGGTTTCCTCGCTGCGATCAGAGACGAGTTTCCAATGGCCATCCCCTTGGCGTTGGTACCAGTGAATATGAACGCTGTTGATTTGTTCTCCCTGGAGATCAAATTTTGTCTTGATGAGTTGTCCTTCTCTCGCCTCTCCGATCAGGACAAATTGTTTTAGTCCTTGGATCGTTTGTTTGATCCGACCTTCTGCCTGGACGTCTGTTGAGATCTCCTTATTGAGAACATTGATTTGCTGTTGAGGATCTGCTGTTAAACCAGGCACGCATTGCAAACTCCCGCCTTCGAGGCGACAACCTGGAAGCATTCCTTGCGCTTGCGTGGCCGCAGGCAAAAGACTGATCCACGCGAGAAGACATACAGATGCTGCAGCCCGATAGGCCATGGAAATTGGTCTTGTTGATGGCAACTTATTGCCGAAGTGGTCTGTTGTCATGAACGGCTTGAACAAGGGCGCGAACTTTGTCCAGGTCTTTCACTCCCGGCTTCGTTTCCAGTCGGCTTGAGGCATCGAGTCCATAGGGGGAAACCAGTCCGAGAAGGTCAGGGACCCATTCAGCGCTGATTCCTCCAGCCAACCACCAGATGGTGTCTGGTTGGAGCTGCTGATCCAAATGGGTGAACCAGTTTGGGTCCAGTCGATGGCCGGTGCCGCCAAGTTGATCAGGGCTCCAGGCATCGAGTAAAAGGGCGTCGCTATGGGTTTCAAAGGAGCCCAATTCACGCAGATCTTGTTCCGTGCGCAGTCTCAGGGCTTTCCACCAGCGCACCGTTGGATGGCGCTGCTTTAGTTCAAGGCAGCGCTCTGGCGTTTCCGATCCATGCAGTTGAACGATGGTTGGTGTGCCATCCCCTTGAAGGGCGCTTTGGATGGCGTGATCGGAGCAATCCGCGACAACCCAGACACGCTCAACGTCGGAATGTTGCTTTTCCAATTCCATAAAGATGGATCGTCGGAGCGGCTCCTCGACGAAACGGGGGGTGTTGTCAACGCCGATCACCCCGATCGCCTGCACTCCCATCGCTGCGATCGAACAGGCTTGAGAGCGATCGGTGAGGCCACAGATCTTCAGAGCGATAGCCGCATCGGACATTCGATCGAGGTGCTCGGGTGGATCCTTTCTAGGATTGAATCATCGGGCCACGGCAGTGCCCAAAGGAGGAGCCCATGGGCGAAGGCTGGCAGCTGATGCAGATTCGCGGCATTCCGCTGAGGGTTCACCCCAGCTGGTTCATCATTTTGGTGTTGTTCACCCTTGCTTTTCAGCAACAGGCCGCGGCTCTTCCAGAAGGGTCTGGTGCGCCACTCCTTAGCTGGATGTTGGGTTTGGCCACGGCACTCCTGCTGTTTGTCTCCGTGCTTTTGCACGAACTAGGCCATTCCCTTGTCGCCCTAAGGGAAGGGGTCAAGGTGAACAGCATCACGCTGTTTTTGCTTGGTGGCGTTGCTCGCGTGGAACGGGAATGCTCTACGCCGATGGGATCTTTTCGGGTGGCCGCTGCTGGACCAGCCGTCAGCTTTGCTTTGGCTGGTTTGTTGTTGGCTAGTCAGCACGCTGCAACCCATGCCAATCCATTGCTGGGCAATCTTGTTGGTCAGCTTGGTGCCCTGAATTTGGTCTTGGCAGTGTTCAATCTTTTGCCGGGACTGCCCCTTGATGGAGGCTTGATCCTTAAAGCGCTTGTGTGGCAGTTCACGGGGAGCCAACGCCGCGGGATTCAGGTGGCGACGGCCACAGGACGTCTTCTGTCGCTGAGCGCGATCATGATCGGGGTCTATATCTTCCTTCGTGGTGGGGGATTCACAGGCCTTTGGCTGGTGATGCTGGGTTGGTTTGGCATGGGAGCCTCGCGCTCCCAGTCTCAGACCCTCGCGCTGCAGCAGCTCTTGATCAATTTGCGTGTAGGACCTGCCTCCTCCAAGCGTTACCGGGTGTTGGAAGCCGATCAAAGCTTGCGCAGCCTGAGCCAAATGCGTCTGAGAGGCGCTGAGTCGGAGAGTGATCTGCTGCCCGACTGGGTGCTGGTTTGCCGCTCTGGGCGCTGGATCGGGTATGTGACCGATCAGCCCCTCAAGGACTTATCGGTTCAGTACTGGGATCAACAAACCGTTGGTGAGCACATGCGCCCGCTCGCTGAACTCCCTTCTCTTCAAGAGTCGGCTCCCCTTTGGAAGGCCGTGCTTGCCCTCGAGCAAAGTGAACATGGCCGACTGCTTGTTACGGGTGCGGCGGGGCTTCCCTCCGGAACTCTGGATCGCAGTGATGTGGGCGAAGCGGTTTTGAAGGGGCTGTCCCTCAAATTGCCGCCACCCTTGCTCGAAGCCTCAAGGCGCCGCAACGACTATCCCTTTGGCTTACCGCTTCTCCAAGCGGTTACGTCCATGCGTGCCTCTGGAATGTTGGATGAGACCTCGGATTCGTTGACCTCATAACCAGCCGCCCGTTCGGTGATCAGCTGCCGCTCCCTGCTGCTGATTGGCGTCACGTCCCAGCTGAGTCCTGGCCAAAGCTCGGCAATGGCTTCGGTCAGAGCCGCTTCCACGCTGGCCGCCGAAGGTGCGCAGGGCTGCCAGCAGGGTGGAGCCGTTCCAAAGACGTCTTGCCAAAGCTGTTTGGAGGGGGCCAAGGGGATTTCACCGTGCTGCAGCAGGTGCCCCCTCTGCCAAAACTGGGCGCTGCCGATGCGTTTATGCCCCGCAGGATCGACTAAATCCGCCGTGGTGGCGCTGGCGAAGCAATTTCGGCTTCCAGCGAGGGCCGGGTCATCTCCTGGGTGAAGCTCGAGGCCGAGTCGGGCTAATCCAGATGCGATCCAGCTGTTCACACGGCGATAGGCTTCGCGGCGTTGTCGGGGGGGATGCGGCCAGATCAAGGCGTAGGTGAGTCCACCACCATGCAGGACAGCGCCTCCACCGCTGGGGCGTCGGACCATGGCTAAGCGTCCGCTTTTCACCAGATCTAGCCAATGATTCGACCGTGGTGTTTGATGGCGCCCGAGTGACAGCCAGGACCCTTCCCAGAGATAGAAGCGGAGCACGGGGCCAGGGTTGTTTGTGTTTTGGCAATGCTCCAACAACAGGGCGTCAAAGGCCATCTGTTCTGGACCGCTGCCGGCGAGCGTTGGGATCAGTCGGCCGTGGGTTCCGAACTCAGACCGGCAGGATGCAGGAATCGACATGGCCGGAATGGAGATTTTGGATTGGCTCCTGGTGGTGCCTCTGGGACTGCTTGCCGGGGGCTTGGCTGGTCTGCTGGGGATTGGCGGTGGGTTGATTTTCGCTCCTCTGTTGCTCTGGATGGGATTAACACCCCATCAGGCTCTGGCGACAAGCACCTTCGCCATTGTGCCGACAGCGATCAGCGGCACGGCGACCCATCTACGCGCGCGAACGGTGCCTGCTCCGGCTGGATGGGCCATTGGGATCGCCGCGTTTGTGACGGCCCTTGTCTTCAGCCGCCTGGGGCGTTTGGTCGATGGATGGCACTTGTTAGCGCTGCAATCACTGCTTTATTTGTTTTTGGCTTGCACGATTCAGTCCCGTCCGGATGATTCGGAATCTGAGCTGGATCAGACCTTCTCTCTGCCAGGACTGACATCCGTCGGTGGCTTGGCGGGATTCGCCGGCGGAATGCTGGGCTTGGGCGGTGGGCTCGTGATGGTGCCCGTGATGGTTCGTGGGTTGGCCGTCCCCATTCGACTTGCGATCCGATTGAGCACGGTGGCAGTGGCGTGTTCCACGGCGGCGGCATCTCTTCAGTTTCTTTCTGAAGGGAGAGGACAACCCACCCTGGGTTTGCTCTTGGGGGGAGTGGCTGCAGTGGGCGCTCAGTGGAGTGCCTCGCGCTTGGACGATGTGAGGGCTGATCGGCTGGCCTGGATGCTGCGCGGCCTGGCCATTCTGTTGGCGTTGGATAGTGCTCGCCGAGCATTCCAGCTTGCGCTCCTTGGGTGATTCTGGGGCCAACGCCCGCTTCCCAGATGGCTTGACTCAGATGTTGAACTCAAGGCCGTAAGGGCAAGCATTGCGACAGGCGGCCAGCAGCCGATCACCATCCACGCGCGATCTCCCTCAGCGTTGATCAAGGAGAGTCCAGAACGCTGCATCCACTTCGTAGCCAATGGTGGCGGCCATCTGGAGCAAGTTGCCCCGCTGAGATTGGGGAAGGTGTTTCCCCAGGTGATCGAGAAGCATGAACCGGTGGGTGATCCAGATCTCCAGGGCTTGAGGGTCGAAGCGAATCCCTTCACTGGGACTGAAGTCGTGGGGGACCACCATCGCCACGTGTTGGATCAGGCTTCCGCCAGATCGCTCCAGCACGAGCGGGAGCCAGGGGTGCACGGCATCGGCCCTGAGGGCCCAAAGTCGGGGCTCCGGGCATTCACTTAGCTCTCTGGGATCGTCGGCATCCCGCGGCCAGTTGTACTGCAGCTCTAACCCCGCACCATCGCTAAGAAGATCTGTGAGCGGCCGTTCCATCCATGGGTTCAGCGCCCTGAGATCAAGCGTCTGAATGGCAACGGCATCGATAACAACGGGTTGCGTTCGGCTTTGGGCATCCATGGGGGTGTGACAGGCCTTTGCGAATGATGGCTTGTAGAGGGGGTGAGGAGAAAGAATGGAGGAGCGTTACGCATCCGTCATGGTCAGTTCTATTACTCAAACTGAGATTTTCATCGCTTTAGTGGTGGCTGCCCATGCCGGCGTGTTGGCTGTTCGCCTTTGTGTGAGCCTGTATCGGGCGTGAACGGACGTATGGGTTGAGCGATGGGCTCTTGCAGTCTTTCTCCGCTGCGTTAAAAGCGGATATGGCTAAGGCAGCTTCATCGCCAACACGACAACGATCCAAGTCATCTGATCGCTCTGCTAAGGAACCGGTCGATGCTGTGACCCGTGCCGCCCTGATTCAAAGTCAGGGCGATCGCAGAGACATGCTGTGCAGTGGCCTGGCACTAGCAGTGAAAATTGGTCTGATCAGCCTTGGTGGCGTCAGTCTTGTCAGGCTTTCGATGGCTTACCAGGAGCGCTTAGACCGCCATGGAGAGCTGGCTGCTGTTGTGGATGTGGAGACCAACAAGCTGCGTGGCCTACAGCAACGGTTTGACCGTTTGTTCACCCTCGGCGGCAGAGATCGCCTGATGGATGAACAGGATCAATGGATTGCTCCAAACCGTTTGCGCATTATCTGGCGCTGAAGCCGTGGCTCTTTGAGTGGCTCTTTGAGATTCGCCGCCAACGACACTTGAAAGGTCAAACTGGGATCAGATAAAGGCATCTCGCGATGGGAACCCCAGGCACCGTTCTCATTACTGGAACAACCTCTGGTGTGGGCTTGAATGCCACGCAGGCGTTGGTTCGTCAGGGATGGACCGTGATCACGGCCAATCGGAACCCTCAGCGTGCTGCTGGCGCTGCTGATCGGCTGGACATTCCCCGCGATCGCCTGCATCACATCCTGATGGATTTAGGAGATCTCGAGAGTGTCCGCCACGGGGTGGAGAGCCTTCCCGGCGGAGTGGATGCTTTGGTTTGTAATGCGGCGGTTTACGAGCCGAAGTTGAAACAGCCCAAGCGCTCGCCGCAGGGGTATGAACTGTCGATGGCCACCAATCACTTGGGCCATTTCTTGTTGATTCAGCTTCTTCTTGATCGCTTGAAGGCGTCTACCCATCCCTCAAAACGGATTGTCATCCTTGGCACAGTGACCGCTAATTCCAAGGAACTTGGAGGGAAAATCCCCATTCCAGCTCCAGCTGATCTTGGTGACCTCTCAGGTTTCGAAGCTGGCTTCCTCGATCCAATCGCGATGGCGAGTGGCCAAAAATTTAAGCCCGGAAAGGCTTACAAAGACAGCAAGCTGTGCAACATGATCACCACTCAGGAACTTCATCGACGGATCCACGCGGATACCGGAATCAGCTGCACGTCTCTCTATCCAGGTTGTGTGGCTGACACGCCTTTATTTCGCAACACCCCGAAAGCCTTTCAAGTGATTTTCCCTTGGTTTCAAAAAAAGATTACGGGCGGTTATGTCTCTCAGTCTCTAGCTGGTGAGCGGGTTGCGATGGTGGTGGCGAATCCTGACTTCAGCCAGTCAGGTGTGCATTGGAGTTGGGGCAATCGTCAAAAAAAGGATGGCAAGCAATTCAGCCAAGAATTGTCCGACAAGGCGACAGATCCAGATGTCGCCCGTAGGGTTTGGGAGCTTTCAATGAAACTCGTGGGTCTCTGATCAGTCGAAACCCAGAAGGTCAAAGATCTCCCTGTCTTTGAGGGACACAGCTTCCAATGGTTCAACATTATTGAGCATATTGCTGGCCAAGCGGATGTACTCCTCTTGAACAGCTTTCACGCCATCCTCGTTTTCGTCCATCTCGAAAATGGTGCATTTTTTCAGGCGTGAACGTCGAATAGCATCCACATCCTTGAAATGAGCCATCGTGCGTAGGCCCGTTTTTTCGTTGAATTTATCGATCTGGTCCGTATCAACGGAGCGATTGGCCACGACGCCTCCGAGGCGCACCTTGTAGTTTTTCGCCTTGGCTTGGATCGCTTGCACGATTCGGTTCATCGCGAAGATGGAATCAAAATCGTTGGCGGTCACGATCAAGCAATAGTTCGCATGTTGAAGGGGTGCAGCGAAGCCACCACAAACCACGTCGCCAAGCACGTCAAAGATCACGACATCGGTGTCTTCGAGAAGGTGGTGCTCCTTCAGCAGCTTCACGGTTTGGCCGGTGACGTAACCGCCGCAACCGGTGCCTGCGGGTGGCCCCCCGCTTTCGACGCATTTCACCCCGTTGTAACCCGTGAACATGAAGTCCTCGGGGCGGAGTTCTTCGCTGTGAAAGTCCACCTCCTCGAGGATGTCAATCACCGTTGGCACCATTTTGTGGGTGAGGGTGAAGGTGCTGTCGTGCTTGGGGTCACAACCAATCTGGAGCACGCGTTTGCCCAGTTTTGAAAACGCGGCAGAGAGGTTCGAAGAGGTGGTGGATTTACCGATGCCACCTTTGCCATAGACGGCGATGACAAGAGCGCCTTCCTCAATCTTTGTCCCCGGGTCCTGATGGACCTGAACACTGCCGTCACCATCCGCCGGACGGGTGAGAGTTGTGGTCATGCAGAGACCTGCTTCGTGGGTGTTGTTTTCATTTAACTTCAGCAAGCTTGAACAGTCAGCTTTCAATTCGTGATCGAAACATCAGGACTGATGGTGTTGAAAGACTGACGAGGATTGGGCGAATTGGCATGAAAATAGCTGGGTCAATGAGTACAAAGACTCAGCCGATCATGCCTCGTTGCAGGTAAGCAATTGCGGCTAAAAATGGTTGTGTGGATGGTTAGGCGCTGAAGTGGGCTTTCGCGTCGTACAGCGTTTCGCTGTCGATTTGGTTACGCCCAGTGGATTTGGCAAATGTTTCGGTGTTTCGGCGTACTTTTCCCCGAACGAAGAAGGGGATCTTTTTCAGCTCTGCTTCCCCATCAGCCGTCCACACCAGCTCATTTTCGAGGGTGCCGACAGCGACCTCCGTTTCTGCAGCAGCTCCAGAACCTCCCGCATGGCCAAGGTGGCTTTGATGCCCATCCACGAACTCAAAATCGTGTCGGAACATGCCGATGAGGTGTTCCTCTAGACCCATCATCAGCGGGTGCACCCAGCTGTCGAAGATCACGTTTGCGCCTTCCCAGCCCATTTGAGGACTGTTTCGGGCCGGCACATCTTGGACATGCATCGGCGTGCTGATCACGGCACAGGGGAGGCCGAGTCGTTTGGCGCTATGGCGCTCCATTTGGGTGCCGAGCACCAGTTCCGGAGAAGCGGCGGCCATGGCGGCCTCGACGGCGAGGTAGTCATCACTGATAAGAGCTTCAAGCCCCATCGCTTTTGCTGCCGCTCGCACGGGTCGAGCCATTTCTCTGCTGTAGGTGCCTAGGCCAACCACTTCAAAGCCAAGCTCCTGTTTGCAGATTCGTGCTGCTGCCAAGGCATGGGTTCCATCTCCAAAGATGAACACCCTTTTCCCGGTTAGGTAGGTGGAGTCGACGGATTCTGAGTACCAGGGCAGCCTGGACTGACGAATTCCCTCTTGGGGGGAAGGTGGTGTCATCCCCAGCAGCGTGTGAACTTCAACAAGGAAGTCTTGGGTTGCGCCGATTCCAATCGGGACGGTGCTGGTGAAGGGGATTCCAAAGCTGCGCTCGAGCCAAGCGCAGCTTGATTCGGCGATCTCTGGGTAGAGGCACACATTGAGGTCGGCTTCTGGGAGTCGAAGCACATCCGCCACCGTGGCGCCCAACGGAGCGACGACCCCCACGTCGATGCCATGCATGCTTAACAGCCGTTGAATTTCGAGCACATCGTCTCGACAGCGAAAGCCGAGCAACGATGGTCCCAGCAGATTCACGCGGGGTCGCCGTCCTTCGTTTTGCCATGCCTTGGGGTCATGGGTCAGCTCAGCAGGAGCCTGATCTTTCAACAGAGTCCGAACCAGTTGATAGAACGTTTCTGCGGCACCCCAATTCTCTTTTTTGCTGTAAGCCGGCAGCTCTAAATTCACGATTGGCATGGTCAAGCCCATGCCAGCAGCTAAAGAACCAGGCTGGTCCTGAATCAATTCCGCCGTGCAGCTTTCGCCAACGAGGAGGGCATCGGGTTGGAAGCGATCAACGGCTTCGCGCACGTGGCGTTTCACCAGTTCCGCGGTGTCACCGCCAAGGTCTCTGGCTTGAAACGTGGTGTAGGTGACGGGGGGGCGTTGATCTCGACGCTCGATCATCGTGAACAAGAGATCGGCATAGGTATCCCCTTGCGGTGCGTGCAGCACGTAATGCACACCTTCCATGGAGGCCGCAATGCGCATGGCGCCGACATGAGGTGGTCCTTCGTATGTCCAGAGGGTGAGTTGCATGGTTTTTAGGCGTGAACAGGGTCAGAGTCGATGGGGGCGCTACTAGGCGGGTTCAGCGCTTGGCGAATGAGTTCGCGTCGTCTCAGCGGGCGGGAGAACAACTCGGCCAACTCACCGGCCTGATCGATGCCATGGATGGGACTAAACACCAATTCAATCGACCACTTGGTGGCGATTCCTTCTGCTTCGAGCGGATTGGCAAGCCCCATGCCGCAGACCACGAGATCGGGTTGCGTGGCACGGACGCGATCCAGCTGCTTCTCCACGTGCTGTCCTTCCATCACAGAAGTGCCTTCAGGGAGAAGCGCAAGCTCCTCAGCCATTTGCTCACGATTTAAGTAGGGCGTCCCCACTTCCACCAATTCCATCCCGCATTCCCTTTGCAAGAAACGAGCGAGCGGAAGTTCGAGTTGAGACTCCGGCAGAAGAAATATTCGTTTGCCGTTGAGGATGTCTCGATGGGGCGCTAGAGCACTTTGGGCGCGAGCGACCAGCGGATCCAGCACGGAGGCGACCTGGTCAGCGTTGATTTGAAAGTCTTTTGCTGCGGCTTCCATCCAGCTGCGGCTCCCTTCCGCACCCAAGGGGAAGGGAGCCGTTAAGACCCGAGCACCACGATCGCGCAGCAAGCGTGCTGTTGTTGTGAGGTACGGCTGTGTCAACAAGACCGTGGTCCCTGGCCCAACGGCGGGCAATTCCGTGGATTGGCGTGGGGGCAAGCTGCAAACCGAGTCGATGCCAATCCGACCAAAGAGGTGAATGAGGCGATCTTCGACGGCATCGGCGAGCGTTCCGACCATCAACAGCTGGCGTTGATCTGTCGAGGGCATGAGGGGAATTAAGGCCGAAAGAGCACCGTCTTCACCTTGGGTAAAGGTGGTTTCGATGCCGCTTCCCGAATAATTCACGACCTGAACGCGGCCTCTCAATTCATCGTTGAGCCGTTCTGCTGCCCGCGCCAGATCCAGCTTGATCACTTCGCTGGGGCATGACCCCACTAAAAACAGAGTGCGAATCTCAGGCCGTCGTTCCAGCAGCTCACGTGCGACGCGGTCGAGTTCATCTTGAGCATCAGCGAGACCTGCGAGGTCGCGTTCGCTCAGAATCGCTGTTCCAAACCGAGGCTCAGCAAAAATCATCACGCCAGCAGCGCTTTGAATCAAATGAGCGCAGGTGCGTGAGCCCACTACCAAGAAAAAGGCATCCGGCATCCTGCGGTGCAGCCAGACGATCGAGGTCAGACCACAGAACACCTCCCGTGGTCCTGTTTCCTTGAGCAGATTCACGCTCATCGCTTTAAAGGCAGGTTCCTTCCGTCACGATGACGCCAGATTCACGTAGTGCTCAGACCTAACAAAATTCTTCGGGATCGGTGTTGATTTCCAGTTGGGCCAGATTTGCCGGAGATGACTACATTTCAGCGCAAATGAGGCCTTCGATCAGATGTTGTCCTTACGAGCTTTCCCTGCCGTTCTTGCTCTGGGTTTGACCTTGGCGGCCTGTCAGTCAGTCGAGAAAAAGGCAGAAACAGACCAAGCCCAGGTGCTCTCCGACTCTGCTCTTGTCTGCAGTGCAACGGCTGAGGTGGAAAAAGCCCTGGAGCAAGTGGATGATCTAACACCTGCTTCAACGGTGGCTGATGCTGAAGCAGCGGGTGCGTCGCTCAAAAAAGCCCTCGCCAAACTTGATGAGGCTGAAGCTGAACTTCAAACCTCACAGTGGAAGGAATATCGCGACCAAGTGGCGATCTACGAAAAATTTGTGGGTCAGGTTCGACAGAACAAATCGATGACGCTCGAGGATGCCGCTCAGCAACTCAAAGCAAAAGTTGCTCCCGTGCTTGCAGCTCGAGAGCAACTGGCCGAAACCACGGCTTGTATCGACGTTGAAAATTTGACTAATTCAGAGGATGAAGCCTCTCGGGATAAGTCGAAGGACGAAGGACCCGACAAGGCTGATTCCGAATAATTTCAATCAATTGCGTTGATCAACGGCATTGATCAAAGGCGACGACGAAAACGATCGTCGCCGAATCCCCCTGTTGATTGAGATGAATCCCTGTCGATCTGGGTCAGACGCCAAACATTTCTGCTCAAACGGCTCGCCCGTAGGCCTCCTCTTTCAACGCGCTCTGATCCTGGGCGGATTCCTAGCAATTGAGTGACTTCCGCCGTACTCAATGGCGCTCCCGTTTTGAGGGCTAGGTCGGTGAGCTCGAGTCTCTGGCGCAGCTCGACAAGATTGGCAGCTCCACCATCTTCAGCATCGCTCCAAATCCAACGACCGGGACCTTCCTGGTTGAGCTTTTGCATTAAGCCCATTCCGATCATCCCCAGCGCTTGTTCGGCGCTGAGATCGGAACTTAACGCGGTTGTTTCTGGGTTATGGGTCTGATTGGCTGCCATGCTGCGCTCCCGATTTGCGCGGACGGTATCGGTTCCGTTGGCTGATGCAAGTCGCGAGACGAATTTTGTGAGCAACCTTCCGGTAACATCGCCGCAATGAATCGCTTCGCCAGCTTCGATGCCCGGGAGCGGCGAGTAGGCGGAAGCGCTCTCGTCACCGGAACTGAGGTTCACACCTCAGCGAGCGGAGCCAGCTGTGTTGTCACGACCGACAGTGAATCCCCACGACTGTTGAGGCAAAACAGTCATGTGCAGTCCATTGAACTGCGCACCTATGTCTTTCTCGATTCTCTCCAACCCCAGCTCGCTGCCTACATGGGCACGGTGAGTCAAGGTTTTTTGCCGATTCCAGGTGACGCTTGTCTATGGATGGAGGTCTCACCTGGGATGGCCGTCCATCGCGTCACCGATATTGCTCTCAAGGCCAGCAATGTTCGTCTTGGACAGATGGTTGTTGAGCGCGCCTTTGGCTCCATGGCTCTTTATCACCGAGACCAGAGCACGGTGATTCATTCCGGTGATGTGGTTTTAGAGGCGATTGGCAGTTCCGTCGATCGACGAACCCCCGCCGATGTCAGTTGGACAGAAGTGATTCGGGCCATCACTCCTGACCATGCCGTTCTCATCAATCGTCTGAACCGCAGAGGATCGATGATCGAGGCGGGGATGAGCATGTTCATTCTCGAGACGGAGCCTGCTGGCTACGTTCTGATCGCTGCCAATGAGGCTGAAAAGTCCTCAAACATCACCTTGGTGGATGTCAAAGCGGTTGGTGCGTTTGGACGCCTCACGCTCGCTGGCAGAGAAGGAGATGTTGAAGAGGCTGCCGCAGCGGCGATGCGCGCGATTGAATCGATCAATCGCAATTGTTCGTCGAGGTGATGTTTTTTGCTGGCTAACTCACTTTTTTGATGAAAGTGGATGCGTCAGCGAATTCCTAACTGCGCACGTAAGCGAGGTGCCATCTCCCTCGCGGCTTTTCCGCGGCTCCCAAGGCGGCTGAGTTGGGCGGCTGTCATCTCTCCATAGCTGCATCGCGTTTCGCGAATCCAGAAGAGCGACTCCAATCCGCCACCTGGATAGGCAACAGATTTGAGGATTTCACCCCAGCAAATACCCTCCGAGCTTTCAATCGACTCTCCATCTGGAGAGCACAGAACCATGGTGCTGCAAAAACGAGCACTGCGGTAGGGCTGGTCCGCCATCGATTGCAGCAGTTTTGCAATCTTCTCGTCGTCTGTAGGAGCGAGACGGGCTGTGTAGAGGCCAGGAGCCCCGTCAAGGGCATCTACCTCAAGCCCTGAGTCGTCAGCAAGAGACCAGGTCCCCGTCAGCTGGGCGGCTGCAGAGGCTTTAAGGAGCGCGTTTTCGAAATAGGACGTACCAGTCTCTTCAACCTCCAGCTCGGGTGGTTGAAGCACCACCTTCAGAGGAAGAGGCCCAAGCATTGCCTCAATTTCAGCAACTTTGCGTGGATTGCCACTGGCAATCGTCAGAGTGAGCACTGAAGGGGATCGAGAGAGTCCCATTGTGTGGGGTAAGGGTAAAAATATCGCTCAGATTCGAAAACGAAGCTCAGTTGCGGTTGAACATTCCACTCCGCTTACGCGGAAAACTTTGCTTCGTGGCGAAAGATATGGGGTTTGGCGGCCCTTGCCTAGCGCTTGTGTTGGTGTGCTCACCCGAACCAGCACAGGGCTTCAGATCAGTTCGGGCAAGGGTGATCAGCAGTGCTTATGAGGTTCAGTATGGACAATGATCTTGCAAAGGCCCCAAACAGCTTGACGAGTTGGCCTCCGGCAGACCAATGTCATCGGCGAACATTCCACCCCCCTTACTCGGTAGGCAATGGCTAACGAAACCATGGGTATCGCTCTCGGCATGATCGAGACACGCGGCCTGGTCCCAGCGATCGAAGCAGCTGATGCAATGACCAAGGCTGCTGAAGTGCGCCTGATTGGACGTGAATTCGTCGGCGGTGGCTACGTCACAGTTTTGGTGCGTGGCGAAACTGGTGCCGTCAACGCAGCTGTGCGTGCAGGTGCAGATGCTTGCGAACGTGTCGGCGACGGCCTCGTAGCGGCTCACATCATTGCTCGCCCTCATCGCGAAGTTGAGCCAGCGCTCGGCAACGGCAACTTCCTCGGACAAAAGGACTGAGATCAGCCGTTAACCCCCTGATGGGGTTGCGCCTCTCATTTCCCTTACCGACTTAACGGAATTAATCCATGAGCAAGAAGTACGACGCTGGGGTCAAGGAGTACAGAGACACTTACTGGACTCCCGATTACGTTCCCCTAGACACCGACCTGCTGGCCTGCTTCAAGTGCACCGGCCAAGAAGGTGTCCCCAAAGAAGAAGTGGCAGCTGCTGTTGCTGCTGAATCTTCAACTGGTACATGGTCCACTGTGTGGTCCGAGCTCCTCACCGACCTCGATTTCTACAAAGGACGTTGCTATCGCATCGAAGACGTTCCTGGTGACAAGGAGGCTTTCTATGCCTTCATCGCTTACCCCCTCGACCTGTTCGAAGAGGGTTCGATCACCAACGTTCTGACCTCATTGGTCGGTAACGTCTTCGGCTTCAAAGCTTTGCGCCACCTGCGTCTGGAAGACATTCGCTTCCCGATTGCATTCATCAAGTGCTGTGCAGGCCCACCAAACGGCATTGCCGTTGAGCGTGACCGTATGAACAAGTACGGCCGTCCACTGTTGGGTTGCACCATCAAGCCAAAACTTGGCTTGAGCGGCAAGAACTATGGCCGTGTTGTCTATGAGTGCCTGCGTGGCGGTCTGGACTTCACCAAGGACGACGAGAACATCAACTCCCAGCCGTTCCAGCGTTGGCAGAACCGCTTCGAATTCGTTGCGGAAGCCATCAAGCTGGCTGAGCAGGAGACCGGTGAGCGCAAGGGTCACTACCTCAACGTGACCGCGAACACTCCCGAAGAGATGTATGAGCGCGCTGAGTTCGCTAAGGAACTCAAGCAGCCGATCATCATGCACGACTTCATCACCGGTGGCTTCACCGCCAACACCGGTTTGTCGAAGTGGTGTCGTGCGAACGGCATGCTGCTGCACATTCACCGTGCCATGCACGCTGTGATTGACCGTCATCCCAAGCACGGCATTCACTTCCGCGTTTTAGCGAAGTGCCTGCGTCTCTCCGGTGGTGACCAACTCCACACCGGCACCGTGGTCGGAAAGCTGGAAGGTGATCGTCAGACCACCCTCGGCTATATCGACCAGCTCCGCGAATCCTTCGTTCCTGAAGATCGCAGCCGCGGCAACTTCTTCGATCAGGACTGGGGTTCCATGCCTGGTGTGTTCGCCGTTGCTTCCGGCGGTATCCACGTGTGGCACATGCCCGCACTGGTTGCCATCTTCGGTGACGACTCCGTTCTCCAGTTCGGTGGTGGTACCCACGGTCACCCCTGGGGCTCCGCAGCTGGTGCTGCTGCCAACCGTGTGGCCCTCGAGGCCTGCGTCAAGGCACGCAACGCTGGTCGCGAGATCGAGAAAGAAAGCCGCGACATCCTCATGGAAGCCGGCAAGCACAGCCCCGAGCTGGCCATCGCTCTCGAGACCTGGAAGGAGATCAAGTTTGAGTTCGACACCGTCGACAAGCTCGACGTTCAGTGATCGGTGCAAGGGGTGATTTTTTCACCCTTTACCCGAGCCTCTCGATGACTCCGGCCGGAAGCATTAGATCCGGCCAAAACATTTTTATAGCGTGATCCCCATGCCTTTTCAGAGCACCGTGGGTGACTACCAAACAGTCGCCACCCTGGAGACATTCGGCTTCCTTCCGCCGATGACCCAGGACGAGATCTATGACCAGATCGCTTACATCATTGCCCAAGGTTGGAGCCCGCTCGTTGAGCATGTCCATCCTTCCAATTCCATGGCCACTTACTGGTCTTATTGGAAGCTCCCGTTCTTCGGTGAGAAGGATCTCAACGTTGTTGTGAGTGAACTCGAGGCTTGCCATCGCGCATACCCCGACCATCACGTTCGCATCGTTGGTTACGACGCCTACACCCAGGGCCAAGGCTCCTGCTTCGTGGTTTTCGAAGGTCGCTGATCTTTCGGTCTCACGATTTCGAGCCCTGAATCATTCAGGGCTCAACTTTTTCTGTAGGGACTCGTTCCCTTCAACTCACGACGACACTCTCGGGCGGACATGGCAAGACTTTCTAGTCGCGAACTAGCACTCGAGCGCCGTAAGGCTCTCACCACTGCTGGCAAAAAGGCATCCGTTGCTGTATCAGCAGGTGCGAATCGCGTTCGGTCGGCCGGCGATGCTCGCAAGACGCGCACCAATGCAGATCCAATTGCGGCAGCAGCCCCTTCGAAGGCCGCAACCCCCGTCGCTGTTGAGCGACCAAGAAATCAATCACTGACATCTGCATCATCTGGTGCCCATCGTTCTCGGGTGAAACCTGTGAGCCAACCCAGTCGAGAGCTCGTGCTTGCTCGGAGAGAAGCCCTGTCACGTCGTGGGAAATCAGCAGATACAACCAAAGACAGAAATCGGGCTGAGGTCGCTCGTAAAACAGCGACCACGGCAGCCACATCAGCGCCAGCAGCCGCTAAAAAAGACTGTGGTTGTGGCGGCGCTAGCGCAGGCGAAACACCAACGCGTCTAAGCCGACAAGCGGCAACTGTTGATCTTTCAACCAACAATTCTTCTCGCCGGAGCAAAGCTCCAAAGCGACGTGCCATCGACAACCCAAGCCGTTCCCTGGTGTTGGCTCGTCGTGAAGCGATGTCTAAACACGGAAAAACTGCAGGAAAACAACCCACAAGTGCTGCCGCAGTGGCCCGTCAGGCCAATCCTGATCTCACCAGCCGAGAGCTGGCTCAACAGGTGCGTGAGCTTCGCGCGAAGTCCGGAGCCCGTAGCAAGCAAAGCGCTGGAGTAACGCGTCCAACTGGCCCAAATCGAAACGGAGCCAAGCAATCCGCCGCCGCTGATGCTCACTGGAAGGTGGGTGAGTCTGAGACGACGGGAGGTCAGACTGTGACAGGCACGCAGGCCAATCGCTCCGTCAAGACGACGGGTAATGAAGCCAGCACTTGTCGTTCCATTACTGGTACGGAATATCTCGGTGCGGAGGTCTTTCAGACCTTCTGTCAGAGCGCTCCAACGCCAACCACACCCGCCAAGGTTCGTGTGTCTGCCACCAGCCATGGCAATCGGGTCACAGGAAACGAAGTTGGGCGCTCGGAGAAAGTGACTGGGGATGAGCCTGGCACCTGCAAAAGCGTGACAGGCACGGAATATATTTCTGCGAATCAAAGCGCCGCCTATTGCGGTGGAAGCAACCCCTCTCCGCGCAAGGTTGGCCATAGCCTGACGCAGCAAGGTCGCCCAGTGAGTGGGGTGATGGTGGGACGATCCTCCAGCGTGACTGGCGATGAAGCTGGTGCGAATCGCTCTCTTACTGGTGATCAATATTTAGGGTCTGATCCCCTTCCTGAAGGGCGTCCAGCTGCCAAGGTTGGTCTGTCTGAAACCCTTTCAGGTACGGGTGTGACCGGCACGATGGTGGGCCGTTCTTCCAGTGTCACTGGAAATGAATTCGGATCTTGTCATCGGGTGACTGGTAATCAATACATCAGTTCCGAACAAGTCAATTCATTCTGTGGTGCGAAGCCGGATCCAGAAGCCGCCAAGGTTGGATTCAGCGTCACCAATCGGAATCAAGTTGTGAGCGGCACTCGCACCGGCCGTTCCGAAAAGGTCACGGGTGACGAGCCAGGAAGCTGCAAAGCAGTCACGGGAACTCCCTACGCAGGTCTCGAGCAAGCAGGCCAATACTGCGGTAACTCTGCTGTTCAAGCGATCCGCGAACGGACTCCCGTTCGTCCCGGTACGCCCTCCTCTCCGATGACAGGTCTTCAGCCAGGGATTGGAGGAGTGATGACAGGTGGCGAACGCGGCGCCTGCGAAGCGGTGACAGGAACTCCTTATATCGGTGCTGATCAGTTGTCAGCAGCGTGTGGTGCTGAGGCACCGCTCGGTACAGAGACCCATGGCCAATCACCAGAGGGATCGAGTTGGACGCGATTCAGTGTGGTGTCGCCTGCCCGAGCTGCGCAACAGCAGCGTGAGACCAGCAAAGGTGTCACCGGCACCGCTTATGAAGACAGCAGCCGTATTACAGGCCCTTTTGATTTGGCCGGTGGCAAAATCACCGGCACAGAGCAATTCCGATTTGATAATCGTGAATTTCAAGAGCGTCACAACCAACTTCAGCCCCAACGTCAATTTCAACCCACCACCCCTGAGGTTGAAGTCGCCACGCAAGAACCTGCTTCCCGGGTCACCGGAGAGGGCTCGTCCACCAAAGTGACGGGTGATGACTGGGATCGTGGTGAACATGTGACGGGCACGGAAGGTGTGTCTGCTCGTCGTCGTAATCCAAGCCGTTCTGGCGCGATGGGAGCCATGCCCCCCTTCGAACGAAAGCGCAACGAGCAGTCTGAGTGGCCTGAAAGTCGTGTAACGGGTTCCAGCGGCAGCACTTCAAAGGGTTCACTGATTACCGTCTCTGGCGGAGCACGGGGCTGATCAACGAATGGTCCGCTCTATGCCTTCCCGTGGCGGGCGACCTCTGTCCCCCTCCGCTCCGACGCGACGTCAGTTGCAACAAAGGAGAGCCGAGTCTTCGGCTTCCTCTGATTCCAATCAAGATCAGTCCAAGCAAGCTGATCCCAATCCCCCCTCGGCGCGTGCAGCTTCGCTTGAAAGAAGGCGAGCACTCACCACATCCGGTAAGGCCGCCGTCTTGGCTCAAGGCACGCTTGGTGCTGGTCGGGTCAGGACAAGCCAAGACAGCAGGCGTTCAGTCCCGCAACAACCCGCCTGGGTTCGTCGCGATCAAAAGTCTTCAAATGCACCACTGAGTCGTTCAAATCGCTCGACCCAATCGACCACAACGCTCCCAACGTCTAAGCGCTCAATATCCAATCGCCAAACATCTAATCGCCAAACATCTAATCGTCAAACATCTAATCGTCAAACATCTAATCGTCAAACATCTAATCGTCAAACATCCAAGCGCTCAGTCGCTCATCGCCTACATCCTTTAACGGATCGGGTTGCTAATGACCATTTACGTTCCTACGAACTAGAAGTCAAAGGGCGGTTTGAAAGGATTGTTCCTGTTCTTCAAAAGATTTCAGCGCTTCAACATCATGCTGATTTTATTGATCAGGCTCAGCTTTTAGCCTGTCGCGAGCTGGGATTTGACCTTCCCAAGCACATTCTTGAGCGTGCCTGGGTACGTCCTTTGGATATGAGAGCGCTCTATGCGTGGTGTGTTTTTGAATCGCACCGTGTTTTTAGTGATTGCTTTTTTCAGAAAGATCCCCTCGCTGCTTCTTCAGGGAGTGAAGCAGCCAAGACGTTTGAGTCCTTCCTTCTCGATTGTGGTTTTCATCTCCTTGATGTGACGCCTTGTGCGGATGGTCGTTTGGCTCATTCGATTGCTTACGCCTTACGTATTCCATTCAGTTCCGTGCGTCGACGTTCCCATGCCGGAGCGATGTTTGACGTCGAAAATACGGTCAATCGATGGGTCAAGACCGAGCATCGGCGTTATCGCGAGGCGATCCCTAATGCCGGCAGCCAGGACACCCGCTACCTCAAGGTCGTGACCTACCACTTCAGTTCCTTGGATCCCAGTCATCAAGGCTGTGCTGCCCATGGAAGTGATGACAAATTGGCGGCCTCTGCTGGATATCAGCGTCTTCTTGATTTTCGACAGGCTGTCGAAAATAGTTTTTGCTGCGGCGCTTCCGTTGACTTGTTGTTGATTGGACTTGATACCGATACCGATGCGATCAGGGTTCATCCCCCCTCAAGCGATAGTTCAACACAATTAGATCGATGGGTGTCAGCTCAAGATCTCTACGAGACAACGTCCACGATGTCTCCTGATCAGGCGTTGATTCAAATCGCTGAAGCCGTTGAATCTGGTGCACCCGGATCGATGGACTCGGGAATGGTGTCCTTGATTACGCGTTTAATTGCGAATAACATCTCTCAGATTGATTACGTTACCGAGCTTCATGCTGGTCCTTATCCCGATGCGGGTCATGCCGAACGTTTTATTGGTGTAGGCATCGGTTTTAAAGAAGTTCATTTGCGAAATCTCACTTACTTTGCGCATTTAGATACCGTCGAAGAGGGGGCACCCGATTTGGATGTCGGTGTAAAAATCTTCAAAGGTTTAAACGTTTCGCGAGATTTGCCGATCCCTGTTGTGATCCGTTTTGATTACTCCAGTTCCGTCCCTGGTGCGCGCGAACGAGCCATTTCGGATTGTCAGAGAGTTGATTCGGCTATTTCAAATCGATACTCAGACCTCGTTCGTGATGGTTTACTCCATACCTGTTTGACGATCCGAGATCGCAGTCAAACTGCTCCTGCAGAAGTTGTAGGGTCCACTCTCGATCCTGACGTTCAGGAGGCTCACTGATCATGCTTATCGTCAAGGTCATCAAGCCACTGGTTTCTACCAACCGCATCCCAGATTTCGAACACAAGCACCTTCAAGTTGTTTTAGACGGGAGCACGCAAAAGGTTGCCGTCGATGCTGTTGGTGCAAAGCCAGGTGATTGGGTGATTTGTGTTAGCAGTTCTGCTGCTAGGGAAGCTGCCGGTAGTAAGTCCTATCCCAGCGACCTCACCATTGTTGGGATCATTGATCATTGGGATCCGGATGCACCAAAGCCATCGTCTTCAGCGAAGGAGGCAAAGAGCTAATGGAAATCATGCAGGTGATGGGAACTCTGGTTTGTACCTTCCGCGTCGGAGGTCTGGATCACATGCACCTGCGAATCCTTAAAAACAACAAGGGTAAAAAACTCGTTGCAGTGGATCCTGTGGGAGCCCGCGAAGGCAACTGGGTCTTTACCGCCAGCGGTTCTGCCGCACGGCATGCCTGTCCCGACAACACTGTTCTTACGGATCTCACCATCGGTGGAATCATCGACTACTGGATGCCAGATGGATAACTAAGTCACCTCCTGCTCTCCGTCCCCTCTCAACCCAATCCAGCCAATGGCCACTCCTACACCCCGTCGTCGTTCCAGCTCAGATTCCGCAGCATCAACCCCAGCGAACAAAGCCGCTACCCCCTCCTCAGCAGCAGCAAAAGCAACCGTTGACGTGAAGCCTGTCGAGAGTGCCTCCGCTCCTGCAGCCAGCTCTCCCGCTCGCAGCTCCTCGCGAGCGACCCCTCCGAGTGGAGGCGGTGGAAAAGGCTCCAGCCTTCAGGCATCCAAGAGTTCTTCCCCGAAACGTGCCTTTGGGATTGCCCTTGGGATGATTGAAACCCGTGGCATGGTGCCTGCCATTGAGGCCGCTGATGCAATGACGAAGGCTGCTGAAGTGCAGCTCATTAGTCGTGAATATGTAGGAGGTGGATACGTCACGGTGATGGTGCGTGGTGAGACCGGTGCGGTGAACGCTGCCGTGCGCGCAGGAGCCGATGCTTGTGAGCGGGTTGGTGATGGGCTTGTGGCTGCTCACATCATTGCCCGCCCCCACGATGAAGTGGAGCCAGCTCTCTCCTGTACGAATGTGACTCGGCGGATGTGAGTCCGACGTCACCTCTCTCTAACTCCGTTTAGATTCCCCAGCCAACATTCCTCTCAACGGCGCAAACGCCCCGTTTCCTTTGATCTCAGCTGCAACGCTGCCTCTGCAAACCGCCTGGTTGATCCCTCTCTATGGGTTCGCCGGGATGTTGATCTCATTGCCTTGGGCTTTGGGGTTATTTAGGCGTGATTCCCATCGCCCTGCGGCTTACCTCAACATCCTGCTCACACTGCTCGCTTTCATCCATGGAAGCCTCGTGTTGCGCGATGTCATGGCAGGTGGACCCACCCTTCTGACGTTCCCATGGCTCAGCGTGGCTGATCTCAATCTTGAGATCAGCTTCAGCCTCTCTCTCACCAATGTGTCTGCCCTTGAGCTGATTACGGGTTTGAGTTTTTTCTCTCAGTTGTATTCCCTTGGCTACCTCGATAAGGAGTGGGCCTTAGCCAGATTCTTTGCCTTGCTTGGCTTCTTCGAAGGGGCGATGTCAGGGGTGGTCTTGAGCGATTCCTTGTTCCAGAGCTATTTCCTGCTGGAAATGCTCACGCTTTCTACCTACCTCTTGGTTGGTTTTTGGTACGCCCAACCTCTGGTTGTGACGGCTGCAAGGGATGCCTTCCTCACCAAGCGCGTTGGTGATGTGATGCTCTTGATGGGAATGGTCGCTTTAGCCACTTGGTCGGGTGTGACCAGCTTTGACGACCTCTATGCCTGGTCTGCTGCAGAAACCCTTAGCCCGTTGGCGGCGACGTTGCTTGGCCTGGGTCTGATTGCTGGCCCGACGGGCAAATGCGCCCAATTCCCAATGCATCTCTGGCTTGATGAAGCCATGGAAGGTCCTAACCCAGCCTCGATTCTTCGCAATTCAGTGGTGGTGACCTGTGGCGCCATTGTTTTGCTCAAGGTGATGCCTCTGCTTCAGAACGCGCCCGTCACGCTCGTTGTGCTGCAAGTGATTGGAACCATCAGTGCGATTGGAGGATCTCTTGTCTCGATCGCTCAAGTGGATATCAAACGCACGCTGTCGTATTCCACGACTGCTTACTTAGGGCTGGTCTTTATTGCTATTTCCTTGCAGGTGCCCGTGCTGGCCCTGCTGCTCCTATTCGCCCACGCCGTTTCCAAGGCGTTGCTTTCCATGAGTGTGGGTGGAGTGATCGCGTCCACAAATTGTCAGGACATCACTGAGCTGGGTGGCCTTGGCGGAAGGATGCCTGCCACCACGGGTTCCTACCTGGTGGGGAGTGCTGGGCTGGTGGGTCTTCTTCCCCTCGGAGGATTTCTTTGTTTAGCGCAGGCCGTTGAGCTGGTGGGAGCTCGCTCAGTGATTTTTGTACCGGTGTTTCTGCTCACCAATGCGCTAACAGCTCTCAATCTCACCAGGATTTACCGACAGGTGTTTCTTGGACGCTCCTTAACCAAGACCCGTCGAGCTGCGGAGGTGAATTGGCAGATGGCCTTCCCGATGGTGGCCCTTGCCGTGATCGTTGTCTTAACCCCGCTCCTATTGATTCGTCTGGAGTCTCTGGATGGTTTGCTTGCTTTCCCTCTTTGGGCAGGTGGAGTCGTCGTTGGCAGCGGACTGATCGGGCTGTTGGTAGGAGCTTTCATTCCCCTCAACAAAGCCTGGTCACGCTCCCTCAATCCAGTGCTGCGTTGGTTCCAGGACCTGCTTGAAAATGATTTTTATACAGAAAGGTTCTATCGGGTGACGATTGTGAATGTCGTGGCCTTGTTCTCAAAGCTTGCTTACAGCTTTGACCGCAATGTTGTGGATGGAGTTCTCCATGGTCTCGCTCGATTTTCACTTCAGAGTGCTGAAGGCCTGAAGTTGAGTATTAGCGGTCGAAGTCAAAGCTATCTATTAACCGTCATCGCGGCCATTGTCTTGCTTTTGTCATCCCTGAGCTGGTGGTTGAACTGAATTAATGATGATTCTCTCTCTGCTACTGATCATTCCTTTCTTAGGGGCCCTCTTGTTGTCCCTTTGGCCTGAGGGATCCACTTCAGCTCATTTAAGACGTCTCACCCTGGTGATTCTTTCGCTTCAATGCCTTGCAAGCTTCGCAGTCTTTTTCTGGTTTGATCCGAGCAACCCTGGCTTGCAGCTTCAGGAACGCTTCTCATGGCTTCCTAGCGTTGGCCTTGATTATTCCCTTGCGGTCGATGGAATCTCCCTTCCGCTTGTTTTGATGAATGCGGTTCTTTGCCTTGTGGCAGCATTGGCATCGCGAAAGATCGAGAACCGACCAAGAATTTATTTTGCACTTTTATTGATTATTAGTGGAGCTGTGAATGGGGCCTTTTTGGCTCAGAATCTTTTACTCTTTTTCATTTTTTATGAGCTTGAACTCATTCCATTGTGGTTGTTAATTGCGATTTGGGGTGGTGCTAATCGAGCCTATGCGTCCACGAAGTTTCTGATTGTTACCGCAGTTTCTGGGGTTTTGATTTTGGGAGCATTCCTTGGGATTGCTCTCGTCACTGGAAGCGTTGACTTTGGCATTCGTCCCATTTTGTCTGGAGAGATGGGGCTGACGTCGCAGCTTCTCTTGATGGGGGCCTTGTTGATTGGCTTTGGGATCAAGATCCCTCTCTTTCCATTTCACACCTGGCTTCCCGATGCTCACACCGAAGCCTCCACTCCCGTGTCGGTTCTTCTCGCTGGCGTTCTCCTCAAGCTTGGGACCTATGGGTTGTTGCGATTTTGCTTGGGTCTCTTCCCTGAAGCGTGGGAGGTTGCGGCCCCCTGGCTGGCCCTTTGGGCAGCCATTTCTGTGTTGTACGGCTCATTAGCTGCGATTGCGCAATCAGACATGAAGCGGATGGTGGCCTACAGCTCTGTTGGACATATGGGGTACGTCTTGCTCGCGGCTGCCGCGGCAACACCATTGGGTTTGATCGGTGCGCTCTTCCAAATGGTGAGCCACGGCTTGATTTCAGCGATTCTTTTCCTTGCCGTGGGTGTTGTTTATGAACGAACGGGTACAAGAGATCTGAACGTTCTTCGCGGACTTCTTAACCCCCAGCGAGGCTTACCCCTAACAGGAACGTTGATGATCGTGGGTGTGATGGCCAGTGCTGGAATCCCAGGGATGGCGGGCTTTATTTCTGAATTTCTCGTTTTCAGGGGAAGTCTTCAGCCATTCCCCATTGCCACCTTGCTCTGCATGGTGGGATCAGGTTTGACCGCTGTGTATTTCCTGTTGCTTGTGAACAGAGCCTTCTTTGGGCGCTTGGCCATTGCTGCAGGCAGCGTCTCCAATCCAACCATTCTTTCGATCGTGCCGCTCCATGAGCAGCTTCCGGCGATCGCGCTGTCTTTGCTGGTTCTGCTCCTTGGTCTAGCGCCTGATCTCTTGGTGGGGATGAGTCAGGCGGCCACAACCGGTCTCAGCGAATTAGCGCTCTTACCCATCACAGGAGGACTTTCATGACTGCTACCAAGATCACTGATGTCCCAACGCTTCCAACCCTCCCTGATCGTGAAGAGCTGGTTCGTCGTTTGCTCTCTGATCAACCGTTATTGGCCGATACACCCGACCATCTCCTACAGATTGTCAATGTTCTCGACAGCTACGGAATCGTTCTTGATGCCTACAGCAAGAACCTGGTGAATCAGGGTGAAACCCAGTTACTGAATCCATTCCCCGTGATGCGATTCTTTCACGAAGGTTTCAGCGTGGAGCGCTTATGGCAGCACCTTCGCGGTGATCGCATCAACTTTGAATATGCCGAATATTGCCAAAAAGCAATGTTTTGGCACGGAACAGGCGGAATGGATGCGTATTTCGATTCAGAGCCTTTTCTCGAGGCTTGTCAGAAGATCATTGCATTGCGTAGTCGCCGGGATCCATTGTTGGCATTGGTGCATCGGCTCTATCCAGGGTTTGCCCCTGAGGCAATCCGCTCGATGACCACCATTTACGCCCTTGGGCTTTTTTGGCGGGTGATGAGTGACCTGTTCCTCGACCTCTCTCGCCGCTATCGCAACGGTGAAATTGGTTGTGTGATCGATGCTGTTCATCACATCAGAGATGGATTAGTCGCTGCTGCTGGAAATCCGATGACTTACAAAGTCACGGTGGGGAATGAAGAGGTATGGGTTCTACCACCAGAGGCCGGACTGACATTTTTGGTTGATGTGGCTGTGCCCTACGTGGAGGCGGTCTTTTTTAGGGGCATGCCCTTCCTTGGGACTGTGTCCTACAACGCACAGGCTCGACAGATTTCAGCTGACATCGGAGATTTCAAGTACGGAGCCTTGTACGCAGATCCGATCCCGAGCATGGGAGCTGGGATTCCTCCAAGTTTGTGCATGCAAGATATGTACCGAAATCTTCCTGAGGAGCTCAGTGATTGGTATAAGTCCCATGGCAGGGGAATGCATGATGTTCATGTGCAGATCTGCATCAGTTTTCAAAAATCGATGTTTTGTGTCACCAATGGTGCAATCGCTGGCACGATGCCCCATCCCCTCGATACGACAGATGCCGATCAGCAACAGGCCAATCGGGCTTATGCCGAATCATGGGCTGAGCGCTTGATGGGGTGTCAGCGAGGGGCTCTTCTCTAATCCGTGCTGTAAAAACTAGCCTGTTTTGAACATCTTCTGAATCAAGGAGATTCTTTTTCAGTCTTTGCCTCTTCTTTTACTTTTGCTGAAAAATTTAGTCTCGCTGGAACATGTGCATCTGTTTTGCTGTTGGCAAGCCGATGATGCTCTGGGTTTTTGACTTCAAACTCTTTTGGTTGAGATGATTGATTTTCAATTTCTCTGTCAGTTGTAGGTTGAGTTTTAAGATTTATTTGTTTGGTTGTTGGCCCGTTCTCTACTAGGTTTGTAGGTGATGGAAGGATGGTTTTATGGACCAATGGCATGAGCGCAAGAGGCCAGTTTGCCTAGAACGCCGATTTGAGTTTGAAAGCTATGCTGCCACCCGTGATTTTCTTGATCGGCTTGGCGACTTCAGCGAGGCTAAGCAGAGATTTCCTGATATTAGTTTTGGTCGAACCTATGTGAATATCACTCTTCGCCCAGACGCTGAAGGCAATGACAGTCAGCTGAGTGATGATGATCGTTGCTTTGCTTCAGAAATTGATGCCCTCTTCAGTTGACCTGGCGGCAGCGTATGCCGATTCAGGTGTTGCGGAGGTCCTTCAGCAGCTTGACCAGGAGTTGATTGGTTTGCGGCCAGTGAAGACGCGCATTCGTGAAATAGCGGCGTTGCTTCTGGTGGATCGAGCTCGCCAGCAGTTGGATTTGCAAAGCACAGCCCCTGGTTTGCATATGTCTTTTACTGGCAGACCGGGGACGGGGAAGACCACGGTTGCCAAGCGAATATCGCAAATTCTTCATCGGCTTGGCTATTTGCGTAAGGGACATGTTGTCACCGTGACGCGTGATGATCTTGTGGGGCAATATGTCGGGCACACGGCGCCGAAGACTCGTGAGATGGTCAAGCGTGCCTTGGGTGGCGTTCTGTTTATTGATGAAGCCTATTATCTCTACAAATCTGATAATGAACGTGATTACGGAGCAGAAGCGATTGAAATCCTCTTGCAAGATATGGAGCGGCAACGATCAGATTTTGTTGTGATTTTTGCTGGTTATAAGGATCGAATGGCGGAGTTTTATCAATCAAATCCTGGCCTTTCCTCACGGGTCGTTCACCATATTGATTTCCCTGATTACAGCGAGGAGGAGCTCATGGCGATTGCCCTTCTTCTTCTTAATCAGCAGGATTATCACTTCAGTGAATCAGCGCATGATGCCTTTAGTCGTTACATCCAAAGGCGACGACAGTTGCCATTTTTTGCGAATGCTCGTTCGATTCGAAATGCTCTTGATCGCCTGAGGCTTCGTCAAGCCAATCGCTTGTTTTCTCGTCTGGAGCAACCTCTTAGTCGCGATGATCTGACCACCATCGAAGCTGAGGATGTCTTGGCGAGTCGTGTCTTTCAGGGTGAGATCGAGGGTCGAGATCCTTCTCAGCCTTTAACAACGATTCTGGATGCTCCTTGAGCGGTTGTTAGTGCTTGGGCTGATCCAGATCTCTCCGAATCAGTGCCAGCAAGTAGGACGGTGCTTTGTAACGCCCTGGCAGGCAACGATTGAGTGTTTCCAGGTGTCCCCAGCACACCGTTCGTTCAATGTCCTTGATACTTCGACCTTCTTTCAGAAGTCTGCGTAAGGCTTTGCAGTACAGGGGGTAGCCCGCTTCGAGTTCGCCAATGGTCAGCTTGGCTTGGGCCATAGGATCTCTCAGCTTCGTCTCAACCTAAGAAACCGCGGGGCCCCCCTCTTGAGGAGGACCCATCGCAGTGTCAGTTGAGCCAGGCAATGCAATCGATTTCTACCTTTGAGCCCTTTGGTAACGCAGCAACCTGGACGCAAGCCCTGGCAGGACTGACTCCATCACCAAACATTTCGGCATAAATGGCATTCACGGCTTGAAAGTCACCGAGATCCACCAGAAATACGGTGGTGCGCACGACTTTTGAGGGGTCGGTGCCGGCCTCCTGAAGCACCGCTTTCAAGTTGCGCAACACTTGGCGAGTCTCAGCCTCCACATCTCCATCCCCCACCATCGCTCCAGTGGCAGGATCTAGCGGAATTTGACCGGAGCAATACAGCCAACCACCGGCGATCACAGCCTGGTTGTAAGGCCCCACTGGCGCTGGTGCCTCTTGGGTGATCACAGCCTGGAGTGGGGTGGATGACATGGTTACGGCTCAGAATGAAACTTCATTTTCGCGTTCCGTGTTGATGGAGTCGTGCCCGGTTGAGCTTGATGGTCTTTGGCACCGCTACGGCGGCGCCAATGAAGCTTGGACTTTGAAAGACATCAATCTTCAACTGAAGGCGGGTGAGCTTGTGGGGTTGCTGGGGCCATCCGGTTGCGGAAAAACCACGCTGTTGCGTTTAATCGCTGGCTTTGAACATCCCAGTCAGGGCGTGGTTCGCCTGCATGGGAACGACGTCGCCTCATCCCGCGTGCGCCTTGCTCCGGAACGCCGTGGTGTGGGCATGGTCTTCCAGGACTACGCCCTCTTTCCCCACCTCAATGCTTGGGAGAACGCTTGCTTTGGACTGCGTCGCGGTCAGGACACCAGCCGGGCGTCATGGTTGCTTGAACTTTTGGGGCTGACGGCTCTCAGAGGTCGTTACCCGCACGAATTGTCTGGGGGGCAACGTCAGCGTTTGGCTCTCGCAAGGGCTCTCGCTCCAGCCCCCTCCGTTGTGTTGCTGGACGAACCCTTTTCCAATCTGGATGTTGAAGTGCGTTTGCGTTTGCGCAGCGAGCTGCCTGGTGTGCTCAGTGCCTGCGGGGCCAGTGGGTTGCTGGTGACCCATGACCCGGAAGAGGCCCTTGCGATCTGCGGGCGGGTTGCCATTCTTCGCGACGGTCAACTTCATCAATGCGCGACTCCCCGCGAATTGGTTGAGGTCCCGGCAACGCCCTTTGTCGGGCGGTTTGTGCTGCAACGCAATGTTCTGCCTGTTTGGCGGGATGGAGCGACGGCGTTGTTGCGTTGTTTGCTGGGTGATCTGGAGATTCCAGAGGGGCAGCGCTCCATGAAGCTTCCAGACGATGCCACGGTGTTAATTGATCCGGGGTTGATTGATTTGGAACCGGATGCTGCAGGAGATGCCTGTGTGATGGGGCGGGAGTTTTTGGGTCGCTCCTGGCTTTATCGCATTCAGATCGGAGATCAGCAGTTGCGTCTGATCAGGCCGCTCGGGGAAGACCATCAGAGGGGATTGCGCTGCAGGCTCTCGCTGCAACAGAACAGTGAAGTCTTGCTCCATCCCCAGTGCTTATCGCTTCAGGTCTTGCCTTGATTTGATCAGCCTCTCCAGTGGTCTTTGTGTTGACGCAGACGCCCCAGTTGTTCAGAGCTGGTAGCGCGTAAAAACAAGTTGGAGCGCCATTCTTCGGCAATGCTGCTGGGAAGGCTTAGGGAGCCTGATCGCCGTTTTGCTTGCACCTCCTGCAGTCGGTTTGTGATCAGGGCATCGTCAGGGACCTGCTGCGCGGCCCAGCGCAGATTGGCCTCGGTGTATTCGTGCGCGCAGCAGACCAGGGTTTCTGGTGGCAGTGCTCCCAGCTTTTGTAAGGCGCGGTGCATGTCAGCCGGTGTTCCCTCAAACAGTCGTCCACATCCAGCGCTGAACAGGGTGTCGCCGCAGAACAACACACCGGTTGGAGAGGTTGAGACCGCTCCCTGGGGCAACCAGTAAGCGATGTGAGCGCGTGTATGGGCACGGACATCCAGAACCCTGACGGGCCTGCCCAAGAGCTCGATTTCATCTCCATCGCGAACGGACAGCGTTTGCAATGGGATCCGCTCTTGGTCGTCCGCGGCGGCGACGACGTCAGCGCCTGCCCAGCGTTGAAGAAGTCCAGGAGTGCCGCCGATATGGTCGGAATGATGATGGGTTTGAAGCACGGCAACGAGCTGCAATCCACGCGTCTCCAGCCAGGCGACGATGGGGTCCGCGACGGCTGGATCGATGACGATGGCCTGATCGCCATGCACCCATACCCAGACGATGTTGTCGTTGAGGACGGCAACTGGGTGGATGCCATCAATCGTGGAGGCCATCGCCATCGTTAAAGTTCTACTCAACGCTTGATTCCATGATCACTGTTGCCCTAGCCAAGGGAGCGCTTCTGAAAGATTCAGTGGCCCGCTTTGCAGCGGCTGGGCTCGATTTTTCTGCAGTTCTCGACCCCGATAACAGGCAACTGATGGTTCCATCAGCGTGTGGGCGAGCCCGAGCGTTGCTTGTGCGGAACGGAGATGTTCCTGTGTATGTGGCGTATGGGCAGGCGCAGCTTGGGGTGGTTGGTTATGACGTTTTGCGGGAGCACCAGATGCCTGTGGCGCAGTTGGTGGACCTGGGCTTTGGAGGGTGCCGTATGGCAGTGGCTGTGAAGGCCAGCAGCGGATATCAACGGGCGACGGATCTGCCTCCCCATTGCCGAGTGGCAAGCAAATTCACCCGCTGTGCCCGCGACCACTTTGATGCCATCGATTTGCCTGTGGAACTCGTCCATCTCACCGGTTCGGTCGAGCTTGGCCCGATCACTGGGATCGCTGAAGCGATTGTGGATCTGGTGGCGACGGGCAGGACGCTTCGTGATAACGGTTTAGTGGCGATCGAAGATCTGTTCCACACCACAGCGCGTTTGGTGGGGCATCCCTTGTCCCTGCGCCTTGATCAAGGCGATCTGCGCCAGATCGTGGAAGCGATGCGGTCGGCAACACCCGCGTCCCAGGTGGCCAGTTGATGGCTGGTTCGGATTTTCAGAGGGTGAAGCGGCTCGGCCGTTATTTGGGCCAAGACCGACGACGACTCACGCTCACGTTGGTGCTTCTCATTCCGGTGGCTCTTGCCGGCGCGATTCAGCCGCTCTTGGTGGGCCAGGCGATTGCCGTGCTGCGTCGGGTCGGAGGCGCTGCCAACGAATCGGTGATTCCCCTCTTTCAGGGTCTCGACAGCACGGTTGCGATCCGGCTGATCATCCTGATGTTGCTGGGCTCCGTTCTGGTTCGCTTGGCTCTTCAGGGGGTCCAGACGTTCAATATCCAAGCCGTTGGCCAGCGACTCACCGCTCGAATCCGCAAGGATTTGTTTGCCCATGCGATGAGTTTGTCCCTGCGGTTTCACGACCGCATGCCTGTGGGCAAGCTGCTGACCCGCCTTACGAGCGATGTCGATGCCTTGGCCGAGGTGTTTGGAAGTGGTGCTGTCGGCGTGCTCGGCGATCTCGTCAGCCTCTTGGTGATTGCGGTTTCGATGCTGCTGATCGAGTGGCGTTTGGGATTGTTGTTGTTGGTGACCCAAGTGCCTGTCACCCTCGTGATTGTTTGGCTCCAAAGGCGCTATCGCAAGGCCAACTATCGAGTGAGGGAGGAGCTTTCTCAACTCAATGCTGATTTTCAGGAGAACCTGCAAGGTCTGGAGGTTGTGCAGATGTTTCGCCGGGAAGCTGTGAATGGAGATCGGTTTCAGAGAACCGGTTTGGCCTATCGAAGCGCTGTGAATGGCACGATTTTTTTTGACAGCAGCATCTCTGCCTTTTTGGAATGGGTGTCGTTAGGCGCGGTTGCCCTGGTGCTCGCTCTCGGTGGATGGATGGTGACAGCAGGGGCGATGGGACTGGGCACGCTGACGACCTTCATCCTGTATTCACAGCGCCTCTTTGACCCTTTGCGCCAAATGGCTGAGCGGTTTACCCAGATTCAGGGGGGACTCACCGCTGTGGAACGAATCGGCGAGCTCCTGGAGGAACCTCTTGAGATTGTTGACCATGGCGCCACACCTGGTTCCGCGCTTCTCCAGAACGCTTCACCTTCACAAGCCCGTGGTGAGGTGATCTTTGACGAGGTGGATTTTGCTTACAGAAAAGACGAACCGATTCTGCGCAATCTCAGTTTCCGGATCGCACCTGGTGAGCATGTTGCGCTGGTTGGACCCACAGGTTCTGGCAAGACCACGGTGATTCGGCTCCTGTGCAGGTTGTACGAGCCCCAGCGGGGACGAATTCTTCTCGATGGCCAAGACATCCGCAGTTTGCCTTTGCAAGAGCTGCGTCGTCAGCTGGGTGTGGTTCTTCAAGACACCTTTCTTTTCAGTGGAACGGTGGCTGACAACTTGCGTTTGGATCAGCCTCTCGATGATCAGAAACTGCAGGAGGTTTGCCGTGACCTCGGCCTCGACCCCCTGTTAGGTCGATTGCCCGAAGGCTTGAAAACCGAATTGAGAGAGAGGGGAGGCAATCTCAGCTCTGGGGAAAGACAGCTGCTGGCCGTGGCCAGGGTGGCGATTCGCAATCCAACGGTCCTGGTGATGGATGAAGCCACGGCGTTTATGGACCCTTCTACGGAAGCCACCCTGCAGCGCGACTTAGATCGTCTCCTCAACCGCCGCACCGCCGTGGTCATTGCCCACCGACTTGCCACGGTTGAAGCTGCTGATCGGATTTTGGTGCTTCGCCGAGGAAGCCTGATCGAGCAGGGCACCCATCTGCAGCTGCGTGCCAGTGGAGGGTTGTATGCCGAACTTGCTGATCTTCAGGAGCGAGGACTGGCCAGGCTTTGATCGCTGAGCCAGGTCTGGATGGTTTGAGCAAGAAGGTCTGGATGGCTCTGCATGGCCAGATGGCCGCACTGTTTGAGTTCTTTCAGGCAATGTTTGTCGCTGTATTCGGCAAGGTGTTGCACATAGCCGGGTTCCATCACACGGTCTTGTTCACCGCTAATCCATAGGTTTTCTGTCTCCAAATTGGCCACCAGGTTTGGAATCTGTTTGACCGCTCCGCGGGTGGTGCTGTTCACCAGAAGCCCCAGGGCAGCGCGCTGTTCCGCTTGAAATGGCCCCAACGTGCCGATGGGCCCTGGCAGGTCTGCGGGACGAAGTTTCAGAATTAATTGCCCTCCAAACCTGAGACGGCGAAACGGTCTCGGTTGGTAGATCCCGCCTCCGGCCGCCAACATCACCAGGCCCGACAGGGGCTCACCCCAATGTCGCCGCAGATAGGTATCCGCATGCAGAGCAATGCTTCCTCCCAGCGAGTGACCCATCAACACCACATGGCGACCCTTGGCTTGCGCATGAATGTGCTCCGCAAGCCATTGCCCGTAGGACGCCAAGGTCGGTCGAAGGTGGCGAGGGCGAGACTCCAGTCCAAATCCTGGTAAATCAGGACACCACAAAGGAATGGAGGTATCTAAGCGCGTCCAGCTTTTTTCAAACGGTGCCCAGACCTTTCGGCTCAGCATCCAACCGTGTACGGCGATCAGCAGCAGATCAGAGGTCATCGGTGCGTCAGGATTAAGCCATCGTCGCAGGACAGGGTGACTAGCACTTCCTCTCTCACCCAACAGATTTTGGTGCATTCCTACGGGAAAGAGGCTCGGATCTGTGAAACACCCAATACGAATCTCTGCCTGGTGTTTAGCCAGTCTCGTCCGATGGATTTGGTCGAGCTGGAGCAGCTCTTAGAGGCCGTGGGCTGGAGTCGCAGACCGGTTCGCCGCGTGCGTAAGGCCCTCGATAACAGCTTGCTCAGGGTGGGGCTGTGGCGCCATGACCCACGCATTCCACGCTTGGTGGGTTTCGCTCGCTGCACTGGAGATGGTGTGCTTGAAGCCACGATTTGGGATGTGGCGGTCCATCCCCTCTATCAGGGGGCCGGGCTTGGTCGTCAGTTGATGGATTACATCCTCGAAGCTCTGACAGAGATGGGAACGGAACGCGCCACGCTCTTCGCCGATCCGGGGGTGTTGCCTTTTTACGACCGTCTTGGCTGGGACTTAGAGCCCAATGGTCATCGTTGTGGCTTTTGGTACTCCAATTGAGTGGCTGAAAGGGGCTTCCCGTAGTACTCCGCTGCCAAGCGTGCTGGGGATTCCCCGCGCCGCCAGCGCTGCCGCAATCTGGCGTTCTCAAGGCCGCGGCGCAGAACCCCCCCCCGCTGCCAGCGACGGCCATCGGTGGTGATCGCCAGCCCAAGGGCACGCAAGCGTGTGAGTTGGCTGAGTCTCTGCACGAGGTCGAGATCCTCCATGAGCGGCAGGGGTTGATAGCCACCACTGCGTGCATAGAGAGACCTGTGCAACAGGAGCCCCTGATCTCCATAGGGTCTTTGGCCGCAGCGGCTACGAAGCGCGATCACCCCTCCCAGCAGGCGTCGGGCCGGTGTGCTGGGGTGAATACGCAAGTCAAAAAACCATGCGAATCGTTGGGCATCGGGATGCTCAATGCGACGCAGCACGCGGCTTCCCCAGTGACTGGGTAGGCGGCTGTCGGCATGCAGAAAGAGGAGCCAGTCACTTTCGGTTTGCTGGAGGGCGTGCTCGGCCCCTGCCGCCAGTTGCCGGCCCCGCCCTGCTGGATGTTCCGTGATGAACTGACCGCCAGCGAGAGCGCTGATGCGCTGGCAGTGGTCGGTGCTGCCACCATCCACCACCGTGATCGAGATCGAGAGAGGCCAACGTTGCAGGTCCGCGAGGAGAAGCGGAAGACGCTCCGCCTCGTTGAGGCAAGGAATCACCACGCTGAGCGTGGGGGTGTCAGCGTTCATCGCTGCCATAAACCGAGATCAGCAAGACAATCAATGTCGTTTTTCAGGCTGAGCTGATGGGGGGTGATCCCCAGCCTGCGCGCGCGCGCGCAGGTGATGTCGAACACCTTGTTGCTTCCCCATGGCACGGCAGCAAAGAGTGCATCGAGCTGTGGCCGCGTTAATCCAGGGCCCAGCCCCAGCAACCAATACCCACCGTCGGCGGAGGGGCCAATCACCAACGGTTGGCTGTGCAGTGTTTGGACCGCCTGGATCAGATCGTTTTGGCAAAGATCGGCAAGATCGGTTCCGATCACGATCACAGGCTTGTTGCGCTGCCCGAAGCGCGCACGATAAATCTGGCGGAGCATGCGAGCCCCTAGCGATCCATGCCCCTGATCGACAAGGGTGCATGGCGGTAGGCAAGGCAGCGAACGTTGGGCTGATCGGAGGCTGACGCCGCTCATCGCCACCTGTAGATCCACATCCCCACGCTCGGTTAGGGCTTCAGCTACGGCAAAGGTATGGGCGGTGAGACGTTGCTGAATGATGGCCGCCTGCTCCGTTCCGATGTCGACGGCCAGGCGGCGTTTGCAGCGACCGCTGGCTGGCCAGCGTGCCATCACAACGAGTGTTGGGATGGGGGATCGACTCATCTTTGTCTTGGCAGCTCCTCTGGGATGACCTCCAGGGTTTGCTTTTCTCCATCTCGTTCCACAATCAGCGGCATGGCCTGACCCACCTGTCCTCGGTCAACGGCAAGCTGCACTTCCGAGGGGTCGTTGACGGCGGAGCCATTCACATCTCGGATGAGATCACAAGGCTTAATTCCAGCCTTGGCTGCAGGGCTGCCCTCCACCACTTCAATCACAAGCACGCCGTTGAGTTCTGGGACTTTGCAAAGGTTGCTAGTGGCGTTGATTTCCTTGGCTAACTGGGGGGTCAGGCTCTGCAGTCGTACACCGATAAAGGGGTGAGAGGCCTGACCGGTGCTGATGATCTGTTGGGCAATGCGTTTGGCCAGGTTGATTGGAATGGCAAAACTCAGTCCCGCGCCTGGAGCTTGGCGAATGGCTGTGTTGATGCCGATCACTTGCCCGGCAGCATTAATGAGGGGCCCCCCGCTGTTCCCTGGATTCACAGCAGCGTCGGTTTGGATGTAAGGGACACGCTGACCTTCCCCTACGGCGTTGGTCCGATCCACAGCACTGATGATCCCCGCTGTGACCGTGTTGTTGAGCCCGAGGGGATTGCCGATCGCGATCGCCCATTCACCAGGTTTGAGGTCGTTCGAGTTGCCAAGAGGGGCGACGGGCAGCTTTTCAGCCACAACCCGCACCACGGCCACATCGGTTAAGGGGTCGCCGCCAAGAACGCGTCCATTGAAGCTGCGACCGTCAGGCAAGGTGACCGCCACTTTGTCGGCGCCCTCCACCACGTGCGCATTCGTGAAGATCAGACCATCAGAGCGTGTGATGAATCCTGAACCTTGACCGGCCTGTTTTTGGGTGGTTGGGCCAGCTCCAAACAGGCTGCCCAAGGGATTCGAGACGCGTTTCACCGTGTCGATGCGTACGACCGATGGACCCACCCTTTCGACGGCTTGGACAATGACGTTACGGCCTGGTTGTAGAGGGGCCGAACGAGGCCCATCACTGACTTCGGGCACGGTTGCGGGTGCCTTCGCTTCAGGCTCTAAGCCAAGGCGTTGACGCCAGGACGAACTACACCCTCCCATGGCCAAGCTGACCAATCCGATCCCGATCCAGGGCAGGGATCGTGCCAGGGTGCGGGAGACGGCAGCTGCCATGAACAGAAACGTGTTGAAACTGGTCTCATTAAAGACGGGCCACTCGGCATGAGGCGCGTAGATTCGGCATTCGCAGAAGGTGGGATGTGGTTCTGACGGGCAGTGAGCTGTGGAACAAGGTGCAGCACGCCCTTCAGAGCAATCTCAGTAAGCCCACCTTTGAAACGTGGATTCGTCCTGCACGCTGCAGTTCCTTTCAGGATCGAACGCTCACCCTGCAGGCTCCCAATAGTTTCGCCAGCAATTGGCTGCGCAAGAACTACGCCAGCACGATCGCTGAAGTAGCGCAGGAGATCATCGGTCATCCGATCGAGGTGATCGTGCTCGCTCAAGACGATGAAGACGCGGGCTCTGGGGGCACTCCTGTGTCGGAGGCGTCGCCGTCTAGCCAGCCGCCGGCCTCAACGGCTGCAGCAGCGGCTGCGCCGCCGAGCAGCCGCCCTCCTCGACGGCTCCCCGGCTTGAACATGCGCTATGTGTTCAATCGATTTGTGGTGGGACCGAACAGCCGGATGGCCCATGCCGCTGCTTTGGCCGTCGCTGAGGCCCCAGGCCGTGAATTCAATCCGCTGTTCATCTGTGGTGGTGTGGGCCTAGGGAAGACCCATCTCATGCAGGCAATTGGGCACTACCGCCTGGAGATTGATCCGGAAGCACGGGTGTTTTATGTGTCGACCGAAACGTTCACCAATGATTTGATCACGGCGATTCGTAAGGACGGCATGCAGGCTTTCCGAGACCGTTATCGGGCTGCGGATCTCATCTTGGTGGATGACATTCAATTCATTGAGGGGAAGGAATACACCCAAGAAGAGTTCTTTCACACCTTCAATGCTTTGCATGATGCAGGGAGACAGATTGTGATTGCCAGCGATAGGCCACCCAGCCAGATCCCCCGGCTGCAGGAGAGATTGATCTCTCGGTTCTCGATGGGATTGATCGCTGATATCCAGGCCCCTGATCTGGAAACGCGAATGGCGATTCTTCAGAAAAAAGCAGAGCAAGAGCGCGTCGCTCTCCCTAGAGATTTAATCCAATACATTTCTGGACGCTTCACCTCCAACATTCGCGAGCTTGAGGGAGCGCTCACTCGGGCTGTTGCGTTTTCATCGATCACAGGCATCCCGATGACCGTGGAATCGGTGGCTCCGATGCTCGATCCCAGCGGGCAGGGCGTTGATGTCACACCGCAGCAAGTGATCGAAAAGGTGTCGGAGGTGTTCGACGTCACGGCGGATGACATGCGCAGCAGCAGCCGGCGTCGGGCGGTGAGTCAGGCGCGTCAGGTGGGGATGTTCCTGATGCGGCAAGGGACAGATTTGAGCTTGCCGAGAATTGGCGACACCTTCGGAGGCAAGGATCACACCACTGTGATTTATGCCATTGAACAAGTAGAAAAAAAGCTGGCGACCGACCCTCAACTCGCGAGTCAGGTTCAACGGGTGAAGGATCTATTGCAAATTGACTCTCGCCGCAGGCGTTAGGGATCACCACCCTTCCAGCCCGCTAAGTGGGATGCAGCCGATGAGCGAGCAAGTCGGCGCGCTGCAGGCAGGGCGGGATCCAAATGTTGAGAGCTAAAGGGAGGCATGGGCCGTGTTCGCAACCAAAGCCCCCAACGGAATTCGTGATATGGAATTAAGGGCTGAGGCTTGATCACTCCCTCCTGCTTGAGTTTCCAAACCAGGCTGCGGTAAGGATCATCCTGGAGGCCAAGCAAGCTGACGGGCAGGTCGTGCGCCGGCCAAGGGCCATTGCCACGTCCGTCGTGAAGATAAAGCCACCCCTTTTGATGCAGGGCCTGAAGCGCTTCCTCCCTGGTTTTATGGGGCAGCTCGTCGATCACGTAGCCGAACGTCTTGATGCTGGGAACCATTTCGAGCAAGGCTCGGAGGCGGTGATGACGATCCACCATCCAGAGATGTCCAAGCTGATTGCGCACCAGAGGGACTGGCTTGCGATTGAGATAGCGACGACGCTCCTCGGAACTTTCCTCACGGAAATCGCGTTGCCGATTCCATACCTCAGCCATCCCCACACACATCTGTGTGGGTTGAAGGTCAGCAACGGCCACCTCAAAGAGTTTGAACCCTTTGCTGTGGTCAGGTATCGGGGCGTATTCAGGAAGATGCAGAGGGCAGATCTCAACGCTGCATGCATCCCACTATGCCGAGGTTGAGATCTGAATTGAGTTGCTCATCACCTGTGAGCTGACTGGGCTTCGATTGTTGTGGTGTTCCTGCGCCGAAGCCTGCGGGCAAGATGTGAGAAAACAGTGCGCTCCATGGAACCAATCTTTGATCTTGTGGTTCTCGGTGCTGGGTCTGGAGGTCTGGCGGCTGCCAAACGGGCGGCCCGTTATGGAGCCAAGGTGGCGATTGTGGAGGGAGATCGCGTTGGCGGCACCTGTGTCATACGTGGCTGTGTGCCGAAAAAGCTGTTGGTGTACGGCTCTCTTCTCTCCGAACAACTCGATGGGGCATCCAGTTATGGCGTGAGTGTGGAGGGGGCAACGTTTGATACGTCTGTGCTTCTGAGCAATGTTCGTCACGAAGTGGATCGCCTGAATGCGCTTCACATCGAGTTTTTGGCCAAAGCGGGGGTGGAGCTGATCAAAGGCTGGGGGCGATTTCTCGATCCCCATCGCATTGGCGTTTCGAGGCTGTGCGAGGGCGAGATCGATCAGGTGCTGAAGGCCAAGCGCGTGATGATTTCCGTGGGTGGGCGCCCTGTTCGGCCGGAGGTCCCAGGGGCGGAGCTCGCTTGGGTGAGCGATGACATGTTTCTGCAGGAGCGTTTCCCGGACAAGGTGGTGGTGGTTGGCGCCGGATTTATTGCTTGTGAATTTGCGGGCATCCTGCGAGGCCTCGGCGTTGGGGTGACCCAGCTGGTGCGGGGTGAACAGCTTTTACGAGGTTTCGACAGCGAGCTTTCAGGCGTTGTGCAGGAGGGCATGCAGGAGAAGGGCATCGATCTTCGCTTTGGGGAAGGCCTCGCTGCGATTGAGGGCCGACCGAACGATTTGACTGTTGTCACCAAAAGTGGGGATCGGCTGCCCTGTGGCGGGGTTCTGTTGGCGACTGGGCGTCAACCATTCCTTTCAGGCCTAGGGCTCGAGGCTGCTGGCGTGGTGGTGGAGGGCCGTCGGATCCCGGTCAATGCAGATCAAGCCACCAATCTCTCCCACATTTTTGCCGTGGGAGATGTGACGGATCGCATTTGCTTGACCCCCGTTGCTGTGGATGAGGGTCGTGCCTTTGCAGACAGCGTGTTTGGAAGCACGGCTCGACAGGTGAATTACGACTTAGTGGCGAGTGCTGTCTTTAGCCAGCCGGAGCTGGCCACGGTGGGCCTATCGGAAGAGGAGGCGATCGCCAAGCTCGGTGCGGATCGGATTGTGGTTCATCGCGCCCGTTTTCGCTCCATGGCTCAGGCTTTGCCAAAACACGGTCCCCGTTGTTTGTTGAAGCTGGTCTTGGAGGCGAGCAGCGGGAAGGTGCTCGGATGTCACATGGTTGGAGAGCATGCAGCTGAAATCATCCAGATGGCTGCAATCGCTGTCGGGATGGGGGCGACCAAGGCTGATTTCGACCGCACGATGGCCTTGCACCCGACGGTTTCAGAGGAGTTTGTGACGATGACCTGATCCCTCAATCCCTTGGGTTGGGTCAGCTCATGCGATCGCTGAGAGTGTCAGCTAAGCGCAGGGCTAAGGCGATCGTCGTCAGACCCGGCCCAACACTGGGACAGCTTGGGAACACGCTCGTGTCGGCGATGTAGAGATTGTCGAGTTCATGGCATTTCCCTGTGGCATCGACCACAGAGGCCGCTGGATTGCTGCCCATGCAACAGGTGCCGCATGCGTAGCCCACCACGCTTAAGGGTGCTTCGCCGCGGGGGTGGGTTGGGGCTGGATTGACGACGCGCGTGAGTGGGTCGGCTTCGATCGCTTTGAGAGTGTCAATCCAGCGATAGACCAGTCGGTCATGCGCCTCGCGGTTGTTGTGGATGTAGTTGATGCGGATCTGATCGTTATTGAGCCACACCTTGTTGTGGGTGTCGGGCAAGACCTCAGACATGGCCCACCAAGCCACCGAGCGGGACGCCAGTCGCTCCAGTCCAAAGTCGGGAATCATCTTGGTGACAAGGGACAACACCGGCGGTGACTCTGCAAACAGGGCGTCTTGTAGGACGCCTCCCGCGGCTTGAATGTGGCCGAGGGGGAAGGAGACGTTTTTGTCCCCCCAGTAGTAGTCATTGATTCCGAGCGACCGCGCATAGCGTCCGTCGTTGCGTTCGCTCGCGAGCTGCAGGATGGAGGTGAGTTGCAGATTCATCAAGTTGCGACCAACTTGATCGGACCCGTTGCTGAGGCCGCGGGGATGATGGCTGGATTGCGATCGCAGCAGGATGGCCGGAGTGTTGATGGCACCTGCGGCAAGCACGATGAGATCCGCTTTGAAAAGCCATGTTTCTCCAGCTACTTCCGCTTCCACTCCCTTGACGGAGCTGCCGCTCGGATTCACGTGCAAACGCTTGACCGTGGCTTGCGTTCGGATCTCTAGGTGAGAAGGATCGGCATTATCGAGGCCATACAGCTGGGAATCTCCACTCGGATCTTCCTGGCTATTGGACCAGCTCAGCGGTAGGTCATAGGGCTGACATCCCTGGCGTTTGAGCGCTTCTCGCAGGGGCTCAAGAAAGGGAACCAGGGGTTTTGGCTCATGGTCAAAAGGGGAAGAGCGGCTTGGTTCGGTTGGGTCAACGCCAGAGCGACCGTGGACCCGGTACAGCTTTTCAGCGGCTGAGTAATAAGGGGAGAGCTGGTCGTAATCGATTGGCCAGGACGGTGAAATCCCCTCTTGCAACGGGACTTCCCCAAAATCCTGTTCGCGCATGCGTTCCAGCACGGCGCCCCAGATTTTGGTGTTGCCGCCGAGGGAATAGGTGGTTTGTGGTGCGAACGGATCCCCGTCAGGGCCAAACCAGCGTTCACTCTTGGGGTGGTAACGATCTTTCCGGAACAGATCCACATCGGCCACGTTTTGATCTTCGAGCGCCATGGCCTCGCCCCGCTCGAGCATGAGCACGGAATGCCCCTGCCTGCTTAGGGCACCGGCAAGCGTTCCACCACCGGCACCACTGCCGATAATGATGACGTCGTAATGGCGGTCGTCGATGATCATGATGGGGAAAATGAAGGCAGATCTAAAAACTCAGACGGATTAGGTGGTGCGTTGCCAGACGTAAATTAGGAGGAAAAGAATGATCCAAATAACATCCACAAAATGCCAAAACAAGCTCACTGAAGTGACACCCATATCGCCTTTCTCGTAATTGTTTGGCCTAAAGGACCGAAGCAGCATGATTCCCATTAAGAGAATGCCTGTAATCACATGCAGGCCATGGAATCCCGTTAGCAGAAAAAACGTACCGCCAAAAACACCACTGCTAAGTCCGAACTGAAGTTCGGACCACTCCACATATTGCCCATAAACGAAGTAGGTTCCCATCGCCATCGTGAGAAGCCATAGAGCTCGAAAGCCCCAAAGGTTTTTCTGGTGTAAATACCGTTCAGCAAAATAGGCTACAAAGCTTGAACTCACCAGCACAATTGTGTTGATCAAAGGCATGCGTGTTTCCAGCCCTTCAACGCCTTCAGGAAGCCACTCTGGTGCGGTGATTTTGAGCAGTGCAAATCCAGTGAAAAAGGCTAGGAAAATAATGCTTTCTGAACACAGGAAAATGATAAAACCTGTGAGGTTGTGCCCATCATGTTTGATGTGGCCGGGTTGATGATTAAGGGGTAAGTCGGGATTGGTTGTGGTCATAGGTTTAGGCCTCCATGGAGCGACGGATATAGAAGTCTTGGTCTTCGACTAAGGGCTTGCCTAAGCCATAGCCGTAGGGCTCACTAATCACAGTCGGAATGTCGTCTTCGAAGTTTTCGGCCGGAGGCGGGGATGGCAGCAGCCATTCCAGACCAATCGCTCGCCAAGGGTTGGGAGGAGCCTTGGGTCCGCGAGCCCAGGAACTCACCATGTTCAGGATGAAGGGGATTGAGGCGACGCCAAGCATGAAGGCGCCGATGCTTGCAATCACGTTCCAGATGGCGAATTCTGGGTCGTAGGAGGCCACGCGACGGGGCATGCCTAGCAAGCCGGCCCAGTGAAGTGGAAGCCAGTTGAGCGTGGCTCCGATGAAGGTGAGAACGAAATGGACTTTCCCAAGGCCTTCGTAATACATCTTTCCTGTGAATTTTGGGAACCAGTGGTAAATACCGGCGAAAACACCAAAAACAATGGTGTTGAAGATGACATAGTGGAAGTGGGCTACAACGAAGTAGGTGTTGCCTACATGAATATCAATGGGCACGGTGGCTAGCATCACCCCAGTAATTCCCGCGAAAATGAAATTAATGAGACCGCCGATGCAGAACAGCATTGGTGTGCTCAAGCGTAAATTTCCTGCCCAGAGTGTTCCCAACCAGGCGAATACCTTCACTCCAGTTGGGATGGCAATAAGCATCGTGGTGAACATGAAGATGTGACGCATCCAGTTCGGTGTGCCCGTGTAAAACATGTGGTGAGCCCACACAATCAGGCTCAGAAAGGTGATTCCGAAAGAGGCAATTGCTACAAAGCGATAGCCAAATAAAGGTTTGCGTGCATAAACGGGAAAGAGCTCAGAGAAAATTCCAAACACTGGCAACACCAGCACGTAAACGGCCGGGTGGGAATAGAACCAGAAAAAGTGCTGAAACAACACTGGATCACCGCCACCTTCCGGCCTGAAAAAGCTGGTACCGAAGCTGAGGTCAAACAGCAGCATTACGGCACCGCCTGTGAGAGCCGGCAGTCCTATCAACTGGATGGTCTGGGCGGCCCATGCCGTCCAAACAAAAATCGGCATTCGGAAGAAGCCCATCCCTGGGGCTCTCATCCGGATGATGGTCGTCACGAAATTGATGGCGCCCATGATCGAGGAGATGCCGGACAGGGCCACCGCAAGAATCCAGAGAAACTCTCCATTGATGAAATGGCCGAGTGGATTTTGCAAACTCATCGGTGGGTACGACCACCATCCCGATGAAGCGGGTCCGCCTGGGGCGAAAAAGCTTCCCATCAAGACGATGGAGAACACTGGCACCAGCCAGAAAGCAGCGGCATTCAGCTTCGGAAATGCCATGTCTGGTGCCCCGATCATCGTGGGGATCAACAGATTGTTGAAACCGTTGAGAATGGGAAAAAGAAACAGGAACAACATCACTGTTCCGTGCATGGTGTAGAGGCCGTTGTAGACGGTTGGGTCAACAAGATCGGCTGGAGGAGTGATCAGTTCGCCCCGCACGATCATGGCCAATAGGCCACCCACTAAAAGGAAGAAAAGGGCCGTGGCGATGTATTGAATTCCAATCACCTTTGCGTCGGTGTTGAAACTGAAGAAGCGCTTCCAGTTGTCCGGGGCCCCAGGAACTGGATGTGGTGCCTTGAGAATGCGAAGGTCGTAGGTGTTCGTCGTCATGGCATGTCTCAGGCGTCGTGTGGAATGGAGGGATCACCGGGGTCGTTCACCATCGGTGCTGGAGCGGGCGGCACCGTGGCCCAGCCCTTGTCACCACGGGCGATGCGGCGGTTATAGAGGTCGCGACTTGGATCAAGACCCTGTTGGAGCGGTTGTTGTGCCGTTGTCTTTAACCATTCGGCGAAATCCTGTTGGGTTTCGACAATCACGTCCGTTTGATTCTGTGAGAAGTAGGCACCGCTGAACATGGCGTCTCGGAGTCGGAATCGCCCTTCTTTTGTTGGAGTAAGGCTGTAAGAAATAATGCTTCCGGGAATGATGTCTTGTTTGAGCCGGAAGGCCGGGACGAAGAAACTGTGGAGCACGTCTTCCGAAATCATTCGGAAATTCACACGCTGATCAATCGGGAGATGCAGCTCAGAGCTGCGCACTCCGTCGGGGTAAACGAATTCCCAACTCCACTGACGGGCAATGACATCGATCGGTCCCACCTCAGCAATCGGATCTGCCTCCATCAGCAGAGTTGGATCGGTTCCGATGGCGTATTTGTGCTTCGGCCCGAGGGTTTGAAGCTTCATATTGACGTTCATCGAATAAGTGGCGATCAGGAAGACCGTCACCAGGGGAATGATCGTCCAGGTGATTTCTAATTTGGTGTTGCCTTCGATCGGTGCCCCATCACTTTCGTCGTACTTTCCAGCCCGGTTGAATAACAACACCCAGCCCATAAAGCCGGTGCATCCAAAAAAGATGAATGAGCCGATCCCCGTCTCCAGTGCGAACAGATTGTCGACGTAAGGTGCGGCACTGGATGCTTGGGGTGGGAACCAACTCAGAGACCAGGTCGCCATCAATTTCGAGATGACCAGATTGATAGCGACGGCGACAGTGATGATCACAATGGCGCCAATATTTGGCCCCTTCTTGGGAGTTGCGCTCGTCATGGCAAGACCTCATTGAGATCGGCCCCGGCAGCAAGGAGCTGATCGGCTGTGATGTGAACACCAAATTCACTGGCAAGCCAGGCTCCAAGACTTCCATGGACGCCCATGACGAGGAGCACGACAGCACCGCATCCCAGATAGAGCCAGCTCACCTGACGACCAAAGTCTTTTCGCCACAAAAATCGTTGAAACCCACGCCAGATGGTCATCACCACAATGATCAGAAGCAGGGCGACGCCTCCGATCGCATGCCACAGCATGGTGTCGATCGCGTTTTGGCCAATGATGCTGCGAACTCCTTGCAGTGGAACGGCAAGCAGCATTTCGTAAAAGCCAGCCGCAACGGTGAAAAAGGTGATCACGCTGCAAGCGAGAAGGTTGTACCAGCCAACATCGTGAAACCCACTTCGTGTTGCTGGTAGTGCTAAGAAACGAAAAACTCGTTTCTCAAGTGGGTAAAAGGCTCCGGCAAAATCAAAGGCGATTCCGATAGCAAACAAGCCAATGGTGAAGTGCACCAAATTGGGATGAATCGGGATCGCGTAGGGGAGATCATTCGCCCCAAGTTTGTCGGCGATTTCGTTCACCGGCGAGAGAATGGTGCTGATGACCGTCATGACAGAGCTCCACTACGGACGGCTTCGACCACCGGGACCGTATGGAGGCCATAAATCCAAACGAGTTTGTCGCCTAGGTAAACCTGGCAAAACACCAGGATTGCTAATACTGAATCAATGATCAGAAATCCTCGTGGCAGCACTGTGGGGTCTTTTTGTCTTGCGACATATCGCCACCCCGTCAGGAGGCTGAGAATCGCAGCAAGCGACCAGCCAAGGGTGCTGTGGTAATTCAAAATGTCTCTTGAAGCTCCATAAGGAGTGGCTAGGCCGGCTTCGATCTGTCCAAAGATGATGGCGACGAAGATGGCCACGGTCGCTACCAGCAAGTTCCAGAAGCTCACCTCAAACAGGTTGCGACGCCCTGTGAACACTCCAAGCAGGTCGAAGACCACCGTGATCATCGCCATCGCGATCACGAAGTGCACCACGATTGGATGAATGACATCTAGCCAGGGGAGATTCTTGTCGTTGAGCGTGGGGAGCAGCCCAATCATCGAAATGCTGACTGACGCCTTTCAAGCATGTACATCTTTTGCTCCGCAGTCATCCCTCCATAACGGAATACAAGAAGAAGTCTTTGTTCAGCTTGAAACACCTTTGCGTTTGAGCTGTCTCCAGTAACGAGCGGCCTGCACCACAATCAGAATCACAACGGCTGGTAGCACAACACAAAGCATGATCAGCCGAAATTCGTCCGACCAAGACGAAAGCCCTGTGCGAGGGAGAACGTTATCGGTGATGTAAAGAACGTATAAGGCAACGAGTAATCCACCTTCAATCCTGGAAACTCTCCCTTTTGTCCAGAAGATTGGCAGGCACGCCAGGCTGGTCAGGATCATCACAGGCATGTCGTCATGGATTAAATCCGGAGAGACATTGAGACCCCTTGCTCCTGCGGCCAAGGCACCTCCAGCCAGCACCAGAAGAAGATTCAGAAGACAGCTGCCAACCACATTGCCAATGGCGAGATCGGTTCTCCCGCGCAATGCGGCGACCAAAGAGGTAATTAATTCAGGCATCGAGGTGCCAGCCGAAACAATGGTGAGTCCGATCACGGCCTCACTCACACCGAGGCTTAAGGCAACCGCGCTGGCTCCTTTCACCAACAGATGGGCACCGAAGCCAAGAACAACAATGCCGACCAACAGCCGAACCATGGCTTTGATCCAGCCCTGTTGGGCGGTTTCCAAGTCAACCTCTGGTTCAGCGGGCTCCATTTCCTCTGGTTCCTCCCGTGCTGTGCGGATTTCCCAGACGGTGTTAATCACCAGACCCAGCAAGAGTGCAACGCCTGATTGCCAGGTCACACGTCCCGCCGATGCCATCCCCCAAGCCGCCGCCGAAACGGCAAGGAGGAGCGGGACATCCCTTCTCACCAAACGGCTTTCCACTTTCAGCGGCAGAACGAGGGCGCTGCAGCCGAGCACGACCAACACATTGAAAATGTTGCTCCCCACCACGTTGCTGACGGCCAGCGCATCAGCCCCTTGCACCACGGAACTGATGCTGACAAAAAATTCTGGTGCGCTCGTCCCAAGCGAAACCACCGTCAGGCCAATGACCAGCTGAGGGACGCCGAGGATGACGGCAAGAATGACCGCACCTTGGACGAATAACTCGCCCCCGCCGAACAGAAGTCCGATTCCCACCAAGAGCTCGAGGGTAGAGATCAGAAAGTCAGGCATCGACTCCGTGCTTCTTCAGATTCAGAACCATCTTCCTTGCTCGCCTTGACGGCTGCAAAGAGGAAGAGACTTAGCATTATCCAACTTCAAAGACGGGACTCTGGTGCTCCTTAATTACATCAGCACTCGCAACATCCGTGGTGATGCCTTTGGTGGGCTCACGGCTGCTGTGGTGGCACTTCCAATGGCGCTGGCTTTCGGCGTGGCTTCTGGAGCTGGTGCGGCTGCAGGTCTTTGGGGTGCAGTGATTATTGGCCTGGTGGCGGCTCTGTTTGGTGGGACATCCACGCTGATCTCTGAGCCCACTGGTCCGATGACGGTGGTCTTCACAGCGGTGATCCTCAATTTCACCAGCCAAATCCCCGACCGATCGACAGCGCTGGCGCTGGCTTTCATGGTGGTGATGCTCGCAGGTCTCTTCCAGATCCTGTTCGGACTTTGTCGATTAGGCCGATACATCACGATGATGCCTTACACCGTGATTTCAGGCTTTATGTCTGGAATTGGGGTGATTCTTGTCATCCTTCAGCTGGCCCCATTTTTGGGTCAGACCAGTCCAACGGGCGGTGTGATTGGCACCTTATCCAGTCTGCCTCAGTTGATTTCCGGTGCACAACCGCTGGAGTTTTTACTTGCGCTCATCACGCTGCTGATTCTTTGGTTTACCCCTGAAAGTTGGAAGCGTTTTTGTCCTCCCCAGCTTCTCGCCCTCGTTGTTGGAACAGCGTTATCTCTCAGCATCTTTTCGGATGCTGGTTTAAGCCGAATTCCTGAGTTTTCCGCTGAGTTTCCTCGTTTTCAGCCACCTACATTCTCTGGAATTACTCCAGATTTGCTGCGGCTGATGGTGGTGAATGGGGCCGTGTTGGGAATGCTTGGTTGTATTGATGCCCTCCTCACTTCTGTTGTGGCAGATAGCCTTACGCGCACAGAACACGACTCCAATAAGGAACTCATCGGCCAGGGTCTAGGTAATTTAGTGTCTGGTTTATTTGGTGGCCTCCCGGGCGCTGGCGCCACGATGGGAACGGTTGTCAACATCCAGGCAGGCGGACGTTCTGCCCTGTCGGGAATTGTGAGAGCGATCATTTTGATGCTTGTCATTTTGGTGGCAGCACCTTGGGCTTCGCTGATTCCCTTGGCTGTGCTGGCCGGGATTGCCCTGAAGGTTGGTTTTGACATTATCGATTGGAGTTTTTTGATGCGCGCTCATCATCTTTCGATGAAAGCAGCATGCATTACGTATGGAGTGATTGGTCTCACTGTTCTCGTCGATTTGATTTGGGCCGTGTTCATTGGAGTTTTTGTTGCCAATGTTCTAACGATTGAACGGATGACGGCCCTTCAGTCCAAGGGGGTGAAGACAATTAGTACAACCGATGATGATGTGACGCTGCCGCTTGATGAACAAGCGCTGCTCGATCGTGCATCTGGACGACTTTTGCTCTTTCAGCTAACCGGGCCGATGATTTTTGGTGTCGCTAAAACCATCAATCGTGAGCACAATGCGATTGAGGCTTGTGAGGCTGTGTTGTTTGATCTCAGTGAAGTGTCTCACCTCGGTGTAACGGCCTCCCTGGCCCTTGAAAATGCGATCAAAGAAGCCATTGAAGTAGGCCGTTTGGTGTATATCGTTGTCCACCCTGGGGCGACACGCAAGCGCTTGGAGAAACTCAAGCTTCTTGACCTTCTTCCCGAAGATCACGTCAGCGCCAGTCGTTATGAGGTGTTGTTGCGTGCCGTCAATCAATTGCCTCAGCTTCAGGAGCTTTCTTCCTAGATGACCTGCTCAGATCGTCTGGTCTTGCGTCGTCCGGATGACTGGCATGTCCATCTCCGCGATGGGCCCATGTTGGAAGCGGTGCTGTTTGCCACGGCCAGAGTGTTCGCAAGGGCTGTTGTCATGCCTAACCTGCGCCCACCGATTACGACCGTGGAAGCTGCGCAGCGGTATCGCCAGAGGATTGAGAACGCGCTGACAGACGGCCTGGTTTTTACACCGTTGATGACTGCGTATCTGACGGATGACCTTGATCCCGAAGAGCTGGAACGAGGTTTTGCGGAGGGGGTGTTTGCTGCTGCAAAGCTTTACCCCGCCAATGCCACCACCAATTCAGCGGCTGGGGTGAGCGATCTGGCTTTGATTACGCCCCTGCTGGAAAGGATGGAGGCGATCGACATGCCCTTGCTCATTCATGGAGAGGTCACCGATCCAGATGTGGATGTGTTTGACCGGGAGGCGGTTTTTATTGAACGACATCTCATCCCTTTGCGTCAGCGTCACCCTGGATTGCGGATTGTTTTAGAGCACATCACCACAGAGCAGGCCGTGGATTATGTCGCAAGCGGCGACCAGCGTTTGGCTGCCACGATTACGCCGCATCACCTCCATCTCAATCGCAATGCGATGTTCGTGGGTGGCTTGAAAAGTGATTTTTACTGTCTTCCTGTCGTCAAAAGAGAATGTCATCGTCGTGCCTTGGTTAAGGCGGCAACGAGTGGCCTTCCATGCTTTTTCCTTGGCACCGATTCCGCACCCCATCCCCGAGCGGGGAAGGAGTCAGCCTGTGGTTGTGCCGGAATCTTCAACGCCATGCACGCCATGGAGAGCTATGCCGCTGTGTTTGACCAGGAGGGTGCACTGGATCGCTTAGAGGCCTTTGCGAGTGAATTTGGCCCGCGCTTTTACGGATTGCCCCTCAACACAGACACCATTGCGTTGGTGCGTCAGCCGCAGACCGTGCCGAACCAGCTCACGCTCCCTCAAGGTCTTTTAGGAGAACTTGACTCTGGAGAAGCCCCTGTGTTCTTTCATGCTGGCGAGTCTCTGGCTTGGTCTGTTGACCTGGCTGGTGGGGACTAAGGGATCAGGATCACATTCGCTTCCCAAAAGCTGCTGGATCCACGCTTGACTCCCTCAATAGTGGCCTCACTAGTTGCCATTGCGGACATTGGAATGTGGGCTCCAACAAGTGCGCGTCTGGACGGATGGGGGCGGGGGGACTTGAACCCCCACAGGATTTTCATCCCAAACGATTTTAAGTCGCGTGCGTCTACCGATTCCGCCACGCCCCCGCTTGCCATGCAGGCCCGCCTCGACATCTTAGATTGACCCCAACCAGGTCGTCTTCTGTGTCCATCGAGAATCTCCTGTCTTCGGTCTCCTTAGACACGCTGCTTGTGATCGGTGGCTATCTGGCCTTGGGTGGCCTTTACCTCGTGGTGATGCCACTGGCACTCTTCTTTTGGATGAATCGGCGCTGGCACGTGATGGGCAAGATTGAGCGCCTGTTCGTCTTCGGGCTGGTTTTCTTTTTCTTTCCGGGAATGATTCTGTTCGCACCATTCCTCAATTTCCGCCTCAGCGGTCAAGGAGAGGTTTAAGTCTTTGACGCGTGCTGGTGTTCTCAAGCTGGGTCTGGGGCTCTTACTCGCGGGAGGCGCTGGATTCTGGCTGTTTAAGGCTGCAGGGTTTGAGGGGTTTTCAGCAGGAATCGCTGCTGAGGCCGTTTTGGTGGTGATTGTTGTGGGCTGGACAGGCTCCTACCTCTTCAGGGTTGTGACTGGTCAGATGACGTATATGCAGCAGCGACGCCGCTACCGAAAGGAGTACGACCAACTCACAACCGATCAGCTTCAGGCACGTTTTGATGCCTTGAGTCCGGATGAGCAGCAAGCCCTGCTGGCCTCTCTCAATTTGGATGAGTCTGAATCGGAACAGACCTCAGAACCGTAGGCTCCGTTAATCAGACCCTCTGCTTTTTGTGACGGATCAACTTTCAAGGATTGAAGCGGTTTTCTCCCGAACGGCTCAGGAACAACGCATGGCATTGATGCCATTCTTGATGGCAGGAGATCCAGACTTGAGCACAACGGCTGAAGTGCTTTTGAGCCTTCAAGCCAATGGTGCTGACATTGTTGAGCTCGGCATCCCCTATACGGATCCATTGGCTGATGGGCCTGTCATTCAGGCTGCTGCCTATCGGGCTTTAGAGCAAAAAACCACGCCAGCGAAAGTGATCGAGATGCTGGCTGGCTTGAAAGGTCAGCTCAGCATGCCTGTGATTCTGTTTACCTACACCAACCCGCTCCTCAATCGGGGACCAGAGCGTTTTTTTGCGGAAGCTGCTGCTGCTGGCGCTGCAGGATTAGTGGTGCCCGATCTTCCCTTAGAGGAAGCCGAGAGATTGTCGCCTTTGGCGGCAACGTTTGGATTGGATTTGGTGTTATTGGTCGCACCAACAACACCACAAAATCGTATGCAGAGGATTGCTGAATCCAGCCGTGGATTCACTTACTTGGTGAGTGTGACCGGTGTGACTGGAGAGCGCGTCAAGCTCCAAGATCGTGTGGCCTCTTTGGTGAGCGATTTAAAGGCCTGCAACAGTGGTCCAGTGGCTGTCGGGTTTGGGATTTCGGGTCCTGAACAAGTTTTGCAAGTAAAACAATGGGGAGCTGATGGTGCAATTGTTGGCAGTGCTCTTGTTAAACGAATCGCCGCTGCAGCGCCCGGGAAAGTTGCATTAGAGGCTGGAGAGTTTTGCAGGCAACTCAGGGATGCTGCTGGATGATGATTTTACTAGTTGATGAAATTCTTTATTGCAACTAAATCGAATCGCAATTCACTCCTCACAATCGCAAACAGCGATTCCATAAAAATTTAATTCAAATTCAATTCAAATCCAATGTAAATTCATTGAATACAAGTGATTTGTGCGCCTCGAAGATGCCATCCTATTGTCAACAATAACTTGTAGGTGGATGGACTAATGGCACGCTTCGTTCTATGGGGAACCTATTGCGAGGGCGCACTTCAAAAGCGTGAGCCTTTTCGAGACGAGCATCTTGCTGGACTGCGAGTGCTTAAAGAGCAGGGAACCTTAATCACGCTGGGTCCCACAGAGGGCAGTACGCACGTATTTGCGATTTTTGAATCAGACAGCAAGGACAGCGTTTGTGCCCTGCTCGAACAAGACGTGTATTGGCGCGAAGGAATTTGGACTCAGCTAGATGTTTATCCCTGGATCCAGGCATTTTGAGCTTGTTGCCAAACCCATTCGGCCACAATCACATCCCCGCCATCCCCAAGGGCATCGGCGTACCCACTCATTTGTCCGATTCCTTCTCGGGCGACTTGCGCGATGGCCTCACTGCTATCAATTCCACGCTTGGTTAAAGCTTTGATTTTGAGTGTGCGCCCGCGACGAATAATGTTTTCGCCATTGGGGTGGCAACTAGCACAATTATTTTGAAATAACGAGGCTCCGGACTCCATGGCAAGTGCAGTCGATGGCCACAAGAGCAGCACGGCCAGCAGGATGGATGAGAGGAGTCGAATCATGCTCACAGATGGCCATACAGCCATAGTTTGCTGCCTTGTTTGCTGCCGTGCTGATGCCTGTCTCGATTGTTGGCAGGATTAGAAGAATCACGGACGTTCCAGTTGGCCGAAAAGGATCTTCAGCGATTCCTGCAGAAGGTGAATCATCTGAATGGCTTGGTTCAGTCCCTGCACGAGCATCCTGAGCGCCGTCAGCAGCTCGCCGCTTGTGATGATCACAACTCAGTCGTTGAGCTTGCCCGTTCCTGGGGTTTTGAGATCGCTCGGCGATGGGGCGATGGAGAGGAGGCGGCCATGGATCGGCCCGCGAACAACTTGTTGCTTAGCCAAGAGTTACAGCCTGGAGAGGAGCAAGAGCGGATGCTTTGCCAAGGTCCTGGTTGGCGATTGATGCGGATCGAGTCTTGTGCGGCTTCTAGCCCCGAAGACTTCTGGTACGACCAGGCTGAAAACGAGTGGCTGACCCTGATGCGTGGCAGTGCCAGGTTGCAATTCAAGGATCCAGATGAATGTCTTGACCTCAGCGTGGGTGATCAGCTCTTGATTCCAGCCCATCGTCGTCACCGCCTGGAGCGGACAGATCCGAGTCCTGGGACTCTATGGCTCGCTCTGTATTGGCCTGTGGGTTCCAGTCCTCCATTCTTGCCGCTGGATAGAGAGGGCTTGAGCGTTTGACCAGCCAGTAGGAGCCGGCCAGGGCAATCGAAGCGATCCCCAGCCCAATGAGGAGTTGTGGTTTATTTTCTGATCCTGCAGGTAAAACAATGACTTTTCTGGCAACAGCCGTGAGAGCTGTTACCAGAACCAGTTCAATCTGAATGACATGTTTCCTCAGGTAGCTCGTGACGTTCTGAAGGACTTCCAGGGCAATCAGGACGGTGAGCAGATCCCCAAGAATTTTGATCAGCCCATCACCCAACCAATAGGAATTTCGATCGGTGTAAATCAGCGCAAGACTGACCCGAATGGTGAGTTGGATCAGGGCCGCCACAATCACCACGGATGTGATAACCGTGAGCAGCTTGGCTACTTGTTGCTCTGCGGAGTCGACGAGCAGCAGGAAGGATCGACGCTTACGACGGGCCTGAGGCACGGCTGGTTAGTTGGTGAATGGGTTGTAGTAAGGCTTGGCAGGGGTGGTTCCTGCGGGGTTTTCGATCTTGGTGTTGCAGGTAATCGATCCATCGTCTCCCGTCACGCAATCGGTAGGCACCACGGTGCTGCCTTGCCCTGAGCGGCTGTTGGGTCCGAGCAGCCATGTCTCTGATTGAGCCTGCGCGATTTGGGGAGCCACAACAAAGAGACCAGCACCAGCCATGAGTCCGACGCTGAAGACGAGGGAAGCGGATAAACGCAAGGCAGGAAGGCATCTGGTACCACTTTGCCTGCGATCTCGTTCAGTTGCCGCGATCGTCTCGGATTTCGCGCAGAAGAAGATCGAGTTGGCCAAATGGATCTGTCTCCGTCGTTAAGTCTCCTGCGGAAGCGCTGGCATGGGCCGGGGCATTGTTGATCCAATCGGCTTCGATGCTGCAGAGCTTTGCCGCGAGACGGGGAAGTCCTCCGAGGCGGTGCTCCCGCTCAAGCACTTCCATCAGAGCGGGCATGCGCGTTGACGTTGCCCGGAGGCTCCGGCGAAGGTCGGCTTGAGTTCGACCCTGCTGTTTCAGCCAATCCTTCAGGACGATGGACAGTTCTTCCTCGACCTCGGCAGACCAGGAATTCATGAGCGACCGAGGGGAAACCATCGGTCCAGTCTGCGTTGTGCCCGTAGACGGATGACGGGTGTGATGTGTTTGCTGCAGAGACCGATCACGGCGGTCAAGGCAACGAGGTCATCGCTAAATCCCGCGACAGGTAGGAAGTCGGGGATGAGATCGGTTGGTATGAGCAGGTAGGTCAGGGCTGCCAGCATGGTGATCCTGGCTTGAGCCGGCGTGGACGCATCCAGCACCATCTCCAGCGCTTCAAGGGCTGGGGCCGCAATCGTTCTTCCTGCGCGCCTGAGTAGACGTTGAAAAACTCCTTCATCGATGACGGAGCTGTCAATCACATCCGCTTCAAAAATGGGTTCCGTGAAAGAGGAGGCATCAGTCATGAACGATTCAGCGTTGGTTGGGCATGACAAGTCCACTATCACCGAATTCGCCGGATTTTCAGTGGGCGGGTTCCACCAAGCCATGTTGAATGCTGGTTTTACGCAGTTTGCGTAAAGCTCTTTGCACCACCTGGCGGCAGTACTCCCTGCTGCAGTTCATCTGTCGGGCAACTTCGGCAAGGGTGCGCCACTCGTGGCTTCCATCAAGCCCAAACCGCAGCATGACGATGGTTCTCTCCTTGGGAGTCAGGTTCGAATTGTCGAGCAGCTTCCAAGCGGAGTCCGTCCGCTCGGCGATTTCGGCCCGCTCCATGGGTGGGATTTCGTCACTTGGTAAGACATCCACCAATTCAGATGGATCCGATTTCGACTTCACCACTCCCTGAAGGCTCACGGTGACGCTGCGAAGTTCACAGCCCAGTAAGTCTTCAACTTCGCTGATCGGTAATTTCATGCTCTCGGCCAATTGCTCCGCCGATGGGGCAAGACCATTGCTCTGCATCAAACGCGCTTTGGCAGCGCGTAATTTCGTTAGTTTTTCATTGACATTCACAGGGATGCGAATGGTTCTGCTTTGGGTCGACAGAGCGCGGTTCAAACCTTGACGAATCCACCAGTAGGCGTAGGTAGAAAAACGATGACCTCGGGTGGGGTCATATTTTTCCACCGCTCTGGTGAGCCCGAGCGTGCCCTCTTGGATGAGGTCAAGAAGGTCCAGTCCCTTGCCTTGATAACGCTTCGCAAGATTGACAACCAACCTTAAATTGGCCGTAATCATTTGATTTTTCGCCTTTTCTCCTCGCTTGATCGTGCGCTTCTCCTCGTCGCTGTAAACGCATGCATCGCCTTCGCCACCTGCCATTGTGCAGCGCTCAGTCAGAGCTGCCATGGCTTGAACCTTGCGGCCCAGGGTTAATTCCTGCTCAGGTGTCAGCAGTTGATGCCGACCGATTTCGCCGAGAAAAGCACTCAGAGAACTCACCATCTGTGACTCCTGGTTTTCTTGAACTTAGGGCGGAAGTCTTTCTAATCAGCTTGCGTAATAAAGACTGCGGAATTTATGTTTACACCCTAATTAATGTTTTTTTCGTTATTCATTATTGCTCCATGATTTCTTTTTGTTGCGCGTCAGTCAGAGGCCGGCAGAGGGGCCTGACCCTGGCGAGTGTGGCAAGCCAGCAGCTACGGTCAGCCCCACTGAATCCCTCGTTATGCCGCTGGCCACTTTGCTGACTCCAGAGATTGCTAAAAGCGCTGGTGTGGCCTACGTGCACTACCTGAGCTTCATGCTCTGTTTCGCTGCTCTGGTCGTGGAGCGGCGTCTCTTGCGTCCGGATCCGGATCGTCGGGCAGCCACGGCCATGGTGATTACCGACATCATCTATGGGATCGCCGCATTGGCACTGCTGATCAGTGGCATTTTTCGTGTTCTGTATTTCGGGCAAGGCAGCGAGTTCTATACGACGAACCCCCTGTTTTGGTGGAAGGTCGGTTTGTACCTATCTGTGGGTGCCTTGTCCTTGTACCCAACGGTGACCTACATCCTTTGGGCGATTCCCTTGCGTAAAGGCGAACTGCCCAAGGTGTCAGAGGCGCTGGCTACCCGCCTGGGTTGGATTGTCAACATTGAGCTGGCTGGATTCGCCCTGGTGCCCTTGTTGGCAACGCTGATGGCTCGTGGAGTTGGACTTCCGGCGACCTGATTTGACGCATGCAAGTTGACCCCTGTCCTCCAGTTCAGGCTCAGCAGATCAGGACCGATCCTTTGCGACGTAGTGATCTGACGAATGCCCCAGGGTATGGATCCAGATTGGCGATTAGCGATTCTGGATTCCCCGTTCTGCCGCGCTGGTGCGTCTGGGTTCAGCCAGCCAAAGGGGCTGAGCCCAATCGCTGGGAGCGGCGATGGTTCGGTTCGATCGATCGCGCTCTCGATGAGTGGTCTGCGGTTTTGCCGATCATCCGGGTTGAAGACTCTGAGCGGGCTCATATCCGGATCGAACGACGCAGGCCGCCCCGGCGACGTCTTGCTGATGGATGGCGAGCCAGCAATGGCAGAAGTGTGCTTCAGGTGTTGGAGGTGCAACGGCAGGGGGTATGGCGTCTTGAGCCGAACGTCACTGTGATGGTTTCCCCTGAGTTGAGAGCCGAGTCTCAACAGGCCACCGCGCTTCATGAGTTGGGCCACGCCTTCGGACTTTGGGCCCATAGCCAGGTTCCCAGTGATGCGATGGCTCCCGTACAAGGAGCCTCCCCGGTGTTGAAGTTGTCGCCGCGGGATCAGCTCACCCTGGAGTGGATGCGACAGCAGCCGAGTGACTTTGGGGTGCCCATGCCAGCGCCGCCCTAAGAACGCCTGGGTGCTCCACGGCGATTGGCCAGAACGGTCTGGACGTCTCGCCAACTGACGTTGTGGTGGGCCAAAGCAACCTGGAGGTGAAAAATTAAATCAGCGGCTTCCCCTGCAATTTCGCTGGCGTTGTTGTCTTTGCATGCCATCACAAATTCTGCGCTTTCTTCACCGATTTTTTTGAGGATCCGATTGTCACCCCCTTCCAGCAATCGATTGGTGTAACTGCCTTCTTCTGGGCAATTGCGGCGATCTTCAATCACTCGCATCAATTCGGTGCAGGCATCGGCTGGAGGGGCTGCGGCCTCGTCTCCTCCTTGGCTAGGCACGGGACCATCGTCGTAAAAACAGCTGCGTGCTCCTGTGTGACAGGCCACATCGCCGGCTTGTTCGATGGTGAGAAGGAGCACGTCGGCGTCGCAGTCGTAGCGAAAGCCCTTGAGACGTTGGATGTGACCACTGGTTGCTCCTTTGTGCCACATCTCTTGTCGAGAACGACTCCAGTAGTGCACTTCACCGGTGCTCAACGTGAGCTCCAGGGCTGCACGATTCATCCAGGCCTGCATGAGGATGGCCCCATCGAGCCAGTCTTGAGCGATCGCAGGAATTAGCCCCTTGTCGTTGAAGCGGAGTTCGTCAATGAAGGCGACATCAGCAGCTGGCATCGGGACTCGGTGCATGTAGATGTAGACATGGTCAATTCTCCCGCAGTGTGCCCCCTCTTCCGCGCTGATGTTTCTGCCTCCCGCCGGCTTCACCTGCAGCAAGCATTTCGAGGGGTATCCTTGTTGTCATAGGCAATGGCAACACTCTGGCCATTGTCATTTTGTTCATGGCTACAGCCGAAGCTTCACGTTTTGGTTTGCTGCCAAGCAGCTTGATGCGTGTGGCTTTGTGGTGGATTTCTCAAGCTTGCGTCCCTTAGAGAAACAGTTGAGCGATCAGTTTGATCACACTTTTTTGGTCAACCAAGATGATCCCTTGCTTGAACAGTGGCAATCTCTTCATCAGCAGGGAGCCCTAGATCTTCGGGTGATGCAAAATGTAGGGATGGAACATACCGCACAATTGTTGTGGGACTGGGCCAATGAACACTTGAAAAAACGTGATCAGGGCCGAACCTGCTGTTGGAAAGTAGAAGCCAGAGAAAATATCAGCAATGAAGCCACTTATTATTCAGTCCCTCACTGGTTTGAACCTACGAATTCGGGGGGGCATCCTTCTGCTTCGAGCTGATGTTTGGCACCGTCTTCATTGTATTGATAGTGCTGTAAGCGGTAGATCCTGCTCGGAGTGGATGCTTGAGTGACTGATTGATCTTGATGCGTACAGGAAACCGTTGTGGCACTTTTACCCAGTTGCCGGTGGCATTTTGAGGGGGGAGAAGCGAATAATAAGCACCGCTTCCTGAGCTGATGTTGATGACTGTGCCTTCGAATTTCTTGCCTGGATACATGTCAAGTTTGATGGAAGCCTTCATCCCTGGGCGGATTCGATGAATCTGTGATTCTTTGTAGTTAGCGTCAACCCACCACTGGCTATTGTCAACGATTTGAAAAAGTGCTTGCCCTGGCTTAACGTATTGACCAGACCTAATCGTAAATTTATTGCTAATAAAGCCGTCAAAAGGAGCGTAGTATTTTGAGTAATTGAGGTTTATTTTCGCGGTTTCTAAGTCGCTTGAGTTTGCATTGATTAAGGACTGCTGCTCGAGCATTTTTTGTGAAATTCTCCGTATTTCTGCTGTGGCTCTAGTGACATCTGCATCTGACTCAATGATGGAAGCCTGAAGTGCTTGTTCTTTTTCTAGGGAAACAACATCTTTTTTCAAGAGGAAGGCATAACGTTTTTGGTTTAAGCCAATCAGCCATCGAGATGCTTTTTTGCTTTTAAGGTCATCTTTTGCTTTTTGAAGCTCTTGACGCATGCTGTTTAAATTCTTTTTGCTAGCTTCAAGCTTGCTTGCTTTTTGATCTACAATCACCTGAAAAGAATCAGGAACGATCTCGTAAATTAATTCTCCTTTTTTTACAAATTGATTAGGCTGGATATGAATATTTTTGATGTAACCAGCAACGTAGGGTGCCACCGTGACGGTATAAGCATGAACGTAGGCGTCAGGAGTGTTTGGGAAATAGTGCCCGTACACAAAAAAGCCTGTTAATCCCAGCGTTGTGATTCCGCCGAGAATTCCGCCAGTCAGAATGAGCTTGCGATTTTTGTTGTCCATCGCGTCTTGCTCTGTCATGACTTGATTGCGAGGAAGTCCAATGGTGATTACTTTATGCTGTTACAAAGATTGTACCGTGATTTTATTTTTTGTCTTGCTGTTCTCGATGTAAAAAGGGAAGCACTCCGAAGCAAATCAGAAGACAGCCTGTGAGTGTTGCCTGGTTGATGTAAGAAACAACGGCTGCCTGTTGACCAAGAGAGTGGTTGATTATATCGAGTGATGCCTGATTCCAGTTTTGAGTGTGGATTCCTTCGATCATTTGATTTTTTAGGGGCCCTTGAAAATTTTCTAGTCCAATGCTTGTTTGGCTAATATGGTTACGAAATCGTTCCCAACTTCCTTGCGTAGAAAGAGTATCAATGCTGCCACTTAATGCCCCTCCAAAGACTTTTGCCAAGTTGCCACCAAATAAAGCAATTGAGCTGGCTGTGGTTGCAAGCTCGGCTGGAACTGTGGCAAATGCCATCAAGAATTCATGAAAGAAAAAGCCGAAAGATATTCCAAGAAAGATTAATTGAATTGTGATGGTTTGATTAGATTGAGCGGACGATGTCTGTGCCATCCATATGGATGTGAGGCCAAACCCAGTGACGCCCAGGCTTGACATGACACGCCTTGCCTTAACTGTTCTTGCAAGGTAATGAGTATTGATTCCGGGAGCGAATAGATAAACCGTGATGGTTGATGCTGCGGAAAATAGAAAAAATGGACCTGAATATGTCATGATTGTATTCTGAGTTACATCAATCATGAACCCAGGTAAGATCGCAAAGATTAGGTAGACTGAAAACATAATGACTGAAATATTGATGCTGCTTATGACAAAATTAATATCAGAGAAGACTTTTGGATTCAGTAGAGGTGGAGAGCTGCTGAAGCGAATGAAAAATAAAACAAGAGCTACAATAGATACGGCTAATAATGTGATGTACGTGTTGCTTTCAAGCCATTCGTGTTGATTTCCATAAATCAAGGAAATGCTGAATGTCCCAAATCCGATGCTACACAGGATGAATGTTGACCAGTCTAGATGCATGTTTTCATCGCCTTGATCTTGAGGGAGATATCGAACAATAAGGATCCAAGATGCAAATTGAATCAGCGCTAGGCTTGCATAAACGAGACGCCAGCTTAAATGCCATGAAATGGCTCCTCCATAGGCAACGCCAAGTGTTCCAGCAAAGACAAATGTCACGACAAAAAGCCCTTTCCCGACGTCGCGATGTGTTTTTCCAATGCCGCCATTGAGATATCCTCCAGCTAAGCCTCCGCAAACTGCTGCTGAAATTCCTTGAATCATTCGACAGCCAATAAAGACCAAGCTATCGACGGCTAAAGCAGAGCCGATCAGTCCAATGATAAAAACAGCTGGTGCATAGGTTGCCATCGTTTTTCTGCCAAACTTCTTTGTTAGATTTCCTACAAATATCAGTGTTAATGACATCGGAATTAAGTATGCATTCATATACCAATGGCTGTGATAAGGCGTCCCTCCCAAATATCCGCTTGCATAGTTATGGGCAGGAACGCTAATCGCTCCAGCAATGCCATAGCAAAACAGCATTGCCATGAAAGCGCCTGTTAGAACACCTCTATTCGTCAAGAAAAAGGATGGATGAAATTCTTTCAAATGAATGCTTTCTTTTCCTAGTTTTGGCGATCTTCTTTGAATGCTTTCTCGTCTCGGTGCAGAAAAGGAAGCAGACCGAATGCTAGGAGAAGCCAGCCCGTTAAAGTGGCCGTATTGATATATGTAATGACCTCTGCTTGTTGTGAAATTGCATGGTTGATAATTTCTAATGATGCCTGTGACCAAGATCCCCCTTCAATTCCCTGTTGTAAATGATTTTGTAAAGGCAATTGAAAGTCGGCAATTGCTTCCTGACTGGCGCCAACTTCCATACGAAAACGTTCCCAGCTCCCCTGGCTTGAGGCTGTGCTGATAGCCCCGCTCAAACCACCGGATAGAGATTTGGCGATATTGGTTCCGAAGAAGTTTACGGCACTTGCGGTGGTGGTTAATTCCGCTGGCATGGTCGCAAAACACATTAAAAGCTCGTTGAGGATCAGTCCAAAACTAATTCCAAGCAAAATTAATTGTATGGTTAGATTATTATTGCTCTGCATTGCATTGGTTTGAGCCATCCATAGGGCTGTTAGTCCAAATCCAAACACTCCAATGCTTGAAGAGATTTTTCTTTGTGTTATATTGCTTCCGATAGCATAGGGGTTAATCCCCGGTGCAAATAAGAATGTTGTTGCAACACAAGCAAGGCTGAAACAGCTAAATGGGCCTGCGTACGTTCCTACCGTATTCCCAACTACTTTAATCATAAATGTAGGAACGATGTTGAAGACAAGAAATACGGCAAATAAAATCAGAGTTAAGTTGGCCGTACTGATGCAGAAGTTGATGTCTTGAAAGACCTTCGGGTTGAGTAAAGGGGGTGCACTTGATAGCCGAACAAAAAAAAGGATGATGCTGATGAGGGAGAGACTAAGTTGAATGCAGTAAAAAGGACTTTGAAACCACTCATGTTGATTGCCCCAGGCTAGGGACAAACTAAATAAGCCAAACCCGCTACAGATCAGAGTGAAGGTCAGCCAGTCAATCGTGACTGAAGGGTCGCTTGGTGTTTTTGGTAAATACCGATAGATCAGCAACCAGGCAACGCCAAGACAGATACCGAAGAACGCATATACAATTCGCCAGCTCAAATACCAAGTTGTATAGGCTGAAATGGCGATCCCTGCTGTAGCACCAAAGGCAAAAACAAGTATAAATAACCCTTTCCCTAATTGGCTGTGTTTGCTTCCAATTCCTCCATTCAGCCATCCGCCCCCAACCGCTGCGCAAACCGCCGAACTTAATCCTTGAATGATTCGAAGGAGGATGAAGAGGAGACTTTCTTGCGTTAGGGCGGCACCAATCAGGCTGAGACTAAAAATGGCTGGGCCAATGATGGCTAAGGTTCTCCCCCCATAGCGTTGCCGAAGGTTGCCCACTAACGTAAGCATGAGGGCGCAGGGTATGAGATAGGCATTCATGTACCAAATGCTTTGGTACGGAGTCCCTCCTAAAAATCCCCTGGCGTATTCATGGGCTGGAACACCGATGGCACCAATCACGATGAAGGTGAACAGCACCACCATGAAAGCCACGGTGAGGACTCCACGGTTGGTGAAGAGGAACTTTCGGCTTCCCAATTCTGAGAATCGTCTGTGCCAATTTAAGCGTGCTTTTAAAGCAGGCTTAGTTGTTCTTCTTTCACTTTGATTTGAACACTGCTTCCTTCCTCATAGGCACCTGCGAGAATCGCTTTTGCAATCGGTGTTTCAAGTTCGCGCTGAATGGCGCGTTTGAGGGGCCTCGCACCATAAACCGGGTCATAGCCGGCATTGGCCAACCAGTCGGTCGCCTCTTCGCTGATGTTGAGACCCAGCTTGCGCTCGCTGAGGCGTTGTCGTAACCGCTCCACTTGTAGCGCAACAATGAGGCGCAATTCGTCACGACGAAGACTGTGGAAAATGATCGTGTCGTCGATTCGGTTTAGGAACTCTGGGCGGAAGTGGCTGCGGAGCGCATCATTGACCCGGCTTTCCATTTCTTGGTGTTGGTTGTCATCACCTCCTAAATCGAGGATGGATTGACTGCCGATGTTGCTGGTGAGAATCAACACAGCATTGGTGAAATCAACAGTGCGGCCTTGCCCGTCCGTGACGCGCCCATCATCCAGGATTTGGAGCATCACATTGAAGACGTCTGGATGCGCTTTTTCCACTTCATCAAACAAGATCACCGCGTATGGCCTGCGCCGTATCGCTTCTGTGAGCTGTCCTCCAGCCTCATATCCCACATATCCCGGAGGTGCACCGATTAATCGGCTCACCGTATGTTTCTCCATGTATTCCGACATGTCGATGCGAACCAAGGCGTCTTCGCTATCAAACAATTGGGCTGCCAAGGCTTTTGACAACTCTGTTTTGCCCACACCGGTGGGTCCCAAAAATAAAAAACTAGCGATGGGTTGATTTGGATCGCTGAGCCCGGCTCTGGATCGCTGGATGGCGTCGGCTACTGCCGTGACGGCCTGGTCTTGCCCCACAACGCGTTCATGCAGTTGGTCCTCAAGTTTGAGCAGTTTTTCCATCTCAGACTGCACAAGCTTGGCGACGGGAATGCCTGTCCACTTCGCAATCACCTCGGCGATGTCGTCTTCGCTGACCTCTTCTCTAAGCAGTGATTTTTCTGCCGTCTCATCGGTTGCTGCCAGCGCCTGTTCCTGGCTTAGCAGTTGTTTTTGAAGTCCAGCCAGCGTTCCGTATTCCAGTTCTGCTGCTTTATTGAGGTCATAACTGCGTTTGGCCTGCTCCACTTGCAGCTGCACGCGTTCGATGTCTTCTTTCAGAGCAGAGAGCTCATCAATGGCACCTTTTTCTTGCTGCCATTGAGCATTGAGGGTGCTTTGCTGTTCGGATAATTCAGCAAGTTCTCGTTCTAATCGTTGAAGGCGTTCTTGACTGGCCGCATCCGACTCCCGTCCGAGCGAGAGCTTCTCCATTTCCAACTGCAGGATTTTGCGATCGATCTCGTCGATTTCTTCTGGCTTGGAGGTGATCTCCATCTTGAGCCTGGCGGCTGATTCATCCACAAGGTCGATCGCTTTGTCTGGAAGGAAGCGATCAGCGATGTAGCGACTACTCAAAACGGCTGCTGCGACCAGGGCGCTGTCGGCAATGCGGACGCCGTGGTGCACCTCATAACGCTCTTTCAGTCCTCTCAAAATTGAAATGGTGTCTTCCACTGTGGGTTGATCGACCATGACTTGCTGAAAGCGGCGCTCGAGAGCGGGGTCTTTCTCAATGTGTTGCCTGTGCTCGTCCAGGGTGGTGGCTCCAATGCAGCGCAGTTCACCACGGGCCAGCATGGGCTTTAACAGGTTGCTGGCGTCCATCGCACCACCGGTGGCACCTGCACCCACCACGGTGTGGATTTCGTCGATGAACAACACAATTTGTCCTTCGGAGTTGGTGACCTCCTTGAGCACGGCTTTGAGTCGTTCCTCAAATTCACCGCGATATTTGGCCCCAGCGATCAGTGCTCCCATATCGAGGGCGATCAACTGACGATTTTGCAAGGCTTGAGGCACGTCCCCATTGACGATGCGTTGGGCAAGCCCTTCCACAATCGCTGTCTTGCCGACCCCTGGTTCACCGATCAGGACAGGGTTGTTTTTGGTGCGTCGGCTGAGGATTTGAATCGTTCTGCGGATTTCTTCATCACGACCAATCACCGGATCGAGCTTGCCGTCTCGGGCAGCGCTCGTGAGATCTCGACCATATTTTTCAAGAGATTCGTAGGTTCCCTCAGGGTTTTGGTCGGTCACTTTTTGACTGCCACGCACGGCATTAATGGCGGTTTTTAAACGAGAGCTATCGGTGCCAGCTTGGCTAAAAAGCTGACGGCCACAGCGACCATCGTCGGCGAGGGCCAGCAGCAGATGCTCGATGGAAATAAAGCTATCGCCAAAACTTTGCTTCAGCGTTTCAGCGCGATCGAGCAGGGCATTGAGACCTTTGCCTAGAAAGACTGAGTCGGGGGCATTGGTGAGGGATGGTTGCTGACTGAGATAGGTGTCTACGGCCGTTTGTAGAGCGGGTGGAGACACCCCAGCCTTATCGAGGATCCGGCCTGCCAAACCTTCTTGGTCCAGCAAAGCCCTCAACAAGTGCTCACTTTCAAGGTGTTGATGCCGACGGTTTTGGGCCAGCTGCTGGGCTGACATGATCGCGGACCAAGCTTTTTCGGTGAACTGTTCAGCAGTGGGTTGCATGGCGATTTCTACGTTTTATTGCTTGGAACCGTATGTGGATCTTTTGCATTTGTAGAGCGGAGAACCGATCCGGCTCGGTCGGTCTTTGCGCCACCATGCGGTATCCCGACCTGCACTTGTAGGGTCAGCCGATCCTCAACGTTGAATGGGAGATAGGGATGGCAACTGATTCAGCTTTGGTCAAGGCTTTGGTGGAGCGTGTCCATGCCGTGTATGGACACGAACTGAGTGATGTGGAGCGCAAGTGCTGGACCGTGGTGCATGAACATCACCATGGCGCTATGCCTACGGAATACGACATCCGGGAGATCGATGAAGATTTGTACTTGGCAGTATTAGAGGCAGTTCGCCAGTAATTGCAAGGGTCTTGAGGAGATTTCTCAATGCATGTAGACGCACATAGACGTAAGGAAATCGGGCTTTTATGCACGCTCTGTCCATAACCAGAAATTGCCGACTTGCGCTGTTTCATAAATCGGCGACACTGAGCCCTAATGCTCTTGATCTCGCTTTGGGCAAGATTTCGATCAACGCTCTCCGAGGGAAGCTGTATTTGCTGGGAATGCTCCCGTCCAAAGACGGCTCTGGGGTTGTCAAACAGATGCGGATTCCGTTGGGCTTGTTTGATGCTCCGGCTGATCTCAAAATTGCAGAGAAACGCCGAGCACTTCTTCAACGGCAGGTTGATACAAATACGTTTGATTGGGACGACTGGACTGAGACAACTAAGGGAACGACTTGGAAGTCGGCCATTGATCAGCTCTATCGCAAGCGTGTCGTCTATGGACGAACGGGAGAGAGGACTTGGGAAATTTCTTATATGGGTCGCCTAAGGCAGATGCCAATGGGCAAGGTCGTCACAACTGAAGAAATCAAACGAGCTCTTACTCGCTACGAGCGTGACACAGCTTCCTATCGCGAGTTTTTCTATCTGCTCAAAGACATTTGCGACCTTATAAGCGTCACATTCCCTGAGGCTCCGGTTCCTACGTACGGCTCTAAACCTCCTGTTCTTGAGGTGCCGTCTGACAAAGAAATTGTTGAGTGGGTCCAAAAGGCAATGGACTATCTGCCTGAGCTCGGTTGGACTATGGGGATGATGGCGACCTATGGGCTGAGAGACCACGAGGTGGATACGTGCCGTTTTGTCGATGACAAACATCGGCTCTGGGTTGATAAATCGACAAAAACGGGTGAACGCATTGTTGTTCCCGTGCCTCGGGAGTGGGTGGAATTATTTGATTTGCGAAATGAGAAGAGGCGTAGTGGTCATAGTCCTGGCTACACAACGGCTAAGTGGCTACATGACCGTCGAAAGAAGATAGGCATGCCGTTCCGTCCATACGCTCTTAGGCATGGATTTGCGGGAAGACTTTGGAGCACTGGTAAGTCGAAACTTGATATCTATACAGCCTCAAGGTTGATGGGACATAGCCCCTCAGAGCACTCAAAAACCTACAGAGCATTTCTGGCTCCACACACCATTGCAGACAAGGCAGAAGAGGCGCTATTTGGTTGATAGTTATTTATTGATCAGTACGGCTTCCAAATTGACACGAATGGTCCTGCGAGCTGAGTGACGAGGACTGAGGTTGATCAATTCACGACCATATTTCCAACGGCTGCGTTTGGTGTCAGTGTCTGCTTCAGAAATTAAATTTTGAATGTGGCGAAGAGATACTCCGAGTGCAGTAGCTGCTTCCTTAGTAGTAAGTAATGTGGACACTTAATTGACTTCGTGTCCAGTTGTTGTTTGCGTCTATGTGCGTAGTAAACGAAATTTCAGCAAACTCTCAGATAGCGTAAAAATCCTGTTTCATGGCGCACGATTAGTAGGTCTATTTTTGTCGCTCAAGGCGATCCATCACCCAATTCAGATACGCAGTGGGATCAGTCTTTAGATCGGGAGCACCGAGGTCATCCAGCGTTGTTCGTTCGATTTCACTAAGCAGCTTGAGACTTGAGACCTGTTCAACGTGAGAGATCACCCCGTGGTCACCAGAGGCATTGTTTGGTGGTTGGTATTGGTTTCCATTAACACCAGCTTTCGTGTCCTCTGGGGACCTTCTGGGGTGCCTGACCACTCCAAGATGAGAGAGGTCTTTAGGCGGCGACTGAGCCCTTGGGCTCTGGTCGTCCGCTTCTTTTATTGATCTAAGAGGATTTTTAGTTTGATTAGTAGATGGACTAGTAGAAGTGGATTGATTTGAGACATCCGTTGGGATTGATTTGTTCCCACCGACCAACACAATGCTGACCTCAGGTTTGTCAGGGAGCGTGTAATGGAATGTATGTTTCCATCCGTTGAGGAACTTTTTCTGCCTTACGACAAGACCAATTTCTTCCAATCGTCTGAGTGACGCTTGGCATGTTTTTGGTGATAGGTCACAAAACATTTTCTCGCTAATGAATGAGGCGCATTGCTCAGCCGTGATTGCGGACCATTCAATGCCGTCGTCATCTACAAAGCCGATTTCGCCTTTACGTGATCGGACAGCACGAACCCAAAATGTGACTGCTTGTAGGCAAAGAGCCTGAGCAGGAGTGAGAGGAGGCGACAAAAACGAACATGCATACTATGTCCATAATAATCTGTTTTATGCCTCAAATCCTAGTTGTGGAGCGGGTTCTCAGCTTTCTGGTCGCCAGCTGAACTGAACGAGCTTCCATTCGTTTTCTTGGTCCATGGGCAGCATTACCAGCACAGCCAGATCATCTGGAAATGTCTCTTTGGACCTACTGATAAATGCCGTTAGATCGTCCGTGCCCATCAGCATGCTTCCTCGGCTTTCACGTTCGTCCACAAACGCCTGGTAGGCCTCAGCCCATGCTTCTCCGTGTTCGTCTAAATAGCGATTCATAGCCTCTTCAGCCCCAACTTTTGAGCTCAGAGCAATCCATCCCTTAAGTAATTCGTTGTCGATGGTTGTGCTGACGGGCACGACATTTGACAGCCCACCTACGGGAACAACTGTCGCTTGACTGTCGCTTCGTCTGTTGTCAATCAACACGACAGATGACGACAAGTCCCATACATCTGTGGACTTGAGCTGTTTATATGCGGTTTCTAAAACTGACGAGTGTCTCGCACACAACGACGTAAGAAGGCCTTCTGTCTCTGTCATAAGAGCGAGCATATAGTGCTGCATGCTTACTGACAATAAAAAAAGCCGACCGTTAGAGCCGGCTGGATGAGTTAGTGATCAGGAGTGGAGTGTTCTGAATTTGGTTTCAGCGTCGTCGATTGTGATGACAGAGCGATCAAGCATGTCGATTAGATAATGCTCAAGTGGCATTTCCATTGGAGAGTTCCAAAGGATTTTGGAGCCGAGAGTTTCGAGTTCGGATTTAGTTGTGGCGTTAATGACGGCGGTATCGATTTGGTTTTGAATGGAATCGAAACGTGCTTGAAGTTGTGAGGTAGTGATAGACATCTGGTGTCCTATTTGTTTGCCTCTTAACAATAGCATAGTGGCGTGCTTAATCAACTATTTAGTCTGAGAATTGGCTTTGATTTGCTCTATTAGTTGATGTGAATTTAGGCAGAGTTGGCAGCTCGATTTCTTTGTGTGTTGTGTAGGTCACGTTTGTGATCTGTCCAGCTCTGTCCGCTTCGAGTGCGGCATCGAACATGTCGTTGAAGATAATTCGTACACGAGTTCTTATCAAATCGATTTCAGCTGCTACTCGCTTTTCTGTTAAAGCCTGAGACCGTAGGCCTTTTGTTTCGCAGTCACGTGCGAGTTGCTCCGCTGTGTAGAGGCTGTTGGTTATAGCTGCAATGACGGCTGATTCAGCTGCTGATAGTTCTGAGAGAGTCATGGTTGGTTGGCTGTAGTTGTTGATTGGATGATCAGTCGTCGATGTTGTCGTCTTCGAGTTGGTCGTAAAGATGCTGTGCCCAGTTTCCGTAGGTGGAAAGGTCAGCTTTTGCTTCAGGATCTGATTCGATGGCTGCTAATAGCTGATAGGCCATTATTTTTGTTTTGGGTTGCATGACTTCCTGAGTCGTAGGTGATGTTTTAGGAATCTTATCTCTTATAGATATAGTAATCTTTTTGTGAGATTTGGGCATGCTAAGCACCACCGAATACAGAAGTTGTCCCTGCCTTGTATTTAATTAATTTCAATCGATAGCACTCTCTCGCGTGCTTTCACATCCCATCCTCGTTTGAGGTGATATTTCTCGATACCGGCAGCTGTGCTGACAACTGTCGGATCGATTAGTGATCGCCATCGATGCGATGAAGATCGACGACCTCCTTTCTGTCCCCATTGTTTGAAGGCATCACGAGTGAGTTCCTCCATCAGTGATCAAGCCAAAGCTCAAGACCTAAGCCGCTTAATGCGCAGGCTCTTCTTAGGCAAGAGCTTGCAGCTGACTCAATTGGTGGAGCACCAACGCTGTTTAGAGGTTCTGAGCTGACCGCTTCGTACGTCAGTGTCTTCGCCCCGATAGGGATTGTGAGACGACCAGAGACCATGACGTATTCGCCAATGGTCTTGATCTCCAATATCTGCCATGTCCAACCAGGCACTCGTGCATGGAGACATTTGGTCAGCACTGCCCATGGGACGTACTCGAGCTTGAACTCGCCATTGCGACTCTTCTGAGTGCGAGTGCGGATGTGACGCTGATCTATCGGTGAGCCAAGTACTGCCAGTGTCTCGCTGATAGGAGGTGGAGATGCTTGTGGCCGTATGGGATGGACATTTGTGATTTTGCCGCTCATCTTGCTGACCTCCGTCCGCGTTGGTAAGCCAGGTAGCCAGCACGCAAGTGTCTTGGGATGTCTTCCAGACCCACTCCCTCGTTGTGTTTGTCGCGATAGAAGTCGAGTGTTGCCTCGTCCTTATCGAAAGATGAGAAGCGATCTTGTGGTGCTTGCCGTTGCTTTGCTCTGATAAACGGTTTGCTGATTCCTTCAGTAATTAACTGCTTTCTGAAGTCGAATGACTCCATAGCATCCGTGCATCGAGCGTGGACTATGTAACCCGACTCTGTTTTTTGTATGAGATAAAAGTCGAAGTCCTGAGTTGGGAATGTCTGACGTGACCATGTGAGGTCCCATATTCTTTCGTTTTTGAGGTTTGTGACCTCATAGGGAGGATCAAAGCGTAAGATAGTCATCTGAGTGACTTAAGATAGGCGTATAAAGCAACCAGTTAGTTGCTAAATATCATAATAATTTGCATTAGCAGGCATGGCAAATTATGGCAAGTAAATGTAATAAAAATTATCTTAAACCTGTTGTGCAGTAGTGGGTTGACTCTTTTTGTTGCCCAACCTTATGTTCTGTCTTCGCCTTTTCTCTTCACTTCTTAGATGTTTTGAGGAACTTCGAATACTGATCGCGTGAGGGCAGTTCTCGATTTGTCATGAATGCATCGAAGTAGTGCAACACAGCATCTTCAACAACACTTGAGAGGCTGCTCAGGGAGTCTCCTTCTTGATCTTTCACCCATCTAAGGATTGCGATTTTCTTCGAGATCTTCTCCTCAAGAGCAATTCTGACGACTGGTGTCTTGCCGTCTTGATACCTATCGCGTTGAGGAAACCCTGCTTTGGACCGTTGAGGCTTGCTATTAGGCCTGTATTCCTCGATTGCCATAATTTAATCCTCCTGGGATGTAGTGGTGGCGGTCGATCGATTGATGCGCGTCTAATCAGTTTGAGGGATCGGGCCACATAGCTCATCTCGCTTTGGAGAATTGAAGACCCAAAGTGCTAGATCGTTTTCTACTGGACTTTCGAACAAAGCCGGATTGGGCAGGTTGCCACCGCTGGTCGTTGACCGCTTTCAGTTGGACGTTGCTGCAGTCGTTGCTCACCCTTGCTGTTTTGAATGTGGTGGTTGCTGGAGCGAGCTTGCGGATTGGAGGACAGCTGGCGAAGGGCCCTTATCTGCCCCAGACCCTTGAAGGCTTGTCCAAAACCACCCGTGCCGTGATGGGGCGTTGATCGGTCTTGGCTAACGCACTTGGTAATGGAGCCAACGGCAGTCGAGCCCTCCGTTGTTGATGGGGATACGTCGGGATGCTCTCATCCGGAGGGCTCCCGTGACGCCGGCATTTCCGCTGAGCAGCCAGAAATCCCATCCTGAGGCTTGGGTTTTCACCATTGCCCCGAGATCTCCGTAGAGCGCCTCGAGATCCTGATCGGCTCCGATGCGTAAGCCATAGGGAGGATTGCAAACAATCGTTCCCGGTCCTTCTGGAAGCTGGAGATCTCTGAAATCTCCCGTTTGGATGGAGATCAAGTGGGAAAGGCCAGCGGCCTCTGCGTTGTTGCGAGCCTGTTTGGCGATCGATGGATCCTGCTCGCAGCCAATGATCATGGGCTGGAATTGACCTTGCTCTTGGCGCGTGCGTGCGCGTTCTTTTTCTTCTCTCCAGAGGTCGTCATCAAAATCAGCCCAGCCTTCAAGGGCAAAGCTGCGGTTCAGCCCAGGGGCATGCCCTGCAGCCAGGGATGCCGCTTCGATCAGCAGGGTCCCTGAACCACAGAGGGGATCCACGAGCGGAGTGGTTCCTGTCCATCCGCTTAGGCGGATCAAACCAGCAGCGAGATTTTCTTTTAGTGGAGCATCCCCCATTTCTGCGCGATAGCCGCGGCGCAGGCCGAACTGGCGGTGGCCAAGTCAGCAGCATTGGCGTCTAAGGCAGTTGTGGTGGGCGACTTTCAGCTGCTGGTTGAACGCCTCGATGTGTGGATGGTGCTGGTCTGCAGGGGGCGGCGCAGAGCCTTGCTGATCAGTTGGGGGATGGCGCTGCGGTGGTGATCGGTGGACTGCCGGATCCAGCCGATCAGGGCAAGGTGATCCTGGTGGCGGCCTTCGGCAAGGAGGTGATCGCCGCCAATCTTCAGGCCGGCAAGTTCATTGGCGGAATCGCTAAGCGCTGTGGCGGAGGTGGTGGCGGTCGTCCGAACCTGGCTCAGGCCGGTGGTCGGGATGGCGCGGCCCTGGCCGATGCTCTTGAGGCGGCGCAAACCGAACTGGCGGAAACGCTTCGATCCGTTTGAACATTGTCTGCCGTTATGCAGTGGCAGAGCTCAAAGAAAAGAGCTGCGTTAATGAATAGCTGCAGCTTTGGAAGCTTTATTGAGCCTGCCTCAATTCTCTGTTCGGGTGGTCCAATATGATGCGTAAAATAGCTATTAATACGGGCCCTTTCTAGTAAAGGGTCAACCCATTCAATGTGTGATTTCAGTTGGATGGGACCTGGTAGCCGTTGCAGATCAACAATGCCTCGGGGTCATCCAGCAAAGAGAGGGCAATCAGCAGCTCCGCTTTGCTGCCCGCTTTCAGCCCGAAGTTCCAGCGCTTGCCGCGGCTTACTAACTTCACCACCACGTGTCGTTGTTGGTTGCACTTCGCCGGGAAGGGCCTTGGTATCGCCCTTGATAGCTGTACTGCGTGATGGCGCGTTCAAAGACTGCATGGAGCCGCTCTCAGCGGTTTTCTGCTGGTCATGGTGTCAGAAGAGGGCCCCATATTGATACCGCAGGGCAAAGCATTTGCTGCAGATCACGGCCGCATGGCCGACGCAGAAACCTAATCGGTCTGTGAGAAAGTGATTGGTCTTGAGACCCATGTGCAACTGGAAACGGACAGCAAAAATTTGACAGCATCGTCGTTCACCTTTGGCGATGACCCCCAACATCCACAGTGCCCCGGTGGTGTGCGGTTTGCCCGGCACGCTGCTGGTGCTGAACCAGAAGGTGCTCGAGTATGCGGTGAAGGCTGAGATGGCACTGAACCTCAACATCGCCGAACACTCCAAGTTCGACCGCAAGCAGAACTTCTATCCCGATTTCCCGATGAGTGATTCAGATCTCTCATTACGACCACCTATTCGTTGATGAAATTTGTTGCTTGAGCTGATCACGGGTGGTTGGTTTATATCTTCTATTAGTAGTGAAATGTCTTGCCTGATCTTGTTGACGCATGCGTCAATATTTAGATCTGCTTCATCCACTTCCCTGAAAATTTACCTCCTATGTTCTGATTGGGTGCGATCTGATTTGCAGAGTTTGCTTTCAGGCTTTGATTGTGATTTCCGGTTGCATGGAAATGAAATTAACTGTTTAGTCCTATTATCTAGCCGTTGCTTCTTTGTGTCTTCAATGTCATGAATGTCTCTTTCGCTTAGGTTGATCTTTGGGTTATCTGGTCGGTTATGGTTCTGTTGGGGTTTGGCTGTACCCTGAAGGATGGCCTCAGCGCTAGCGCCATTGATTTGTTTGCAAGTATCTATTTCCCTAGAATATTAACGTCTACGCTTGAATGGGCAGCCAATAGTATTTGGATTTTTAACACAATACTCTTCGACAAGCATCCCTGCTGATTCTGCATAGCAACCTGCCGTTGCCGCTTTGCAACCCCAGCCACCTTGGGGCCGTTGTTTGCCACTGCTGCAGATTCCGTGCCATGGATATTTTTGGTTGGTTTGGCCGTTATACCAATATTCGCCACTGAAGACGCATTCTGATTCAAAGTTAAGCCTAAATCCTCCTTGCTTGCCCTCTCGATTGCTGAATGTGCCATTCACTTCTGATTCTTGGCGTGGGCTTTCTCTCCAATATGTATTTGTGATCGCAATAGTCCCATATCCATTTCCATAACTGCCAGTTTGATATTGACCATTGCTGCTTTTGAATATGAGTGGGCCAAACGTTGTCGTAAACTTTTTTTTGTAAGCGGGTATGAAAAAGCCGGTCATGTTGATCCCGCTGTTTCCAGATCCAGTCATTTTGATTGTTCCTGTCCACTGCGCTCCGGGTGCATAATCGCATACTCCAAATTTTCCGCGAAAACTCTCGGAAGTAAACTTAAGAACGACAGGTCCCCAATAGTACGAACCATTTATGGGGTAATTGCAACGTGGGGTGTTGCGCTTGCTGTTGATCCAGTGCCCAGTGAAATTCCCTGTGGTGCTCCTTGCCCCTAAGAGCATATTGCCCTTGAAATTTCCAGCGTAATTGTTTCTCCCTTTTGATTGAAGTTGGAGCTCTCCTTCGCTGGTATTCCAGTATTCAATAGATTGTGCTTTCGCTTTGTTGGCCGAGCTCGTTCCCACTGCGCAATGAATTGCTAGAGCTGCTACTGAGGCCATCTTCAATGAGTTAATAATTTTGGTCACTGATCACGCTTATTTGCTGATCTAGCGATAGCAATAGCGAGATCCCAGGCCAGAATCTGTATCAGTTCTTAAAAATTATTTTGTGGCTTGAGATCGGTTTGTTCGAATTTGTGAGGTGGTTAGGTTGAATATATCTATCCCTTTGTTCTCATTTGCAGAGAATTCTCATGTGGGAATGTCTCGCTAGCGATGGCATTGCCCTCTCCATCTTTAGGGGCACTGAAGCAGTTGGTGGATCCTGGAATCGGCCAGGCTGGCTCACTAGTTAATTGCGATCGTCTGCGCTTCGACTTCCATTGTCCGCAAGAGGTGACGACTAAGCAGTTAGAGCAGATCGAATCCTTGATTAATGGCTGGACAGCCTAGGCCCATGGTCTGGTCGTGGAGGAGATCGCGATTGATCAGGCGAAGGCTGCTGGTGCCGTCGCCGTGTTTGACGAGAAGTATGCAATGCCTTGTCGCGGCTGTTATTCGCAGGATTGAAGCCGTGGATGGCGCTTCTGCACGGGCTGAATTAGCTGTTGCGAAGTCAGAGGTCTTGGCAACCCAGGCCGTAGCGGTTGGTGAGTATCTGCTCTTGGTGGCCCGTCTTGATGGTGTAGATGGTGACGGCTTACAGGGCGCTGCCTTGGGATTGCTGGATCAGTTGGGTGATTCCACTGCTGTTGTATTGGGAGGTTTGCCTGATCCGAGCGATCAAGGGAAGGTGATTTTGGTGGCAGCTTTTGGCAAGGCTGTGATCGCTCAAGGTCAGCAGGCAGGCAAGTTCATTGGTTCGATTGCCAAGCTCTGTGGCGGCGGCGGCGGCGGTCGCCCGAATCTTGCTCAGGCGGGCGGGCGCGATGGAGGAGCTTTGGATGGGACGCTTGAGGTTGCACGTGTGCAGCTCATGGGTGCAATGGGGTGACTCCCTTGGAGGGAATTTATATTTCTGTTTTGTAGCAGGGCGTATGGTGCTGCAGTTGAAATAGCAGCAGAAGTATTAGAGGAATAAATTATCGATCACAATGGCTTTCATGATGAGTTATCAATTAAGAACATTGCTAATGTAGGCACCTTGTAAGTTGTGGTCGAATCAAATAATTGGATGGGGGTTACGGCAAACGCTAACGATGATAAGTTGATCTAAGGGAGAAAATTTATTAATCGTACGCTCTAACTTTTCCTAAAAGCCATTCAGCAGAGAGTCCTTGATTGTAGGCACTCTGCCGAATAGATTGGCTTCAGCAAGATATCAAGAAGAAATCTTCATGGATATGAAATGTTGATCAATGGAATCTGACTTCTCATGAATGCGGGCGTGACAAATGGCACTTTGGGCTGATATTTTAGACTGATGGTTTTCGCGGTAGCATTAACATGAATATTGGGAACTATATCGGGATTTATTCCGAGAAAATATTCAAGTGGATTGGCGTTGATCCCAGGAATGGCTCCAATGGTAGGCATGGGAAATTTTCTCGCGCTTATTGGTCTTAGACTCGTTTGCAGGCTTTTACCAATACCTTTTGAGATAGTCTCCTGAACATTTCCAGTTATCTTACTTTTATTGACATTGAACGCTCTTAAAATGAAGTTAGGGGTGCCTGTCAGGTCAAAGCCAAATCCTGAGATATTGGTCGAGCATTCTCCCCTTGCACAATTTTTTAGCTGGTTAACTTTGATCGCATTGCCCTCCTTGACGATGGCAAAGGGAATCTTCATGTCGATTTTGCCTCGCTTTATCTCGTAGTCGTAATCAATACCCCCGTCGTTATAGATCTCACCCGTAACTTTGCTGACGTTGACTCTGAAGTTGATCTCAAACTGATTATTCTGTGAACTTGTTAGTCTCGCATTGCTAATGTTCATGCTCGGGCGATTGTCAATTGTAAGGCCTTTGTAATCCCCGTCTATATCTCTAGTGGTTTTGCCAACATCGACTGTCATTGTTTCTCCTGCAACCGTGACGGTCCACCGTGAACCTCTTGAGTTGGCTCTTACTGAGCCTCGAATATTGTTAATGCCTGCGATTGCATTAGTAAGGTTAACTATTTCAATGAATTGATTTCTATTTGAGGGGTAGATATTCCTGACAACATATAAGGATTTGCCGGGGCTTTTGAAAGTGTCTTGGAGCTTTTCTCGCACACTTGTGTTGAAGGACGATATTAATGATACGCTTTTATTGTTGCTGTCATATATAAATGTTTTGTAAGTTCTTCCTAGGCTCCAATAATTTTTACCAGGTGCGCCAGGTGCGCCAGGCATGCTCGATAATGCGGAGTTTGAAAAGTAAGATGATGCGCCTCCTGCTGTTAGTGCAATCATGTCGCTTAGCTTTAAGTTTTTAGTGATGAAACCAGAGCGCCCTTGAAATGTCCTGCTACACCATTGACTCAGTGCTGAATCCGATGCCCCGCTAGCTAGATAATTACTGCTTGTTCCATTCGCATTCACTCTCCCGATTCTTCCCCCAAAATAGGGAATGTAAGTAACTGCAGGGGGCCTTCGGCTGCATATCAAAAGTTCTGCCGCAGGTGTAGAAGTATTACCTTTAAATGCCATTCCTTGTCCCAGCTTGACTGATGTTGTCGCTGGATTTGGTCTTATCGTCAGTTCTGCAGATTCTCTGCTGATAGAGCGCAATGCTCCACCTGAGCGACATCGATCTCCAGGAATACATATCTGGAAGGTTGGCTCAAATCCTTGATGTCCTAAGCTTGCTTTAAATGATGCTCTTCTATACATTTCCGAATGGAGGGGGCCTGCGGAATGATTGAAAATTGCCTTGCTAGGACTATTTCGATCGATGATCCTAAATTCGAAATTGGCTGTTGCTCCAGGCCTCAATCTGGCTGTTTTGGTTATCGTGGCTCCTCTGCCAATAGTCTCCCATTGGCTTCCTTTCTTTTGTTGAATAGTGAATCTTAATGGGTTTTTGATGGTCAGGGTTCCCGTCTTCGTCGTGTGCAGCGAATTATTGATCTCCTCTACAGGCTTCCTTGGCGAGAATTGAGCTTTGGCTATTCCTATGTCCGTGGTAGTCGCTGCTAGGACTGCTGCCAGCCCAAGTGTTGTTGCTTTCATATGATTGGAATGCGATGCGTGCATACTCTTTAAGAATGCAACTGATATGCCTGTTGCATTCTGCTTCTTTACAATTCGCTTATGATCGCAGTAACTTTTGTAAACCCTTTTGTTTTTATTGGAGGTATGTATTCTTTAATTGATTGCATTGATTTGTGGATATTCCAAAGGTTTTTCGGGTTTTGATGGAGTTTTAGTTTGTTCGGGGGAGCTTTGATTTGCTAATTAACCTCTGTGGTTATTCTTCCATTGGCGAGGTCTCTTCTCATCTTGACGGTGTTGGAGAAACCTCTATGGTGTGACTATTTTTTTTAGAGGACTGCTCAATATTTTTAGTCTGCTTGCTGCTGTTTATATGGCGTATAACCTTTGGCAAGTCTTCTTGGTATTGGCATACGAGCATAAGGTCCTATTTACTGGCAGCATTTCAGTATTTGTGCTCTATCGAATAGCAGGGGTTGTAGATTTCGCCATTGCCGTTTTCGATGAAGCTGGAGTGCCTTGTTCTACCATTACTTGAGAGCAACTTCTCTTCACCTGTGCCTGAACCCTGGATAAAGGCCCGGGGTCGACATGTTCCGCTACGAGCACATTAATGTGTACCAGAAATCCCCATCTGTATCTACTCCAGTCGGAGCTATGTCGATTTTGGTTCGGTGATCTGTGTGTCAGTTGCGATGTTCCTTGGCGTTGGCTGACGCCCCATCTTTGCCTAGGTCATGTAACCCGATATTATTAACGCTTCTGGAGTGAGGATTAGGGCTTTCGCTTGAAAGGGCAGCCAAGAGTATTTGGGTTTTTAAGGCAATATTTTTCGACCAGTATTCCCCTTGATTGTGCAAGGCAGCTGGCGTTTAGGGCTTTGCAGCCCCACCCGCCTTTTGGACGCTGTTTGCCGCTGCTACAGATACCGTGCCATGAATACTTTTGGTTAATCTGTCTGTCATACCAATATTCGCCACTAAACGCACTCTAATTTAAAGTTAAATATAAACCCTCTTTGCTTACCATCTCGGTTTTTAAATGTACCATATACCTCCGATTCTTCGCGTGGTTGTTCTCTCCAGTATGAACGTGTGATCGAAATCATTCCATATCCGTCGCCATGACTCCCACCTTTATATTGCCCACTATTGTTCTTGCTGATAATCCAGTGCCCTGTGAAGTTCCCCGTTGTACTTCTTGCACCTAGGAGCATATTACCCTTAAAGTTGCCCCTGTAATTGTTTTTGCCCTTAGATTGTAGTTGTAGTTGTAGTTGTAGTTCTCCTTCGCTAGCATCCCAGTATTCAATTTATTGCGCTTTTGCTTTGTAAGGTGTGATTGTTCCTGTCGCAAAATGAACTCCTATTGCGGCAACTATCCCAATGTTCAATGAGTCCATGGCTTTTCTCATCGTCAACGCTGAGTCTCTGATCCATCTATAGCAATGATGATGAACAGGATGAGATGATGTTTCAGTTCTTGAAATCCGTTTTGTATGTTGAGATAGCTCTGTCTCGATTTGTGTTGCGGTTCGGTTGTGTACCTTGAACCCTTTTCTTCCATGTCAGAAAAACATTCTTTCTGTACTGACGAGGAACCGATTGTCTAGATCCTTCAATCCGCAGGCTGCCTTGAAACAGCTATTGAGTCAGTGTTTGGACAGGCTGGACGACTGGTCTATGTCGAGTGGGTGCGCTTTGACTACTACTGTTGGCGGGTGGTGAAACGTGTGGAGCTTGAGTCGGTGACGTATGGCTTTTTGAGTTGAAGATTGTAGGGGCCAGAAAGTTATTGGCCTAAAACTCAATTTGTCCAAAATTCGATCGGGATCATGAACGGTATCAATTCGTTGAAGGCTCGTTGTTTCAGCTCTTTCTCTTATTGAGAAAGTAGTTCATTTCGTTTTGCTTCAGCGCTACTCAGTAGTTTGCGCGTCGTTGCTACCAAAGCTACAGAGACTGGTGTGCTGATGAAACTCATTGGAAAATTGGCTTTTTTGCTTGCTGCTGTGGGTGTTGGCGTAGCCCCTTCAATGGCACCGGCTATGTCGAAACAGCTGCTTGCCCAACAATTCTCACCGTCGTTGCTTCGCCTTAACGTACCGACCACAACTATTAACAAGCCTGCGTCATCGACGACAAAGAAGAAGTCTTCATCAGTTGGTTCAGATTCAAATAAAAGCAAAAAAACTATTCAGTACAAGCCACCTAAAACTAAACATGAAAAGCCTAAGACGCCTAAGTATGAAAAGCCTAAGACGCCTAAGTATGAAAAGCCTAAGACGCCTAAGTATGAAAAGCCTAAGACGCCTAAGTATGAAAAGCTTAAGACACCTAAGTATGAGAAGTCGCCACAAACAACAAATCCAACTCAGCCAAAACTCACCCCCAAGGAACCTCGGCGTAGATCTTATATCTCTTTGCGTAAACCAATTCTTGCGTGTAGATCTTTTAGAAAAGATGGGAACCTTGTGCGTGGCTTTAAGGTAAGGCTTTATGGGCAAAGGCCTACTTCCACAGCATCGATATTGAGATCAAAGCTATTTAGTTATCAGACGTCCGGTGGAAGCCTTTCAAGATGCTTATATTCTGGAGTTATCGCGCCATCTATATTTATTAAGTATTTTAATGGTCGCAAGCCTCAAGCGCTTATTCGATCATCAGACAATTATAAGCTCCCTTTGTATTCTAGTTTTTCACAACTTCTTGAGGCGAGTAATGGAAGACGAGCAAGGTTCGGTTTAATTGCCAGCACTTCTTCTGTTCGTAGCTCAAGAGGTCAGCAAGATTTACTTCGAATTACTGCGAATAATGCGCTGATATTGTTTATTGACGGTCGAAACCAGTCTTTATTTAAAGCGCCTCCTTCTAGGCTTCCATTGCGGCTTTTCAGTATTTCTTCCCAAGTGAGGGAAGTTTTATCTGATGCTTCAAAATCTTCTTTGAAGCGAATGATTGATTACAAGAAAAAAAGAAAGACTTCCTTGAAGAAGTCATCCCTTTTCCCATCCGAATGGGAGTGGGGCCAAGATTCCGAATCGTATTTCAACGCCTTGTCAATTGCAGCTGCAAGTAGCCACTCTGGCCTTGGCGTCTTGGCTCAGTTAGACAACGTTGGCCCTTGGATGCAAGTTCTTCCGAGCATTAACGCGAATAGGGTTCAGCTTTTGGCCGAAGTTGATCCACAAATTGCCGAGACATGCATGCAGGCTCAGGATTTTAGCGGTTGTGTGGAGACGTTGCAAGGCTCTTCTGAGAGCGAGTACCAGGATTCAGGTTCCAATGAAGAGAGTGACGATTACAGTTCTGAATGCCCCGAAGGAGAGATCTTCGACTTTGATATGGGTGAATGCTTGCCTGATGATTTTAGTGATAATGGTTCTGACGATTCTCAATATGAATATGTGGACGATTATGGTGAAGAGTCAGAAACTGGTTTTGACGATGAGCAGGATTCAGATTATATAGAGGAGGATGATTATGATATTGGAGATGGGCAGTATCCCGATGATATGGGTGCTCCAACAGGGCAGGCTTGTACTGGAAAGACATTTGGAGAGCAGTTAGCTTGTGCTCTTATATCGGCGCTTACAACAATGTTGCAACAAGCTTTTACCACTAATTAGCTACGCATCGCAACCGGTTTATTTTGCTTGTTTGTGTTAAATTCTGTTATTCGTATTTGTGTAAAATCTCCTTGTATAAGCTTTGCCTCTTAGGCATTTGTTTCGTATAAGTATGCGATGAATTGATTTTGCGCTGCTTGCTGGGGGCATATTGTCGCTTTGCTTATTATTTGATTTGTATTTCTGTATTTATATGTCTTCTGTTCGAGCCTGTCTATCCGTGCTTTTTAGCACTTGCTTGAAATGCATTTCTTTGTGTATTCAGCGCCTTTAGTGTCTTTGCCTTTGTATTACCTTTAGTGGTACGCAATAGTCTGAGAAATTTTGAAGTGTATAGCTCTTTGTTTTGCCAGGAATTGTTGAATAATCTGTCTGGTTATTAGGTATTTGTTTGGGTATGTGGTCGTTTGTTTGTAATCTCAGGCTAGCAACATTAGATTCTGTTTCATGCTGCAGTGATCTGCAATAGGTTGTTTTCTGCCTATTTTAATTGTTAAGGTCGATCGAAATTGTCTGAAGCTATTATGAGACACTTGTAAGCGAAATTCTTAGAGATGTGCATGTTTATAAGGCAGGCATTGGTTGCATATCCTCTTGTTCGTTCTAATTAATTGTACAGGTATTGTAATGCCTTGCTTTTATACCTGGCCGTTTACATTAAGTATTAACCGTCATTTCTGTTTTTGATGTTTCATGGTCATCTTCCCTAGTATTTCTTCTTAGAAGCTCTGCCCCTTTCAACAGTGTTTGCGTTAGTTCTTATATAATAGATTTATTGGTGGTTATTTGTTTGCATTGCTTGACTGGTTGTTATACCATTGACCTTCTATGATCGTACTCTTCGGCGCGATGTTTTTTTATTGCAGTCTATCTGCTTGATGTGTCAAGAATCAGCTTTTGGTTTTTTGTTCTTTGTTATTCGCTTTTAATTTGTTTATCCTTAAATCTTTATTCCTTTATCGATACTTGGTTGAAATTTTGTCTGTGAAGGCTTGATATAGACCTACCCGAAACCTTGATTCTTCTTGGTCGTCATCTTCTATTATGCATATTGCAACTATGAACAAGGCTCCCTTGATGGGAGCCTTGTTCTGTACGTTAGATGTACAGGATCTTAGTTGCTACATGTAACATTAGGGCTAACGCGTATTGTAAGTCTACCTCTTGCTCCATCTCTTCCACCATTCCGAACTGTTTGTTCGAATGGCTCATTTTCTTCCCGAAGCTGTCTGGCGAGAGTTGAAAGATTAATGTCATCTCGATATTCTCCCCAGACCCTATCATTGCTATCCATGAAACCAGTGTCCCTATCGTAGAACGTTGACTGCACTTCTAAGAATTTATCCCTTCCACGCATTGGGACTTCAACGCATGTGTCTCTATAAAGGGTAACAGAGTCACCATCATTCATACTTCTATTTCCCACATTCCAGATTTCGTTATCCGTTTTTTGTCCTTCGTTCCTACCGTTTCTACCATTTATATTGAATGTACTGAAACTCATTTCGTCGGCACCAGTAGTGTCTTCAGTTTCAATATGCTTGTATATCAGAGAAATATTCATGGCTGTTGCATTTTGTCGGCAACTTTCTCGTTCCTCGACAATAATTGTGCTATTGCTTATGCTCCTCCCGTTGGATAAGAATCGGAGATTGTAGCTTATTGCGGGATAGAGGTTTAGGCTTTCGTTTGTAGTATTAAAGTAGTTGGCTAGAGAAGCTCTTGCATCTCCTTCAGACCAGCTGCTAATTGTATTCAGTATGGATTGATTGTTTCCACCAAGAGACCATACTGAAAATTTAGCTTTTGAGAGTGTTTCTTTAGTCTTTCCTTCGAAGTTTGCCCTGCCTTCTGACGTGAGGCCTTTATAGGATGCATCTATGGCTGCTTCCATTGCTTCAAGAGTATCAACTGACTCCATTTTCATAAGCAATATTTTGCCATAAGTGATTGATGAAATATATGCTGCTTTCCCTTGCCAACCATTTGGCAGACGGTTGGTAGCTTCTGCTCCTAGTAGTCCCTCTGCGGGTGAGTTTGGTCCGTAATCAACAGCCGTGGTGAAGGGTTTTTGTATAAACATTAGCATTAGGGTATTCTTTTTACTATTTGATTCGGTTTCCCCTCGGAATGCTGCGCTCCAGTTCATTCCTGATCCGTTTATCCCTGCCTTGGCTAAAACTGATTCTACACTATTAGTTTTAGCACTATAAAAATAAATTTCGCTCCCTACATCCTGGATAGTGTTTCCCCTGGTCATTCGTCTCAGTGCATTGTCGTAACCAACTCGACGAGCTGGAGCCACAATTTGATCTGATAATGCTGCCTGGTTCGCTCCTATGGCATAGATCTGTCTAGTTAGCCCAGTTGGAAGCGAGTACTGTGTAAAGTTTCCACTTGTGGATCTGCCGCCTTGTTGGTTTTGGGCTTGGACTAGTGCTGAAGATGTGTCAGTGCAACGGAAGAATGCTTGACACAACTGTTTTCATAACGATGATTGGGCAATAAGGCGCTACATCTCTCACTGACTGATGAACAAAGCAGAAGCGTCATTTGCACCTGATGCCTATCCAGGTGTCGATTTTTGGCACCTCGAGAAGAATCTGAAGTTGAGCGTCACGGTCCTTGCTGAAGCAGAGACGCCAGAAGAAGAGCCTGCTAATGCCGTTGCCAGAGCCCTACTCGATAAAAATCATCCTCTTGGCGGGTGGGTCGAGGCAGATGATGCTTTGAAAGAGTTTTTAGACGACTACTTCAAAACGCATCCTGAAGCTGCTGAGGTCTGGGAAGACATGTGCAAGGCATTGGTCGAAGAGACAGCAGGCAAAGCAGTGATAGAAGGTGTGAGAAAAGGGGCAACAGAGCTTGTCACAGGCATAGATGAGACACGGATCTCGAAACTGATAAATGAGTTAGGTCTTGATAAAGATGTAAGTGATTAGATTCACTTCTCGGGTGGGTGGTAAAAATAGATTTGTAAGTCGCCATAAGTCAATGGAAGTGATTGAAGTGCAAAAGGCTTGGTTAGAGGCATGTCTCGCCCATCCAGATGCAATTGGAAAAGAGCAACGACATGAGCGAAGAATGAAAGAAGACTATGACTGGACAGGAGTGATTGTTGAACGCTTTTGCGATAAGCAGGTTGTTGCAGAGTTGGCGAGGTCTGGAGTCACTGTCTTTATTACCGATGAACAAGCAAAAGAAGCAAAAGTCAAAGCAGAAGTGAAATAAGCAAATGCGTCTGAGATTTGCAAAAACTTAGAAATTGCATAATTAGATTAGCTATCAAGCTGGGCTCCTCTGTGCTCGTAAGTGGTGAGTTGGTAGATGGGATTGCGCCCCCATCTACTTCTCATGAAAACACTACACAGATGCCACATAAACCCATTTACAAACATGAACAACATTGAAAGACACTGGTCAAAAATCAGTGAAGAGATTGCATGCAAAGATGCACGCATAGCAGCATTAGAAGCTGAGAAGAAAGAAGCACTTGAGATCGTCGGATGCTCAAACCCTGGCTACTACCTCAAATCACTAAAGGCATTAGTAGAGAAAAATGCCTTATTGGAATCACAGAATCAGCAGCTGATCGAAGCAGCGAACACCAACAGCTACTCAAATCTCTTTAGCAAGGTCACAACTGCCTTTAGCAACGAGCCTGCTCCTCCATCAGAACAAGAGCTCGCTTACGCAGCAGAACAAGCAGAAACTCATGCACGAGTGGTTAGCCAAGCATTGACAATCTCTGTGTTCGACTCAATCCTCTTCGCTATCTGCAACTGGTCAAACGATGGACAGACGGCACCTGACATAGAGCTTGCTATGCAATCAGTGCTATTCCCATCGGTGTATGAACGAGTGCTGCAAGACAATCAGGACTATGTCTTAGAGACAATGCCTGAAAGCGCACTTGATGTCGTCAAAAAAGGTAGAGAGTTGATTCGGGACCTAAGAGCTGAGACAGATAGGTTTGTGACTGATCAGGATCTTTGGAATGACCTCGCACCAAGACTTCAATCATGGGTCAAAAATGAGATGCTCCATTCGCTGTATGGCGCTTCAGACCCTCAATGGCTAACTGATCAACCTCTAAGCCTTGAGCAAATGATCACCTGGCGAGACATGCCAGCAAGTAGAGCCTTAGAGCAACCTCTTATTTGGGACGCTTACGAGAAAACCAAACTCTTGACTTATGAAGACAAAGAAGAGTATGGATTGCCTGACTTCAACAAAGAGCAAGTAGCAAACAGGATTGACGCCGAACAAACCATAAATCGCTGAATTACCACCACCGTGATGATCTTCTTTTTTTTTGGATGATCATCGTGGTGGTGGTCTATAAAAAAAATTAGAAACGATAGAACAAAGATGACATCAGTGAAAGAAAAACTCGAAAAGCTTAGAGACAGCCTTACTGCTGCTCATCAAGCACATGTTGATTCTGGCAACAGAGTCGATGCCATTGACCAGAGTGCGAGCGAACGGGTAGATGAATTGCTCATCTCAAAAGATAATCTCATCGATAAGCAACAGGACATGATTGATGGGTTGTTGCATTGGATTGCAGCTATACGACTCAATCAAAGCCTCAAAGCAAAAAGCAATGACGAATCTACAAAACAAGAGTGAGTGCTACGAAATCCATCGGCAACTAACGACCTCTTCATCAGCAAAGACTGAAGATGGTTGGACTGTCACCTATAGCGGCGATAAAAACAATAGTCGTAGTCAAACGGTCAAAGCGACAAGAAGAGAAGAGGACGTTGAGATAAGGCATATGCACGGATCAGAGGGTGTCGCTCGAGTCTTGATGAAGGCACGAAGCACAAGTGATTAGCAATGTTTTTATGAAGCCAATCGTAAGAGAAACCCATCCACTTACACAATCCAACTCAATCCCTAAAGACGCTGAGACTGTTTTGATTTACGGTCAGATCTATAAAGTCATCCGTCTAAAACAAGTCAGGACGATAAAGCCTAAGAAGATCGTCAAACGAGGCGCTAACGCTCAGGAAAAGAGAATCATCGAAGCATCACCTGAGAAGCAACGTCTGATGGTAAGAGCTGTGCTTGAGACGAAACGGAAAGATGCTCTGAAGAAAGAGTTAGAGGTTAGGACTCTGAATAAAGCTTTGAGAGAAAAGCATCAAAGCAAATTGACCGTTAGTGAAAATGATGTTGAAAGCTACTTAGGACTCGTTTTACAAAAGGCATAAAATGGACTTAGAGACAAAATAAGTCTCTGAATGCACATTGATGCTTCAACCTAAATGCAAAGACTCAATCCACCGGTCAGATTTACAATCCTCAAAGAAGAAATGTTTTGGACGCTTGAGTTTGCCGAAGACAAGCTCCCAGATGCAAAGTTCTGTTTTTACGTCCTACGCAAAGCAGCAGAGGGCAGTTACGAATCTCATGGTTGGGCTTCTGAGCCATCCGAAGACTTTGCTCTAAGACGAGAGCTGGTAAGTGAAACAGGCATCACCAATTACTTCGTAAGAGCCAAGAGAGTCACAAAGCGATTCATCAGCTCTGATGGCGATGACGATTCAGCACTCGACTTCTTCCGCGATAAGCACGATGAAGGCGTAGGCATTGAAAACATCCCGAGACATTTGCGTCTTGGCTATCTCGCTTATTGCAGAGGCAGAAGATCAGCACACTAAACAAAGGAAACAATGATTATTGACTCACGACTCACCAAAGACGAAATCTTGACTCATACAGCTGAGATGCTCGATTCAACAGTTAGTAAAAAGCATCACAATCAAAGACTGCTTATGGCACTGACGATCGGATTGCTATTCGGTTTGATGGCATAGGACCATGGAGACATTGAGCCACTTCTGACCGAGTGGCTTTTTTTGTGCCTACGTCAATGTCATTGAGATCGTTTGATCCTGAAATTGCAAAAGATGAAAAGTCACAACCTGAAAAGGCATAAGTGACGGGCATGTGACGTCTGGTCCATTTACGCTCTCGCAAAAGGGACAAACGAGTGCTCGAGAACCTGCTCTCTGACATTGCAAAAGTCGATGGAGAGCTCGAGACGCTGAAGGAGCTGGCGATTGAACTCGGCGCCTCTCCAACAAATCTCCATCTCGCAAACGTTGTGAGAGTGATTCAAAAGGGTGTGAAGGAAAAGCTTGAGGCTGACGAGAGAGCCAAAGCAGCGGGCTACAAATCGACTCTCATAGCGATCAAGGCTCTTGGGCAAAAGAGCACCTTTGAGAATGTGCCGACTGAATTGACCGTTGCCCCCTCTCAATGGATCGTGCCTCGATCAATCTCTGAAGTCAGGACAGGCAGCAAGACGCTCACTCGAACGAACCCAGCAGTCACAGCAACGCAGGCTCAGACCAAGCTCAAGAAGCTCTTGCCACTCATCGAGGAGTTCTGCTCGGACAACAACGAAGAAGGCATCGAGTCACTCAAGACTGCCTTCTACTCACTGAGCAATGAGGACTTCTCTGCTGAGCTGCTCGGGTTGATTGCTCAGAGCAGAGGTAGAGGTGAAGGACTGGACAAGACAGAAGACAAGACCAATGGACTGGAGCCTTTGGGTCTTCCTGTTGGCGAATTGATCCTGAGCTATCAAACCTGGACCGAGATCTGGGCAAAAGACAACAGCGACTATCAACGCTTGATCAAAGAGACGAAGTCACCAATGCGTTTAGATCTGGTCGAAGAAGCGGCAGCTATTGACCTACTCAGGGACAACGAAAATGCTGAGGTCGCATCACTTCTGATTCCGACTGCCTTCTTTGAGCTTTGTGGCATCAGTCTTCAAGAGGTGACCGGCTATGAGATGAATCATGCAGATGAATTGCCAACGCGAGGCAAAGACTTCCTCCATCGGCTGAGAAAGATCGGCTTAGGAGCATCGATCAAGGACTATCAGGAAGCCTTTGGATCAATGAGGTCGTGATGCAAGAACTCGATAGCCATCCCAATCACGGTCTCTAAAGACGAGTGCTTCCCAGCAGCATTGAGCAACTCCTGAATCTTTTGAGCTCGCTGAAGCGTTGCTGAATCAAGCCTCAATCGAATTTGCTTTGCCTGCTCGGACAAGACACATGAACCATCTACGCAAACGACACTAAGCATGAAAGTCAATTGGAGCGAACTGGAGAGGCATTGGCAAAGGCTGAGAGATAGGACCGCATTTGATCTGTCTGTGCCTTGTGTTGTGGTGAGTGAGGAAGCAGAAGTGATGGAGACGACGGTGAGTGGTTTGTCGAATCATCTGAAGGTCTCGTCAGCCATGTCATCACCTCCGATCAAGCGCTACATCGAACTGACTGAGCAGATGGGAGCTGAGAGAGCGATGAACAAGCTCTTGATGGATGAAGACGGTGGTGAGGAGTTTGCATTGCTATGGGAAGAAGCAAGGCGTGATGTGGAAGGTGGGGCGATAGCGACGATGGATGATCTGGTCGCTGCTATCGACACCGCTAAAAAAGGCTTCAACACCTATCCACGCAAAATCTTGGTCGTTCAGATCAATCAAAGAGATTGCGACATCCTGCTCGTGGCTCCTCCAACCGAAGAATGGTCAGACGAACTCAACGCTTGAGAGTGGCGTGATCTGAGGAAGTGATGGACGAGTGATTGTGGTCTGATGCTCAGCAATCATCGAAGTGCAAGCGTCATCCCAGATGTCGTGAAGCAATAGGAAAATCTCGAGCTGCATGCTGTCGAGCTCTCTTGCAGCATGTGCCAACTGCTTTGAGTAGTTCGTCATGCCTGATGCTGTCTCGGCAGCTTGTGACTCCAGCTCACAGACTTTGTCTTTGATCAGATCACGAATCATCATCTGGACTTCGTGGATGGTGTGAGGGTCGAGCAGTGGTTGGTTTGTCATGAGTGCAGTAGCTCAGTAGCTCAGTAGCTCAGTTGCGCAGTAGCTCAGTAGCTCAGTAGGTCAGTTGCGCAGTAGCTCAGTAGCTCAGTAGGTCAGTTGCGCAGTAGCTCAGTAGCTCAGTTTTCGTCGGTGTCAGCGAGTTAATCCTCGAGATGAGTCATCCAATCTCCATAGATCGGCATGTCTGCGAGAGCATCAGAGTCAGTGCTGAGTGCTGCAAGTAGTCGATAAGCAGCAGCTTTTGTTTGATCAGTCATTTGTTTGTTACTTCTAAGAGCAATCAGAGACGTGATCGTCTCTATGACCATTTTACTCTATAAATAGGCACTGGGTAAGATTTACTTGCGAGGATTACTCAAAAGATTACTCAAAGGGTCACCATTTATGAGAATGAATTACGCAAGGAGACGCTACAACCGCTTACTTGAGAGTGGGCAAACCACTCGTGGAAAAACAATCAAGATGGATGAGCGATCAAGACTTGTTGCTGAGACCGTGTTGAGGTCTGGCTATGTAAATGTCGGAGAGATGTTTATTGATCTTCTTTACAAAGAAGCCAATCGAATTAATCCGAGCATGTGCTTGCCGATGGTGTCTGGATTGAAAGAGAAAGAAGATGAGCTCAGTCGGCAACTAATCGAACTACAAACGCTCATCGCTAAGCAACGGAGCATCATCTGATGGAAAGCACTGATTTTGAAATCACGTCTCATCATCGGACGGTCACTGAGCTTGTGAGTTCGACAAAACGAGCACTAAGCACAGCTGAGAATGAAGGATCGATCAGCGATTGGCTCAAAGCAATTGAGACTTCAATCAAAGTCAATGAGTATGCAGGTAAAGAGCTGGTTCGTAGCAGGCTCCGTCGTCACCTCTTAGAAGCAGCAAACGTCCTTGCAGGCACTTATGACGGATGCGAAGAGGTAGAGCTTGGTGAATGGGCATCAGGAGCTACTGAAGACACGCTTGGTTGTAGAGCTCAAGAGTTTTTGAATCTGCATAGATCGTTATTTGCCTAATAGGTCAGCAATGGCAAAATTCAACTTCAGACAAAAAGCAATCGGACTTGATTGGACACAACGACTACTCAAACGAGCTCAATCGATAAGCCCTGATCTTGACTCAAAGAAAATAAGTCACGCCCAATTCTGCAAAGATAGAGCAGACCATTGGCTATCAATCATTACTAATCATGGCTAAAGAAAGACAAGGTGCCGAAGGGCATGAAGAGATAAGCAAAAAGGATTACGAGTGTAAGCAGGGAGAAGCAATAGTCACGCCACCTAAAAGCATCATTGATCGCTTTACGAAAGAAGTGATTGAGGAAGGCATGACGGATGCTCAAATCAAATTTGGCATCAATAAGTTGATCGAGGATCATCAAAAGAGTTTCATAAAAGAAGCTAAGGCTCAGAAGGCTGCATCAGAGGCAATTTACGAATCCTTAGAGCGAACCGAGAAAAAGATCAAAGAAATCAGAAAGCGAATTGACTATGGCGAAACGAGGTGAAGCTATCTACAGATGAGCTAAAACAGGTCATCAATAAATTTGGTCTTGCCTTTAGCGGAATTGACGCTATCGACTGGTTCATCTCTAAGACAAAACGAATAGGTCATAAGAGATGGACTTTATTTCTGAACCTACTAAGACAAATCAACTTCTTTGGTGGCATCACGCTCATTGCAAGTGAGAATGAAATGAACTGGTGGAACAAGTCAAAGACTCTTCAATGGCATAAAGATGATGCTGATGTCGTTGGGCTTTACCGGTCTCAAGACCATTGGATCGAATTGATCGTCTCTCGAATGACGAGTTGGAGTCGAATGGAAGCAGTGCTGAGACATGAGTTTGTCCATTTGCTTCAAGACGTAACCTTTGATGGCTCAAGAAATGATGTTCAGGCATGGGCTAAAGCGGACAATCTGATTCGTCCTTATGGCAAACGAGCTGCGAAATTTGATGAGGCTGTAGAAGCTGAGGCTTATTGGCTGATGATTCGACCAGGTGAGGTCAAGAGAGAAGCAGACAAGATCATCAATCAACCCGATCGTTGGAGCAATTGGTTTTGCTCGATCCACTATTAGACAGACAAATGCAAAAACATTTCAATCCAGTCCTCAAAGACGAGGCACTGGACGAGCTACTCAAACGGTTTGATGAATCAGCACCGACTGCGGAAGAGAAGCTAGATCAAAAAAGCAAAGTGACTCCAAGCAGATCACTAGAGGAGATACGTGCTGCTTACTGGGGAAACCAATAGCTCATCTCAAAGAAGCTGTGATATTGCTCTGAAGCTCAATCGGCCGTTTAAAACCCTGCTCTTGGTGGACAGTGAATATTCAGTCGGGAGATCGATAGCGACACATAACGCCCCCTGCTTTTCTCTTCCGGGTTTTGTATTGCTTTCAGCCACCAGGCTTCAGGCTTCCCGATAAATTTTGTCTTTTAGGTCACATCTTCCTTGGATCGGTAGTCATCTTGATGCGCTCTTGTTCTGCCATGGCTGGGTTAGCTGCAGCCCAGGCTTTTGTTGCAGGGTTGGCATCTAGGTAGGCGTTCCAGTCGCATTCAAAGGGCACGAGTTTGGCATCGCACTTAGGGCGGTTTGCTTCTGCCTCGATGGCACGCCAATTTGGCTTGGCATGTTCGCAACTACTTTTCCAACCGATCTTGGGCGACACAGAAGGGCAGCCGTCAGATTGCTCAATATCAACTGTTGCACCTAGGCGAAGTAAACCGACTTGAAGTTCGTCTTTCCAAAAGTTGTAGTTGTTTTTGCACTTCCATGTTGACTTGCCAGCAACAAGTGGTTCATGGTGTCCACCACCAAGCCCGACCCAATCGCAATAAACGCGTTGGCACTTGCCATCACCAATAAATGCATGATTGGTAGGACATTTATTGCCTACATACTCAGGAGTGCCTTTTTGAGCTTCAATGCAACCTCGATAGTCAGCTGCCTTCAGGCACAATTCGTGGATCTCTGGAGAGACATCACCAGCGGCAGCTACGGGTAGGGCTCCAGCAATTAGAGCGAATGCTGTAAAGAGTTTCACTGTTAGAGACATTGTGTGGAGGTCATCCCTCTTGGACCTCTTAACCATCGCTGAAACGAACTGAATCCGAATCCCTCATCTGAGTGTTTTTCGTTGCTGAGTTGTCCCTCAAAAGGGCTAGAAGCTTACTCCTAGCTGCAAAACCATCGCTGTGTTCTTGCTCGCATAGCAAACGCTGTCCAGCGTCACTGCTTAGATGACAGTTGCTCTGATCGTTTTCTTATCGCTATCACTACCTTCTACGAGGGGGTTAAGACGAGTTGGACATGGCGACACTTGTTTTCAGCTTGGACTTCACACTATTCAATTGGTTTAACCGGCTTGAGCTGTCTGTCGTTTTGGTGTGTCGTGTTGTCATTAGACGGCTTACGCAAGACAGATGCTCACCATTACCGATCTGGCTCAGAGATACGGCATTTCAAGGCAGCAACTGTATGTGCGACTTGGTGCCACTGATGTCAAACCGATGAAGCGTGGCAATCGTTCGTTCTTCGCTCCAGAGCAAGTGGAGGAGTTGGATCGAGTCGACGCGTTGCTCAAAGAGGGATTCAGTCTCAATGACATAGGTGGACAGACATCAGACGTCAGACAGATGACAGTGGATATACAGGCGACACCGATCACCAATTCACCTGAAGTCTGCGGTGCCAATGGATTCGAGTTATTGGCTGATGCGATTGCGTCTGCTGTCAATCAAGTGTCAGCCGTGCCGACACACAACCCACTCCGCAATCACGAACTTTTATCGAAAGCAGCTGATGAGCAATGGACACTCAGCAGTAAGCAGGTTGCAGAGTGCTGTGGAGTCTCGTCCTCCACAACAAATGGATGGAAATCATCGGTCGTTCGCTGCGGTCACAGACTTGAACGGTCCGGGACTGGGCTTTGGAGGATCTATCGCGAAGCGTGATGAGCTTTGGCAGCTTTAACGGCGTAAGCACTACGGCCATCCGGCAACTTTTTAGAGTGCAGTGTCAATGCGGCTTCTCGTTTGAGCTCGTGCATCCAGTAGTCGAATGAATCGAGTAGGTCAAACCATCCGTCAACGAAAGGTCCGTTGAGGATTACTCGTCCCTCCCAGGCAAATATCGATGCTGATCCGGTCTCCTCAGATTGAATCACGCCATGAAGAGCGTGGTGATATTTAGTTAGTGGCACTTTTTGTTTGCCGCCGATATGGCGAGGAGTTGGATAATTCGCCATCTCCCATACATGGTCAGGATCGCCAGCTTTGAGGTTCACAGACTCGTAGTAGTCCTGAATATCGGTCAGAAAGGCTTGTTGTGTTTGCATAAAAAATGAGGAGTGTGACCTCCTCTGTTATGTGTTTATTGGTTGGAGGTAAAGCTCAGCCGACGAACTCGGCTTCATCATCAGCTTCGATGGCTATGAGCTTGGTGATCGTGCTGCTATCTGAGAGCAGTTGAGCCACGACCATGTTTCGTCCTTCGTCTGTCTTGATCCAATCGTTTAGTTCTTCGACCGTCATCTGCTTATAGACGTTGAGGTTGTTGCTGATTTCGATGCAGAAGCTGACTTTTTGTGCGTAATCCATTTGTTTAGTAGTTGATAAGTTGATAGGAGGTGCGAAGACCTCCTGTTAGTTGCGATCGTTATAGATCAGGAGTTTTTAGTGAGTTGATAGTTCTGTCGTGCTTTTTCGAGTTGTTCTTGTGTCGTCCAGCTGTCTTCCGTGCTTGTGGCATTTTCGGGCAACCAGCGATCAAGAGCGATTTGATCTTCGAGGCACTGATGTATTTGTTCTGTCACGTCGCGAGTGAAGAACGGATCCAATTCTTTTGATGCAAGTTTCTTGTGAGCGTCTTCTATGTTCTTTGCGATGAGCGGGACATTGATGCGGTTTGAGTTAGTCATATTGGGACTTAGTTGAGTGTGAATGTGAGTAGTTGGTAGGAGGTGCGATGACCTCCTTTTGTTATGTGTTGATGCTCAGTGCTGTTTGAACTTAGCGGCTTTAGCTTTTCCTTCTTCTCCGTAAACACCGTTTTGGCAGTCAGCGATGAAGTTTAGGATTGCGACTTCTGATTCTACATCGGGGTAGAGACTGTTTAGTGTGTCGAGAATGTTTGCGTATTCGTTGGAGTTAGTCATCTTGTAACTTGGTTAGTTGTGAATAGTGGAAAGAGTTGATTGCCTTTCCATGTATTAAGTATGCCATGTTGAGTGACTATGTATATCCCCCAAATGGGTGATTTGGCATTACTTTTGCTCCCCTAAAAGGGTGAACGAATTGCTATTAGCGCCGAATATCCATTGCGTAGAGCTGAATAGTTGGTGCGTTGCCAATGCTCGGCAAGTTTTTGATCAGCACAGCTCCGGCCATCTCACTCTCTTGTTGGTCACTCACTTTGGTAGCGATAGCGATTTCTTCAGGGTCATCTGATTCGATATCAAAAATGATCTGAACGAATTTGCTTGGGTCAGTGACATCAGGCAAGTCATCGCTAAGGATGTCAGGAAGCATCTCGATGATGGAGTCGAGATTGGTCTGTTGCTTAGAGGTGAGTTCCATAGTGGTCAGTCGTTTTCTCGTGGTCCCCAATGACCCTTGTAGTGGGGATAAATAAATGCCCAATCACGTTGGACGCGAATGCCGCATGACTTCAGCAAACGTTCTGACGATGGTGATGACGTGTAGCTGATAGCGACTTTCTTCTTTTGTCCGCACCAGTCAGCGAGACCGTCGAGCACTGAGTGGAGCCCTGTCTTGTCTGCCAGCACGGCCTTTTTCCATTGCTCGTATCCGTCTTCTCCGTGGATTGCGACAATTACTTTTCGTATATCTGCTGCGTCAGTTTTGTAGGCATTGCCGACAAGCACCGACAAGCTCCACATCGGATACTTCGAGTTCGGTCTCCCTGGCTCATCGACATTCACAAGTGCCGACCAAAAGCCGTTTTGCCAAACAATCATCTGCATGTCTCCCCTTGCTTTCCCCTTGTGGCAAAAGAGACCTTTGTCCTCTTTTGGTGTCAGCATTTTTTCTAAGGAAGGCAATGTCGGTGCTTCTCCCTTGGCAGATGCCCATGCGTTTTGCATCTTCCATCGATCTTTGTCCTCTCCTCTCAGTGATTCCGCAGCTTCTTCTGGTGTCATCTCTTTGAAGGATTTGTCACGCTTAAAGATCTCGTTGCTGACTCGATAGGAGTAGCCGTCGTCTCTGGTGATCTCGTCTTTGAATCCAGCCATTTGTCAGTCCTCAGGCTTGTTGTTTAGGTGAGGGGGTCAATAGTGATTAGTCCTTCAAGTGGCTATCGATGTAACCAACTGGCTTGTCACAGGTCATCTGGGCTGTGTGCCACGCAGAACAACCAGGTGTCGCCATCAAGCTCAAACCTCCAGTGCATCTCATTGACGAAGCCCTGCCAATAAGGCACTCCATGGTCAAATTCCGAGCAGTGTTGGTTTTCGACCTTGATGCCGTAAATGGCCGTGTATAGGGAACCGGCCAACATTGCAGCCCCGTCATCGCTCATCTCAGGAATATCGTCGAATGACTCAATGCCTGGGACTTGAGCTTCGTCCAGGTCCTCTTGTGTAAAGCCAATGGATGTGGCGTCGCCTGCCTCAGGCAGTGGTTCGAATTCGTTGCTCTTGACCTCCGGCACCCAGTAGCCCGTCACGATTTGTTCCAGACCCTCATCCCATGCTTCCGCGAGCCAGAAGATCAGTGTTTCGTCTGGGTTGTCTTTCGGGATTTGAAGTCGGTCATAGACCTCTCCGTAAAGGTCATCATCGATTTTTGTCATCTCCTCAGCGTCGTCTGATTCCTCTAAGACAAACGATCGCGCTTCACAGAAGTCCTCGTCATATTCCTTATACGCCTCCCCCAACGCCTTGAAATACTTGTCTGCTCTCTCTACAGAGACTTCTGCAAGTCCAGAGAGTATTTCCGTGACCCTGTCTTGTAGGTATTGGGTGCCCTTAACATCGCCTAAATCCAATAATTCTTTGATCGTATACATGCCTATGCGTATGGGTTTCTTCTCAATCAGTATTCCTTTGTTGTCATCCATATCGGACCACTCAAACTCGTCCTCACCACCGATATGGAATGTTTGGCCGCCAGTCGCTCGACCCCTGCCTTCAAGCTTGTATCCCTTTGCTTCAACAGCCTCCATCACAAAAGAAATGATGCTCGATTGATCGACCTCACCAGTTCCAGCCCCTTCGAGGTCTTCTTCCGTGATCACCATCCCATCAACTGCCTCGGCTAAGGGCGTCTGTGTCTCTGTCTCTTTGCTCATAGAGGTCTTTGGCTCTAACCATTCTTTGAACAGAGCTTTCTGCTGTCAGCCTTTGTCCGTCGTCAGTTGTTTACTCATGCCCTATTGGGATCATTTGATGTCAGGTGGCTGTAAGCCCTCACTGTGCCTTTGATTGCCTCTAACTTGCTGCTTCTATGCACATTTTATGCACGCTATCTAAAAAATAAGTAAGGGACTTAAGTCGATTTCTACATCCGCGAGATTGACGAGGATCTGTATCTTGCCGTGTTGGAGGCTGTTCGAAAGTGATATGAAGGCTCGTCAAGTACTGAATGGTGAGGTGTGTCAAGATAAAATAATTAAACAAATCACAGTATTAATTGTATTTTTCATGGCTATGCAGGCTTGCTTCTTCAAGCGTTAATAGGCGGCATCTTTTGTTGATAAAAGCAAGAAAAATTACGGTAATACGCTCTTCTTTTTGATCAAAAGAAATAGGTGCCTTAGTTGCATGATTTGGGGTGTCCGGATGGATAACCATTTAAAGCATTCGTCTTTTTGTCGCTTTCGAAGAATTCGTGCCACCGGCTGAGTGCTTCTTGGCGTTGACCAATGGGCCGAGCTGCCATGATCAGTCCCGCTTCCACAAGTGCGCCGGAGCCGGCTTCAGGCATGTCTAAGCGCACTTGCTGAAGGGCTTCATCATGCTCGGTTCTCCAGGCCTCGCCATTGTTTTGATATTCCTCCCAGGCTTGCGCGTAGGTCATTTCGCTTGGGCTTGGGCGGTTTTGGATGTCAGTCATTTCTTTCCTTCTGGTTTCACGAAGCCAACCTATCTCAATAATTGCCTAGAAAAAGTTTTTGGCATCGAGCTTTCGTCTGTTGCATGTCTGATAATGTGCATTTGCATGGATTATTTTTGGTTGGAGCATGCATCGCTTAATAGGAAGTTGCTTTATTCTTGACTCGTGGAACGCATGTTCATGAAATAATTATTCGGTCATGATTGTTTGTGTTGTCGTAGTTGTCTCTTGGCTTGTTGGTTCGTAGCTTTTGATGGATCTTTTGAGCCTAACAAATACTTTCTATCTCTTTTGCTTCAAGGATTGTGCTGTTGAGCCTGTTTCTACGCTCTTAGGCATCCTCCGAAGCTTGGCTCTGAAATGGACCTGCTGCTTCTTGGATATCTTGTTCAAGAGACTGTCCCTGCCTCGTTGATGGGAGTTCACTCCTCATGGCCAGGGTTTGCTCAGGAGACCCATGGCACCCTGGATCGCTGTTGGGATTGTGGATGCTGCTTCTTGGTTGGGTGGAGATGGATGCCCGTGATGGAAGAATCTATTAGCGTGAGGATTCCTTGGTTGATTTCAATGAATCCTAAACAGGTTGGAGCTCTTCGCCGAGCTGGTATTTATTTTGTTGTTGGCTATGGAGGCTTGGTTCTCGTTAACAACAGCGGACTGGAGCTAGACAATATGTGGGTTGCTTACCTGCCGATGTTTATTGCCGTTTATTTTTTCTCACGTTGGGCAGATGCCAAGATTGCGAGTCGCTCAAGCAATCAATCAAAGGATTGAATTTGCGGTGTTGCTTAGTGGTGGCAGGCTGCTTTAAAGCGGTTGGAACGGCTGGTGGCCGCATGCTTGGTTTTGCGGCCTGAAACGCGTTGACGCCAGCTACGGAAGGATCCTGGTTTTAAGGTTTGTCGCATCAAGCTGATCACATCTTTCTCCATGAGACCAAACTGATATTCAATCGCCTCGAATGGTGTGCGGTCTTCCCAGGCCATCTCAATCACACGATCCAACTGTTCGCTGGTCATTGCATTCGCTTTGATCAACGTCTTGATGTCCTTAATACCTAATGACTCTAAGGCCGAGATTTTTAGGATGTGACGTGGTGGTTTTGCTGATTATTGGATTGTGCTTTGCTCGAACCACTTGCCAATGGCTTCGGCTTGCGCGTCATGGTTGAGGTCGTCCAAGCACAAGGCAAAACCAAGCCGCTTGCCAATCTGAATGATGTCTTGTGTTTCCTTGCAGGCGTTGAGCTCACGCTGAAGAGCGGGACTTCGTTCTGCAGCGTGCAAAAAGTCTTTCCAACCCTCTCGGCTCATCGTTGCCAGCCCTTTTCAGCCTTCAGTTCTACGTAGGCAGCCACATCAATGATGTCTTGTTCGCTCAACTTCCCTACAAACGAGGGCATCGCATTTTTTCCGTTTTCAATTTGGTGCTCGATGGCCTCGATGTGATCGTCGCCGTACTCATTGAGATGCGCTTGCAGATCACTTTGACTCAAGGTTCTGGAGGCACTGATCACGTTGCCACCGCCCATATGACAGGCAGCACAATTGGCTGAAAACAGTTGGCCACCATGATCGAGGTCAACGGCAGGAGTGCTGGCCGCAAATGCAGGCGAGACTCCCAAGAGGTTGAGGCTGATGCAGAGCATCAAAGCAAACAGGGAAATGGGATTAAGCATCACCATCGGCGTGACTTTCTTAAACCCTATCCATTTCAGGGGACAAAAAAAGAGCCCGGTGCGCATCTGTTAAAACGCTCACCGGACTTGTGTTCAACTGCTGATCTAAACGATCATTCAACGATGACTTTGCCAACCATGCCGGCGCCACGGTGTGGCTCGCAGTAGAAGTCGAAGGTTCCAGCTTCAGTGAAGGTCTCTTCCCATGACTCGCCGGGAGCAAACGCAAGATCGCTGTGGCTCAGTTCGTCATGGCCATCAAACACGGCGTTGTGGGGGGCCAGCTTGTTGTTGACGAATTTGACTGTGTCACCCGTTTTGATATTCAGAGTGTTTGGCTCGAAAGCCAGCATTCCGGAATCTGTACCGAGCTTCACTTCAACAGTGGCAGCGTTGGCTGTGCCAACACCTAACCCGAGAACGAGAGCGAAAGCAATCGCGGCTGAGAGGAGAGAACGCAAACGGCTGATCATGAGCTCATAAACACTGCGATCAGTTTAACGCTGTTCAGATGCTTCCACGGTGTGGAAGGCCCGAATCCATCAGAACTGTTTCAAGGTCTGGTCCATGGCTGCGACCTCCAAAGCGTTCAGGCTGGGTGACGGGATCATGAACGAAGTGGCGCTGGTGGATGGAAAAGCGATCCCATGCGTTGATTTCGATCGGAAGGATCTTGATCAAGCCTTCAATCAGCCAGCTCCAAAGGGGGATCCCAGGAGTTCGTGAAACACCTCTCCAGCGGCAGAGGGTGGCAACAGCATCGTTCACGCTGATCCATGGTTGCCCCATCACAAGTCTGCGGACGGGTCCCTGGCCAGGTTCTGGATTCGGTTGATGAGGCGTGGTCGCCAGGATTCCGCAGATGGCTGCAATGTCAGCCGCATGGATGAAATGAAAGCTGGCATCGGCTCTCAGCCAGCGAGCCAGCCATAACCATTTGCTGGCTTCTGCTAGGCCTTCCGTGAGGTAACTCGTGGGGAAGGGGCTTGTTCCATCCACCCTTCCGCCGAAGACCAATGTTGGAAACACGGCCACAATGCGTTCAGCCAAGGGGTGTTGTTCCAGCTCCCTCAAGCATTGCGCCTTGGTTTGAATGTATTCGGTGCCGTAGGCCAGGGCTTCCTGGAGCGGCTGCAACGAACGATCGAGAATGCTGGCGGTAGAGAAGTAGATGATTTGCTCTACGACGGCTGGATTCAGCAGGGCCAGCATCCGCTTGACGGCAACAACATTGACCTGGTGGGCACGTTCAGGATCTCCCCATGCGGTGGCCGTATGAATCACCCTGGTCACAGTGGAGAGTTCGCTGGCAAATCGGTCTGTTTCTCGAAGATCACCGATTAACAGGCGTACACGCGGTTGATCCGCTGAGATCGCCGAAAGTTTGGCTGGATCACGCAGCCAAAGCAGCAACTCGGCATCAGAATTTTCCAGTAGCCAAGCTGCTGTGTACTGGCCGACGCAACCACTAGCGCCGGTAATCAGGATTCGTTCGGGTGCCTGGATCAATCAGCCCCCCCGATTCGATCCATGACGGTCTTGCCGGCTTCAAAGAAAGCGCGGCCGTTCTCCTCAGGCGTTCCAGGCAGAATTCCATGGCCCAGGTTCAGGATGTGGCGGCGGCCACGGGCCTTGCGCACGCAATCATCGATGCGATCGCGAATGGCCTCAGGTGTGCCAAAGAGCAGTCCTGGATCCACGTTGCCCTGGACGCCGATGTGGTCAGGAAGGCGCGCAAGTCCTTCAGCCATGTCCACCGTCCAATCCAGAGAAATGATGTCGACACCTGTGCGACCCATTCGCTCTAAGACCCCGGCACTTCCAGAGATGTAAAGGATGAAGGGGGTGTCGGGATGCGTTTGTTTGACGAGATCGACAACTTTTTTCTGATACGGCGCAGCAAAGGTGTCGTAATCGGCGGGGCTGAGTTGCCCGGCCCAGGAGTCAAACATTTGTACGACCTGGGCTCCGGAATCAATTTGATAGCGGAGGTAGGTGGCAATCGATGTCGCGAAGTGATCGAGGAGTTTGTGCAGGAGTGCTGGCTCCTGAAAGGCCATCTTTTTGATGACCGCATAGTTCTTGCTGCTTTTGCCCTCCACGACGTAGGCCGCAAGGGTCCAGGGTGCCCCTACAAACCCGAGGACGGCAGCCTGATTGCCAACACTGCTGCGCAGGCGGCCAAGCACTTCGCCCACAAACGGCATGCTTTCTTCAGGTTGAAGATGTCTCAGAGCTTCAACTTGACTGAGGCTCCTGATCGGATCGCCAATTTGAGGGCCTTTGCTCTCAACAATGTCGAACTCGATCCCCATGCCAGGAAGTGGGGTCAGAATGTCTGAAAACAGAATCACCCCATCCGGCTGGAAGGCCTTGAACGGCTGCATCGAAATCTCATAGGAGAGATCCGGGTTCTCAGATCGTTCACGGAAGCTTGGGTGGCGATCGCGAAGGTCGCGATAGACCTTCATGTAGCGACCTGCCTGGCGCATCATCCAGACAGGAGGACGCTCTACCGCTTCTCCGCGGGCGGCACGGAGCAGTAGGGGCAGGGTCTCGCTCATGAATGCGTGCAGATCAAGGCGGCAACCTACCTGACGAAACTGACCAAAACGCTGTGTTTTACGGCGATCCGGGCAGTTTTGTCACATCACCTGAACCTAAGCACTCTCTTTGACGGAGACTTCAGCCAAACTTTTTTTGGGGTCGTGCTTAAACACCATCAGGCTGAGCGGTGGCAGGCAGAGATCTAGGGAGTTGTCGTAACCATGGATGCCCCACTCATCGGAGGGCTTGCCACCAAGATTTCCAAGATTGCTGCCGCCGTATTTGGCAGCATCCGTATTGAAGATCTCTTCGTAGAAGCCAGAGATGGGAACTCCCACCCTGTAATGGGAATGGCTTTGGGGGGTGAAGTTGGCCACGACCACAAGCCAGGAGCCACTTGTGCTTTCTCGGCGCATGAAACTGATCACGGAATGGCGATTGTCATTGCAATCGATCCACTGGAAGCCGTACTGATCAAAATCGTCCTGCCAGAGAGCAGGCTCTTTTTTATAGAGCGCATTTAGTTCTCTCACCATTCGGTGCACGCCCGCGTGCGGCTCGTAGTTCAGCAAATCCCACTGGAGATCTCCCCACACGTTCCATTCAGCACGTTGGCCGAACTCCATGCCCATGAAGATCGTTTTCTTGCCTGGGTGCGTCCACATGTAGGCCAGTAAGGCCCGCGTGTTGGCGTACTTCTGCCAGTCATCACCGGGCATCTTGTGCAGAAGATGACTCTTGCCATGCACGACTTCGTCGTGACTGAGGGCAAGCATGAAGTTTTCGGTGTACGTGTACCAGATCGAAAACGTGATGTTGTTTTGATGAAACTGGCGGAACCACGGATCCAGCTCGAAATAATCGAGCATGTCGTGCATCCAACCCATGTTCCATTTGAGGTTGAAGCCCAGGCCACCACTCTCTGTGGGCTGAGTCACCATGGGCCAAGTGGTGGATTCTTCGGCGATCGAGAGAGCACCGGGGAAATGCTCAAACAGGACGTGATTGGCTTGTTGAAGGAAGCGCACCGCTTCCGTGTTTTCTCTACCCCCGTGTTCGTTCGCTAGCCACTCACCATCAGGCCGCAAATAATCTCGGTAGAGCATCGATGCCACCGCATCCACTCGGATGCCATCGATATGGAATTGGTCAAACCAGAAAACGAGATTGGCAACAAGGAAGTTTCTAACTTCATTGCGGCTGTAATTGAAGATCAGGGTCCCCCATTCCTTGTGCTCGCCAATCCGTGGGTCGGCGTGTTCGTACAGGTGGCAGCCATCGAAGAAGGCAAGCCCATGACTGTCTTTGGGGAAGTGACCAGGCACCCAATCGATAATCACTCCGATGCCCTCGGCATGGCAGCGATCGACGAAGGCGCGAAATTCGTCGGGAGTGCCGTAGCGGCTTGTGGGTGCGTACCAACCGGTGACTTGGTATCCCCATGAACCATCGAAGGGATGCTCTGTGATCGGCATCAATTCGATGTGGCTGAATCCTTGCTCTTTGACGTAAGGGATCAGACGATCGGCAAGCTCTGGGTAGGTGAGCAGACGGGCCCCTGGCTTGAGATCGGCCGCAGGCACCGGTGGGCGTGGCGTTCCATCGGCTTCGATGAATGGATCGTCTGCTGAGGCGTGAATCCAGCTGCCAAGGTGCATCTCGTAGACCGAGATCGGCTGATCGAGAGGGTTCCTACGATCTCGGCTACTGATCCAGGCGTCATCACTCCACTGAAATCCGTCGAGATGACTAACGATTGAGCTGGTATCAGGCCTGACTTCATGCTGGAAGCCATAGGGGTCAGCCTTCTGATAACAGTGGCCGTCTTGGGTGCGGATCTCATATTTGTAAAAGTGTCCTTCCTCAAGCTCAGGAACGAACAACTCCCAGATGCCGCCCAGTCTCTGCTGCATGGGGTGGTAGCGGCCATCCCATGAATTGAGATTTCCGATCACGCTGACGGTGAGTGCATTCGGTGCCCACAGGCAGAACATCACACCTTCAATGCCACCTTGTTGGCAGCGGTGGGCTCCCATCCGACGCCAAATGTGATGGTGATTGCCCTCTGCAAAGAGGTGGCGATCCATCTCGCCCATCCACTCATGCCGAAAAGCCCAAGGATCGAATTGTTCGTGTTCGATCCCGCCACGGCGGATCTGCAATTTGTAGTTATGGCCTGGATCCCGAGAACATTCGGCCTCAAAAACCCATGGGTGATGAGGCGTTTGCATCGATAGGCGTTCGCCATTGAGGATCAACTCAACGGTTTCAGCTTCGGGAACCCAAGCTCTCACGACCCATTGGCCCGACTCCAGCTGTTGGGGCCCCAAAAGAGAGAAGGGATGGTCGTGTCGGCATTCAGCCAGCCTCTGGCTGTCCTGAACCATCCAGTCGAGAACAGCGCCGGTCATGCAGGGGGATGGTCTTCGTTAGCCCGGGAGCTTAAGCGGAAAACCCGCCTTGGCTGCATGGAATGTGCTGAGTTTTTGGGATCAGACCAGATCCTCAGAGAAGTCCACATTGATGATTCGGCCTTGGCCATCGAAGATGACGAACAAGTTGTCGGTCACGGTTCCAAATTCAATGGTGACCAAAACGAGTTGTTGATCGGCCCCTTTGCTTGAGATGACAGCATTTTTTATCCGCTTCACGCCTCCCAGGACGCGGCTTAATTTGCTCCACTTACGTTCCAGATCTTCTGGGGAGATTTCTTTTTGAAAATCGAGCGAAAGGTAGTAGCGAGCTGCAATCCAGCGTTGTGCGTCGAGATCACGCACAAATTTCAGAGCGGTTGTCTCGATCGGCAGCGTTTCCCCTAACCATTTCCAGGCCACGAGCTTGCCTTCATCGTCGAGAACGAGAAGCAGTTCTTTGCTGCCTTGCTCGGTTTGGGCAATGACATCGACGGTGGTGTCATCGATCCCTGGATAAATCGCCACAACACGGGTGGATTTGATGCGATGAGCCTTGTTCAAGCGCCCCTTGACGGCTTCAACGGTGGTTGCGTTTTGCAGTGGCGTTGATAGGCGATCAAACAAAGCCTGGGCGTTACGGGCTTGCAGCGCTTTCAGGAGTGCATCTGCTGCTTCACTGGCCTCACTGGCACTCAGTGGGGTGCGTGGCGCCAACGCTCCCTGGGCTAAAAGCTGTTCTCCTCGTGCCGCTGGCACAGGGAACGCCTGCAGCATCGGTGCCGCGAGAGCGCAGACCAGAAGGCAGGAGGAGAGCTTCATGAACGTGGAGCGACAATGGACTTAGTTTGCCGGAGTTCATCCGGCTTGGGGAACGAGCAGTGGCGCCATTTGCAGTGTCGCCCCATCCAGCTGCAGGCAAAGGGTGATGACGCGGCAATCGCTCGTGGGGGGGCCAAAGCGTTGGTCACCAGCTCCTGGATTGACAGCGATGGCTGGCCATGAGGCCCCTGCAAGTGAGAGACGCAGCCGATCTCCAGGCTGGAAGCTCACGAGCAGCGGCTGCAGTTCCAGGGTGATGGGGCTGGATGGCTCATCAAAGTCCCGTCGAACCCGCAACACACCGGTTGAGATCTGCTGCACCTCATCGCAATCAGCAGGGAGTTTTGACACGGCCGCGCAGAGGTCAAAGGCTGGCTGATCGGCGGATACCTTGAGTTTCAAAAGGGGGCGACCGCAGAGCTGGACAGCTGTTTTGAGCGGTTCGGAACTAAAAACGGCCACGTCCGAGCGTTGATCAACGATTTTCCGATCGCACGGCCCCGCCGTGGGACTCAAATGCCCACCAACTGCCGGTGCTGGTCGCCATGGGTCATGAACGATGACGCAGGTTCCTGATCCAGGCAGCGTGGCATCGAGCAATTGCCCATCGGTGGCATCAAGGCAAGCCAAACCATTGCTGTGGAGATGCCAAGAGGCCTTGCTGCATTCGTTTCCGCTCTGACCTGACCAGGTCCCATCGCCTAGATCCCAAAGCCTGATCGCAGTTGTTTTGTCTTGGCTGGGGGTTGGGGGATGTTTGAGATGTTGATTGAAAAAATCCAGCAGAAGCTGGGTCGTTCCCGGCCACCACTGCAGATGGGTGGCGGGGCCGATGTGCAGTTCGGGGTTGCCGCCGCTGGATCGGGCCGTTTGGAGAAGGTCGAGGAGACCCCGCAGATGGGGATCCCACCAGCCGCCGATCAGCAGCATGGGTTTCTGGAGCCAGGTTTGCGCTGGGCGATGGAGAATCCAGCGCTCGTCCTGATCTGCCGGTTGTCGCAACCAGCGCAAAGCCATTCCCTGGGGGTCATGTCGCTCTAAGAGCTCGACGCCTTCGCGTAGATAGCGACCTTCCACCAAAGCGCTGTAGATCTCGTTCCAGGCGCCAGAATCGTTGCGGCGCTTGGCCTGAAGGGCTGCCAGCTGCAACCCCCAGCCAACGCCGAGGTGCCACCAGTGGGCGCCGCCTTCGCAACTCCAATCCTCCCGTTCAGCTAAGCCACACATGGCTGGCGCAAGGCAGTCAGGAGCCTGGCAATCCGCTGGTGCGAGCAGCTGGGTCAGCCCTTGATAGGACAGTCCGTACAGGCCGATGCGTCCGTTGCATTCGGGCCGCTCGCGGAGCCACGTAAGGGTCGCGGCGGTGTCGAGAGCTTCTTGGCCGAATCCTTGAAATGTTCCCTCAGAGCTACCCTGGCCGCGGACGTCTTGGACGACGACTGCAAACCCTTGGTCGGTCCACCAGAGCGGGTGGGGGAGGGTCACCGTGGAAGCAATCGCCCGCCCATAGGGTTGTCTCATCAGCAGGGTGGGCCAAGGACCGGCCCCCTGCGGTGTCCAGATGCGCGCGACCAGATTCACGCCATCAGGAGTGATCAAAGTCGCGTCTATGAACTGTTGATCAGTGCACTCTGGATCCTTGAACTTTTGATCAGACAACATCTGATCAGCGAACATCCGAGCAGTGCAATCCGATCACGTAAGTAGCCAAAATTTCAGCGTTATTGGTGCTGAGGTTGCGTTGACTTGCCAGCTGATTGATCGCTTCGGGTGACAGTGCGGACTGGCCATTGCTGTTCATGGCTTTGAACGACTGACACATCGCTTTGGCTTCCGCTGGGTTTCGTTTGACACTCTCGAGAAGGGTTGATTGAGCAAACCCTGCTGAAGCAGATATCAACAACGAAAGTGATAGGCCCCTAATCGCCCGATGGCAAAAAGTCCAAGTCCTGCCGAGACCCTGATGGAGGGGACGCATGGTTCCTCCTTAAATGACTGAAACCATTTCAAAGGGGTAAGACCTGGGTTGCTGCGTTGAACGGTCAGTTCGTGGTTTGCCTGGCTTT